>CAZAKE010000060.1:0-25224 GCA_964485495.1 uncultured Spirochaetales bacterium
GAGCATCGCAACCTCCATCGGGAAGTTAAACAGACTCTGAATGATAGTCGGAATAACGGCTATGAATGCCAGGAACAACGCACCAGGCAGTATTATTCGGTTGAGTATCCTCGACAGATACCCCTCCATTTTTTCAGATCGTATACCCGGTATGGAACCGCCGTTTTCGCGGATCTGTTTGGCAATCTCTACCGGGTTCAGACTCACCTGCGTATAGAAATACGCGAAGAATACTATTAACAGTGTATACAACACGATATAGGGACCACCCTGCGGACGCAGCCATGAGGAAAACCTCGCGAGCCATTCCACCTCCGGTCCTAGACTGCCCGCTATCTGCAACGGGAAGGTCATCACCGAAGAAGCGAATATGACCGGGATAACTCCCGACGGATTGATCTTGAACGGAATATACGTATTTTGAGCACCGTACATCTTACGCCCGACAACCCTCTTTGCATAATGAACGGGAATTTTCCTCTGGCCTTGCTGCTCATAGATGACCAAGGCAACTACACCGATGAACATTCCGAGAACAATGATCACGAAGACCGGATTCAGATCTCCACTCTGAACATTGCGGATCAACACGATGAACGCATTCGGCATTCGTGCGACGATCCCGGCAAAGATCAGAAGAGAAATTCCGTTTCCGATTCCACGCTGTGAGATCTGCTCTCCGATCCACATAAGGAAAATCGTTCCGGTTGTCACGGTCAACATGGCGATTAGCGTATATGGCAACCGCGCTATAGTGATGGCATCTGGAATCTGATTTGCGTATACAGTCACTACGTACGATTGAAGCAAGCACACAACTACCGTACCGTAGCGGGTATACCGCTGAATCTTCTTACGGCCACCATCTTCCTCAGAAATTTTCTTCAATGCCGGAAACACCATTACCAAGAGCTGCATGATAATCGAAGTCGAGATATACGGCATGATCCCGAGCATAAAGATAGAGAAGTTTTTAAAGGCACCACCGGCAAAGAAGTCGATATATTCGGTCAAGCCAAGAGTAGATGATCCCTTCTGAGCCATAAAATACAGCTTCAGTGCGTTTACATTGATCCCCGGGATGGGCAGAGTCGCACCAAGTCGGAAGATCATGAGCATCAGGGTGGTGAAGAATATCCTGTCTCTGAGGTCTTTAATTCTAAAAATATCTAATAACGCATTATTGGCCATCGTTCCCTTCTTTCCGCCGTCTGCCTACTTGATTGAACTCAACCCTGGTTCATCGGAACCGTACACTCCGGGGTCATTCCGTAACAGTAGCTTCCGTGTTCTCCCTCGCTGTGACCGTCTCGCCTTTCTCGACAGTTTCGATACTTCCTCCGGCGGCTTGAATTTTCTCCGCAGCCTTCTTCGAGATCGAAATTCCCTTAAACACGAGTTTTTTATCGAGATCTCCTTCGCTCAAGACTTTCGCGAACCGCTTCTTGCCCTTCAAAAGTCCCTTTACTTTCAGCGTCTCCGGAGACACCGTCTCGCCTTCCTCGTACTTTTTCGCGATTTCCCTGAGATTGACCGCAACCGATTCCTTCTTGAACGGATAATTCGAGAATCCCCGAACAGCTATCCGTCTATAGAGGGGCATCTGACCACCTTCAAAGCCTAGGCGCACACCGCCACCGGAGCGAGAGTTCTGGCCGTCATGTCCCTTGCCGCAGGCACGACCCCGCCTTGCCCCTTTGCCCCGACCGAGTATGATCTTCTTTTTATTTGCACCCTTCGGTGCCTTCAATTCATAATCCATGATTATTCCAACTCCTCGACCGACACGAGATGAGAGATCGACCTTACCATGCCGTTGATAGAAGGCCGGGATTCCTTGATTACAGTACTTCCAACCTTTCCTAGTCCGAGGGCCTGCGCAGTACGTCTCTGCTTAGGCTTTCGGCCGATGATACTATGAACAAGAGTAATCTTGAGTTTTCTTCCGTTTTCCATGATCACCCCCAAAAATCGGCAAGGGTCTTTCCGCGATTCTTAGCGGTAGTCCTCGCATCGAGAATATTCTCGAGTCCGTTAAAAACAGCCTTCACGATATTCATGGTATTCTTCGACCCGAGAGATTTACTCAGTATGTCGTTTATTCCGCAAGCTTCCATCACCGCACGCACTGGGCCTCCCGCAATTACACCGGTACCCGGTACTGCAGGTTTAAGCATTACCCTGGCACTCTTGAATTCCCCGACGATCTCGTGCGGCAGAGTCTCTCCCTTCATCGGAACGGGTATCATATTCTGCTTGGCTTTCTCGATACTCTTCCGGATAGCCTCAGAGACATCGTTCGCCTTTCCGAATCCGTACCCAACCTTGCCTTTTTCATCACCAACAACGGTCAAGGCCGAAAATGAAAATCGACGACCGCCTTTTACAACCTTGGCAACACGATTCAACCGTACGAGTTTCTCGACGAATTCCTTTTCAGCACCCCTATTACCGCCTTGGTATCTCCTGTCCCTATTCACTCAACCCCCCCTAGAAGGTAATCCCGGCTTTTCTGGCACCATCGGCAATCGCTTTCACGATACCATGATACTTATACCCATTTCGATCAAAGACGATAGTGGAGATGTTCTTTTCCTTCATAATGTCTCCGGCCTTCTGCCCGAGTTTCTCCGCATCCTCAACACAATTCTTCATTTCCTTGTACCCGGCCTGAAGTGTGTTTACGGAAACCATCGTCGATCCCGACGTATCGTCTATTACCTGAATATACATATGCTTATTGCTTCGAGTGATAGTCATCCGAGGCCGCTCAGACGTGCCCTTGATGAACTTCCGTATCCGCTTCTTACGCCGCGTACGCTGTTTACGTGTCTTCTGTATTCTACCCATGACGTTCCCCTACACTCAACACAAGATCATTACTTGATACCGGCTTTGCCGATCTTCCTGCGCACATTCTCGGTGTCGTATTTAACACCCTTGCCCTTATACGGTTCGGGTGGTCGAACCGATCGAATCTCGGCACACGCCTGACCGACGAGTTGTTTGTCAATTCCGGATACGGTGATCCTCGTATTGTTTTCTACGGCAATATCAAGGCCATCATCAATGAGAAATTCGACAGGGTTCGAATACCCGAGATTGAGTACCAGTATCTTGCCATTCACTTCCGCACGATACCCGACACCGTTGATTAACAGTGTCTTTTGGAATCCCTGCGTGACTCCCTGAATCATATTACCTAAGATGCTACGATAGAGACCGTGAAACGACTTGGAGTTCTTCGAATCATCCTTTCGGGCAACGGTCAATTCATCATCATTCACCTCGACGGTCACTTCCGAGCGAAAATCCTGCCGGAGTTTTCCCTTCGGCCCCTCGACCGACACCGTCGCGCCGTTTACGGCCACTTTCACACCATTGGGGATCTCTATCGGTAAATTTCCAATCCGGGACATGCTCTCCCCCTACCAAACGGAACAGATTAGTTCGCCGCCTACCCGTTTCTCGGCAGCCTTCTTCCCGGTGATCACACCGTTGGAAGTCGATACAATTAGTACTCCATACCCATTTAAAACGCGGGGCATCTTCTTATAACCGGAGTAGATGCGCCGTCCGGGCTTGGATATTCGTTTGATTCCATGAATTATCGGCTTATCCGTATCGTCGTACTTGAGAAAGATCCGAATAGAATTATGTCCATTCTGTTGGGTTTTCTTAAAGTTCTTAATATACCCTTCATTTTTTAAGATCTTTACCAACTCGAGCTTTATCTTCGAAGTAGGTACATCGACACGTTCGAATTTTGCCGTATTCGCATTTCGAATCTTAGTCAGCATATCTGAAACAGGATCACTTACTGCCATCTCCCTCTCCTACCAACTTGACTTGGTGACTCCCGGAATCAATCCCTCACTTGCGAGGTTCCTGAAGCAAATCCTGCACATCTGAAATTTCCTCATATATCCACGAGGACGTCCGCAAATCCTACATCTGTTCACCTTCCTCGTGCTGTACTTCGGCTTTCTCCTCGCCTTCACGATCATCGATTTCTTCGCCATACTCGTTCGACTCCTTATTTCCTGAAAGGCATACCGAGTTTCGCGAGTAGACTCCTCGCCTCAGCGTCGGTATCTGCGGTGGTCACGATCGCCACATTCAGGCCACTCACCCTTTCGATTTTGTCGTAATCAATCTCCGGAAATATTATTTGTTCCGTTATACCGAGTGAATAATTTCCATGCCCATCAAAAGAATTTGGACTCACTCCCCGAAAGTCTTTCACACGCGGTAATGCGACATTCATGAGCCTGTCGAGGAATTCCCACATATACGCGCCCCGAAGACTCACCTTTGCGCCTATCTCATATCCGGCACGAAGTTTGAAATTCGAGATAGATTTTCGGGCTTTCGTTCTGACGGGACGCTGCCCGGATATCAATTCCAATTCGGCAACCGCCGAATCGAGCAGTTTCTTGTTCTGGATCGCCTCGCCGACGCCGACACTCACGGATATCTTTTCGATCCGTGGTACCTGCATTTTAGATTGATATCCAAACTCCTTGATCAATTCCGGAGTAACGGTACCACGATACTCCTTCTTCAATCGAGGCACATATCCGTCCTTGCCCTGCTTCGCAGTGCTTTTCGTATTGTCAGTCTTCCCACTCGTCTTTTTTTTCGTGCCTTTCTCTTGTGGTTCTTTCTCTTTTGTGGCTGTCGTGGCTTCAACCCCTTTCTCTTGCTCTTTCGTCTTTCCCATCAGAGTTTATCCCCGCACTTCCTGCAGACTCTCGCCTTTTCTTCACCGTCTACGATAAATCCTATCCTCGTCGGTCCGCACTTCTTACACATGATCGCCACATTCGAGATGTGGATCGGAGCCTCTATGTCCACAATGCCGCCCTTATCGTTCTGGCTCTTAGGTTTCATTGCTTTCTTCACGAGATTCAAACCTTGTATGATCACCGCTCCCTTTACAGTATCGATCCGCAGGATTCGTCCGGTCTTCCCCTTCTCTCTTCCGGAGATCACCTTGACGGTGTCATTTCGTTTCAGTTTCGTCGAAAATGTACTGGTTGAACCCGCCATCACAACACCTCCGGAGCGAGACTCACGATTTTCATGTACCCCGTATCACGAAGTTCCCGTGCCACCGGGCCGAAGATACGCTTTCCCCTCGGATTCAGCCCCTGATCGATGATCACACATGCATTGTCATCGAAGCGGATATAGGTTCCATCGATTCTACGATATTCTTTTTTGGTGCGAACAATAACCGCACGTTCGACATCACCCCGTTTGATGGCGGCATTTGGTAGTGCATCCTTCACTGCGACGACGATGATATCTCCGACGGAAGCACTCTTTTTCTTACTCCCTCCGATAACCTTGACACATTGAACGCGTTTCGCGCCGCTATTGTCGGCTACAGTAAGGTATGATTGCATCTGAACCATAACGCGACTCCTTCGATATTCGGGCTATCGAGCCCTTTCGACTATCTCCAGAAGGCGCCAGCACTTTTCTTTGCTATACGGACGCGATTCCACAACCCTAACGGTATCTCCGGTATGGGCATCGTTATTTGGATCGTGTGCTTTCACCTTCTTGGTCTTATTCAGATATTTCTTGTACAATCCGTGTAACTGACGGTTTACCACGCCGACGACGATGGTCTTTTCCATCTTGTCACTCACTACAAGACCGGTCATGACTTTCTTATTTGATTTCTTATTTGATTTGCTGCTTTCCACGGCTCGTCCCCTAACTCTTTCGCATTCCCAGGGCATATTCGTGCAATATCGTATTGCATCGAGCTATCTTTCGTCGAATCGTCCGTTTCTCGAGCGGATTCTCAACGTGACCTATGACCATATCGAACCTGAGATCGAGAAATCTCTTCTTGAGTTCGTCGCGCTTGTTCAGTACCTCTTCATAGGTCAAATCACTGAATGAGTCTTTCATCTCCTACTCCAAATGCCTGCGCATCACAAACTTGGTCTTGATCGGCAGTTTATGCCCGGCCAGATCCATCGCCTCTCGAGCGAGTTCGGGACTTATCCCGGACATCTCGAAGAGAACCGTTCCCGGTTTTACTGCGGCAACCCAATATTCCGGATTTCCCTTTCCCTTCCCCATCCTGGTTTCCGCGGGTTTCTTGGTATAGGGGATATCAGGGAAAATCCGAATCCACACCTTACCGCCACGTTTTACATGTCTGGTCATGGCAATACGTGCTGCTTCTATTTGCCGGTTAGTAATCCACTTCGGACTCAAGGCGACCAAACCATAATCGCCAAAGGAAATCGTGTTTCCTCGAGTGGCGTTTCCTCGAATGGTGTTCAGATTTCGCTGTTTCTTTCTGTATTTCGTCCTCTTCGGGCTCAACATAGCGATTAACTCCTTGCACCTGCTTGTTCGCGTCTCTTCCGCACCAGCAGACCGGCATCTTCTTTTCGATCCTTGCTGTATATTTCACCGTTGAAAATCCAAACTTTCACACCGATAACACCAAATGAGGTTTCGGATTTTGCGAATCCATAATCGATACCTGCCCGCAGAGTATGTAGAGGCACACGTCCGGCTTTCACCTGCTCGACTCGCCTCATCTCCGCACCACCCAACCGACCGGCAATTCTAATTTTGGCGCCTTGCACTCCGGCCTTCATTGCGTTGTTCAACGCCATCTTCAGAGTCCGTCGGAAAGAGCCACGTGATCGTAGCTGCCTGGCGATGGTTTCAGCGATAATTTGTGCATCCGCTTCAGGTCGCTTCACCTCTTTGATCTTTATCTGGATCTTCTTGCCGGCGAGTTTCTGCAACCGAGCACCTATCTTCTCGATGTTACTGCCCTTTGCCCCAATAATAATTCCGGGTCGCGAGGTCTGGATCACGATCGTAATCCGCTGCGGATGTCGGATAATCTCTATGTCGGCGATATCGGCGCCCTTAGCCTCTGGACAATCCTGTAAGGCCTTCCGCAGCTCGAGATCTTCGTGCAAGACATCAGCGTATTCACGCGGATCTACATACCACTTGGATTTCCATGTCTTATTTATTCCAAGCCTAAAACCGATCGGATTAACTTTCTGCCCCACGCTATTCCCCCAAACTGGCGATTTCGTCGACAATAACCGAGATGTGGCTCATTCTTTTCAACAATAAGTCTCTTCGCCCGCGACCTCTCGCCCAAAGCCTCTTCATTCTCGGACCTTCATTTACCTGAAGATCCTTTATATACAACATCTCTTCATCTAGCTGCTTATTCTGATATATTGCGTTTGCGGCCGCAGACTGTATCACCTTCTTCAGGAATCCCGCACCTCTCTGAGGCATTCCATCGAGTATAGCGAGTGCCTGAGTGTACGGCTTTCTTCGCACGTTGTTCGCAATCGGCCGTACCTTCGTCGGCGAAATCATCAGGAACTTGGCGTGCGCTGAATACCCTTTCTTCGCTTCCATGTTACTACCTACTTCACAACCTTTTTATCGGACCTGGCATGTCCTCGAAACAACCTCGTTGGAGCAAACTCTCCGAGTTTATGACCGACGAGATTCTCGGTGACATACACAGGAACCCACGTCTTGCCGTTATACACCGAGATGGTAAAGCCGACCATTTCCGGTATGACCGTCGAGTCTCTCGAATACGTCTTTACCATCTTCTTGGTTCCCGACTTGTTCATCTCCAGAACTCGACGATACAGCTTCTTTTCTATGAATGGTCCCTTCTTTATTGACCTTGCCACGACCTTCTCCTACTACCTATCTGCGCTTCTTGACGATAAATTTATCGGAATACTTCTTCCGCCTTCTTGTCTTGAATCCCTTCGTCGGCACTCCCGATGGAGAAACCGGATGTCGCCCACCGGATGATCGGCCCTCACCGCCCCCATGGGGGTGGTCGATAGGATTCATGGCCACACCACGAACCTTCGGCCTCTTTCCACGCCATCGCGAGCGACCTGCCTTCCCCAAGGTAACATTCATCCAGTCTTCATTTCCGACCTCACCAAGGGTTGCGTAGCATTTCTTGAAGATCATTCGCATTTCACCGGAGGGAAGACGAACCGTTACGAAATCTCCCTCCTTCGCTACCAATACTGCGGAACCGCCGGCAGATCGTACGACTTGTCCACCACGTCCCTGCTTTAACTCGATGTTGTGGATACTCATACCGAGTGGTATCTTCTCCAACGGCAGCGCATTTCCGATTTGTATAGGAGCATTCTCCCCACTTGAAACAGCCGCACCCGGCATCAATCCCTTCGGAGCCAGAATATACCGCTTATTTCCATTCGCAAATTTCACGAGAGCGATGTTTGCGGTCCGATTCGGATCATATTCCATTTGAACAACCGTACCGGAGACTCCGTGATTATCGCGCTTGAAATCGATTACCCGGTACTTTCTCTTGTGACCACCGCCCTTTCGACGAACTGAGATATGACCGCCTGCGCCGCGACCTCCCTTGAAACTCAATCCTTTGGAAAGCGCCTTTTCCGGCCGCTTCTTTGCCAGCCCCTCGAAGCTCAAGTTGCTGGTGCCACGTAGACTCGGAGTCTGCGGTTTGTAACTCTTGATTGCCATAAATCTCCCCTAGGTTCCTTCGACCATCTCGATTCTCTGTCCGGCTTCGAGTGTGATCACCGCCTTCTTCCAAGGGGTCGTACTACCGGCTCGCCACCCGGACTTGGTGCGGGCGATCCTGGGTTTCTGCTTCACGTTCAGTACGTTGCATTTAATCGGGCTTACCGAAAATAGCTCCCGCACCGCCCGCATGATCTCGATCTTATTTGCCCGAGGATGAACTTTGAAGGTATACTTCCTCTTCGAGTTTTCACGCATGACATTTGTCTTTTCCGTTAAAATCGGTCCGATAATAATCTGTTCCGCTTCCACATCCGACTCCATTCACTTAAGACGGATCTACTTGGTAGATCCGTAAAACTCGTTCAGGCCCGTTATACCGCTCTCTACTACCAGAACCTGCTGGGCATAAAACAGGTCATGACACCGAAGCCGGTTATAACTCAGGAAGTGCAGCCACGGGATATTGTTACCGGCTCTCTTGATCAGGCGATCGTCATTACCCAAAATCATGACAGTCCGAAGGTTTTCCTGTACCAGGTTCTTGAGGATACTCATAAGATCTCGGGTTTTTCCGCTCTCAATCGTGAAATCCTCAACAACCTTGAGCTGTCCGGCTTGGACCTGCCTGCTGAGCACAGACTTCATCGCGCTTCGCTTCATCTTCCGGGGAATCCTCTGATGATAATCTCGAGGCTTGGGACCGAAAACGGTACCCCCACCTACCCAGATCGGCGAACGCTTGTGCCCTGCCCGTGCACGCCCCGTACCCTTCTGACTATACGGTTTCGCGCTGCTACCCCTGACCTCTCCCCGGGTTTTCGTCGAAGCCGTACCGACACGCATGTTGGCCAATTCCGCATTCAACGCATAATAAATTGAGCCCTCTCGCGGATCCAGCCCAAATACATCATCGTTCAAATCGATATCTCTGACTTCTTGGCCCTGTATCGATAATACTTTCGCTTCCATCACCGCTTCCTTATTGGATTCTCGCACCCGATCCCGCAGGATTCCACATCAAAGCGCAACCTTCTTCTTCGCGTTTCGAACGAGGACCATGCCGTTCGGTACCCCGGGAACAGCTCCCTTCACGAGTAACACCCTTCTGTCGACGTCAACCTTCACCACACGCAAATTCATCGCGGTAACTTTTTCATTCCCCATTCGGCCCGGCATTTTCGATCCCTTATGCACTTTCGATGGCCAGGCAGCCATACCGGTACTTCCGAGGCCACGATGAAACTTAGAACCGTGGGTCTTCTTTCCACCGCTGAATCCGTGTCGCTTCATGACGCCTTGGAACCCCTTTCCCTTTGAGGAACCGATGACGTCCACATATGTAATATCTTGCAACAACTCCAAACCAACGATCGAACCGATCTCAAGTTCCTGATCGAAATCCCGCATCTCCCTAACGAACCGCTTCGGCGTAACCCCTTCAGGGAATTGCCCAGCATACGGCTTCGTGGTCCCCTTCGGTTTCTTATCGATCGAACCGAGAATACACGCGGTATACCCATTCTTCTCTATCGTCCGATTTCCGATGACCACATTCTCATCTATCTTGATGACCGTCACAGGGGTCAACGCACCGGTTTCATCGAAAACCTGCGTCATCCCCATCTTTTTCCCGATCAAACCAACCATATCACACCTCAATCTATACTCCGCGAATCAATCCCGAAACGCATGACGGTACGTTGAGTACAGAGACTCAACTACTGAGCATCTAAACCTCTATGATGCCTCGCTCGCACTTTCCCGCAGAACCAAAGATACCCACACACGCGTACACTCAAAGGAAGCTACTAATAGGAGGACTGTACGACTATTCGCACAGATTCCGGCGCATCTCATCCGAACCGGTACAAGAAATCCAGCTCCTCCCGACTACCCGGAATTGAACACAAGAGGAATACCGGAATCCAGGCAAAGGGTCCGCGGTTACTGCTTAATTTCGACGTCCACTCCGGCAGGTAATTCCAATCGCATCAATGAGTCCATCACTTTGGACGTCGGGTCAAGGATATCGATTAGTCGCTTGTGTGTCCGCATTTCAAACTGCTCTCTTGCCTTTTTATTTACATGCGGAGAACGCAACACGGTATACTTGTTGATTCGAGTCGGGAGCGGAATCGGACCGGCGACTCTTGCCCCCGCCTTTCCGACCGTCTGGACAATAGCCCTCGCGCTCTGATCGATCAATTCAACATCGAATCCCCGCAACCGGACGCGGATCCTGTCCTTTGCCATCATTCCTCCTGAAACAAGAACCCCGGCGGCTATCCGGCCGTCGGGGCTCCGTACAAATCGCCTTATTGTATGATCTCAACTACCTGACCGCTCGCTACCGTGCGGCCGCCCTCTCGAATTGCAAAACGCAACCCCTTTTCCATTGCGATCGGGTGAATCAACTCTACATCGAGAGAAGTATTGTCACCGGGCATCACCATCTGCTTGTCTTCCGGCAGCGTGACTGTACCGGTGATATCGGTGGTCCTGAAATAGAACTGCGGCCGATATCCGGTAAAGAACGGATTGTGACGGCCGCCCTCTTCCTTAGTGAGACAGTAGATAGTACCGGTGAACTTATGGTGCGGGGTGATGGTACCCGGCTTGGCCAGAACCTGCCCACGCTCTACCGTATTCTTATCCACACCACGGAGTAGACAACCGACATTGTCGCCGGCCTGACCTTCGTCGAGCAACTTGTTAAACATCTCGACTCCGGTACACGTTGTCTTGGAGGTATCACGAATTCCTACTATCTCAATCTCGTCACCCACATGGACAACACCCCGCTCGATCCTGCCGGTTACAACGGTTCCGCGACCCTGGATCGAGAAGATATCCTCGATAGGCATCAGAAACGGCTGATCGACAGCACGCTCCGGAACAGGGAAATACTCATCCATGGTGTCGAGGAGTTCTTCTACACATTTGATCTTCTCGGGATCATCCGTATTCTCCATCGCCTCGAATGCCGAACCCTTAATGATCGGGATATCGTCACCGGGGAACTCGTACTCGCTCAGAACCTCACGGATCTCTTCTTCTACCAGCTCGATCAGCTCTTCGTCATCCATCTGGTCGGTCTTGTTCAAGAAGACGATGATGGCAGGCACGCCTACCTGTCGAGCGAGGAGTATGTGCTCACGAGTCTGGGGCATCACCGAATCGGGAGCCGAAACAACGAGCACAGCACCGTCCATCTGAGCGGCACCGGTGATCATGTTCTTGATATAGTCGGCATGACCCGGACAATCCACATGTGCATAGTGGCGATTTGCGGTCTGATATTCGACATGGCGAGTGTTTATGGTGATACCTCGAGTCTTTTCCTCGGGAGCGTTATCAATATCCTCGTAACTCATCACCTTGTCGCCATGCTTCTTTGCACTGATCATGGTTATGGCGGCAGTCAACGTGGTTTTTCCGTGGTCAACATGCCCGATAGTCCCTACATTGATGTGCGGCTTTGTCCTTTCAAACTTCTCCTTAGCCATCAATTTCCTCCTTGCGTTTTTTACCGCAATGTAATATCGAGTTTGCCGGTCTTCTACATACCGGCTAATCAAATCCTGCAGATCATTTTCCTGACGGATTCCTCGTCAATACTCAATGTCGATCTACAGCCAACGCGGTGACAGCCACACGCCTTCTGAAGGAAAACGCAGAACTTGTTGCCACCAACCTATTCGATAAAATGTGCCCGTACAATTCGATTTACCCTTTCGAACGACGGCCATTCTGATCGCATTTACAGCATGTCAGCGGAAGGAGATAGATGGGCAAAGGCACGACACCGGAATTACCGGCCCCATTTATACAGGGATTGTGTCGAAGAGCACCTTGCGCCACCTTGCCATCCACAATTTCGGACAACCGGTTTGGCCGTCAAGATTCCAACAAGACAGCCTTATTGTGCTGAACAAGTCGACCGTTTCGTTTCTCACTAGCAAAAAAAGGCGACTGTCCAGCGGCTACCTCTCTTCACTGTCAAATACTATCCGATTAACAACTACACCGATACCTTTTATATTTACTATCTTGTATATGCTTACTTCCGTACGCTTATGTACGCTTTTACGTTTATCTTTTACTATAAAACGCTATCGATTCACACAAGTGAAACGACCGACACTATACAGACTGTTTCGTAATTGGTCAAGACCATGAATCTTGGACTTACCCCTGTATACTCTTTTATATACTTATTTGTATACTCGTTTACATACACCCGTTCACACAAGGTGCCCTTGTTTCGATCATCATAATCGATGATTCAGCGCAACATCATCACCATTTATAATGCGAGAACGCCTTGTTCGCCTCCGCCATCCGGTGGGTGTCTTCCATCTTTTTATACGCAGTCCCGGTCTTGTTGAACGAATCGAGCAGCTCAGCGCTCAAACTATCACTCAGCGCACGCCCCGCCCTGGACCGGGCGGCCTGAATAATCCAACGCATCGCAAGCGCCTCTCGACGCGAGTCCCGCACTTCAACCGGAACTTGATATGTGGATCCGCCGACACGCCTCGACTTGACTTCGACGGCGGGCTTGACATTGTCAAGGGCCTTGAGGAATACTTGGAGTGGGTCATCGTTCGTCTTTTGTCGCAAAACATCCATCGCGTCGTACATACAGCGGGTAGTGGTTGATTTCTTCCCGTGAAGCATCATTCGACCGATGAACTTCGATACCATCGGGCTGTTATACTTCGGATCCGGCATCGTCTTTCGCGCCGGAGTAACATTCCTACGTCCCATTATTACGTTCCTCTATTTGTATTAGATTATATTAGAGCTAAATCTCATAGCTAAATCCCACAGCTAAATTGAAAGCGAATCTTGAAAGAACATCACATCTACGCCGATTACGCTTTTGGCCGTTTCGTTCCATATTTCGACCGACCCTTACGCCTGTCGTCGACCCCCAGCGTATCCTTCGCCCCGCGGATGATGTGGTACCGTACTCCCGGTAAATCTTTTACCCGGCCACCTCTGATGAGTACGACAGAATGCTCCTGCAGGTTGTGTCCGATTCCTGGAATATACGCGGTGACCTCTATTCCGTTGCTCAGCCGAACCCTTGCGACCTTTCGCAGCGCGGAATTCGGTTTCTTCGGTGTAAAAGTCATGACCCGAGTACATACACCACGTTTCTGCGGACACGATGCTAACGCAGGGGCCTTTGTCTTCTTATGGGCCTGTTTACGACCCTTACGAACCAACTGATTAATTGTAGGCATATGGTACAAAAACTCCTTCCACGAATACCACGCCGCTCAATCGGCGTAACAAGATGTAGATACTAACAAAGCAAAATGAAAAAGTCAAGCGTTCGCGGACCGGAAGTCCCGCTCAACCTTCTTCTACCGTCTCGGTCTCAACTTCAGCCTCTTCTTCGATATCATCATCCGCCTCATCCTCATCGTCGACTTCGCCGGTTTCCTCGAGGACCTCGTCCAGATCATCATCCTCATCGAGGGCGGCGGGCCGCTCCTCCTCCTCACGCCGTCGGGCTTCTAGAATACTCTGGATGGACGCATCGAGATCCTCGCTGTTCTCATCGAACAGCTTGATGTGTCGATACTCCTTCCGCCCGGTTCCGGCCGGGATGAGATGTCCGATGATGATGTTCTCCTTCAACCCTCGAAGTTCGTCGGTAGAACCTGCGATGGCCGCGTTCGTCAGTACCTTTGTGGTCTCCTGAAACGAGGCGGCCGAGAGGAATGAATCGATGTTCAGAGACGCCCGCGTAATGCCCAACAGAAGCGGTTGTGCGATAGCCGGCTGTCCACCCTCTCTAATCACCTTGCGGTTCTCCTCGTGGAACTTGTACTTGTCTACCTGATGCCCGTAGATGAAATTGGTATCGCCGACCGCGACGATCTCCACCTTCCGCATCATCTGTCTGATGATGATACCGATGTGCTTGTCGTTGATATTTACACCCTGAAGCCGATACACCTCCTGGACCTCGTTCACCAGGAACGACTGCAAGGCATTCTCTCCCTTTATATCGAGGATATCGTGGGGATCGATACTGCCGTCACACAGCATCTCGCCGGCCTCGACCTCATCTCCATCACGTATCAGGAGATGCTTCCCCATCGGAACCAGGTGTTTGTACTCGTTGCCATAGGCGTCCTCCACCATTATGACCCGCTTACCCTTGACGATATTCTTGAATCTGACGATGCCGCTAATTTTCGCCAGCACGGAAGCGTTCTTCGGCTTTCTCGCCTCGAAGAGCTCTCCGACTCTCGGCAGACCACCGGTTATGTCTCTGGTCTTCACACTCTCCTTGAGCAGTTTCGCGAGGGTGCGGCCGACCTCCACGTCGGTTCCGTCTTCAATATTCAAATATGCAGATCCGGGAAGATAGTAGGTCGCAAGCTCCTCCTCGTCGTCGTTCTCGATAACGATCCTAGGCTGGAGGGATTCCAGCGAGAACTCGGTGATCTTCTTCTCTATGTTCCCGGTGTCTTCGTTAATCTCTTCTTTCAACGTGGTACCGAGCACGATATCATGAAACCGTACCGTACCCTGTACTTCGCTGATAATAGGCTCGGAGAAGGGATCGAAGGTCGCGATGGGCTGCTCCGCTTCGACGATATCGCCCTCTCCCGCGAGGAGTTCGGCTCCGTTGCGGATCTCGATCTTCTGATCCTGCGCGATGAGCAGGATCTCCTTCTCACGGAGATTTACGTAGGCAATCTCCTTGGCCTTGACATTCCGGCTGCCTCTCTCGAGCAGTACCGTGCCGGCGACGACCTTCTGGCCGTCTTCTACGAGGGGTTTTTCACCCTTCTTCAGCTTGATACGCTCGAATATTTTCGCAACCACCACATTCCCCTTCCTAGCGAAGAGTACGTCGCCGTTCTCTAAGGTGACGGTGGTGCCGTTTATCGACCTGATGATGACCGGATATTTCAGGAAGGTCCGGTTCTCCTCGGCGGCCTTGGTTGCGGTACCACCGATGTGGAACGTTCGCATGGTCAACTGTGTTCCGGGTTGACCGATGGACTGAGCCGCGATAATCCCGACGGCCTCGCCGATGTCGACGGTCTTGTTGGTTGCCAGGTTTCTTCCGTAACACCTCCGACAGACGCCATGTCTGGCTTCACAGGTCAAGACGGTTCGGATTCGCACCTTTTCGACCCCGGCCTCTTCTATGGCACTCGATAACTCGTCGGTAATCGCCTCATTTACGTCGATGATCACCTCTCCGGTAATGGGATGTTTCACCCGCTCGAGGGTGAATCTTCCGACGATACGGTCGCTCAGGGATTCGACGATCTCCTCGCCGTCTTTCAACGCCTCTCGCTCTATGCCGTTGATGGTCCCGCAATCCTCCTCATTGACGACCACGTCCTGTGCGATGTCCACCAGCCTCCTGGTGAGGTAGCCGGCATCGGCAGTCTTGAGTGCCGTATCGGCAAGACCCTTCCGGGCGCCGTTTGTAGAGATGAAAAACTCTATAATAGAGAGCCCCTCCTTGAAGTTCGCACGGATAGGGAGTTCGATGATGTCACCCGAAGGTTTGGCCATGAGTCCACGCATTCCGGCCAACTGCCTGATCTGCGTACGACTTCCACGGGCCTTCGAATCGGCCATCATCCACACCGGGTTGAATCCTTCACGGTCGTTCTGGAGTGTCTTCATGAGGATGTTGGTTAAATCTTCGTTTGTCTTACTCCACACTTCGACGACGCGGTTGTACCGCTCCTCCTGGGTAATGTGACCCTGGAGGTACTGACGCTGGATCTCCTCGACTTCACCATTGGCCTGATCTATCATCTCGCGTTTCTCATCGGGAATGACGATGTCGTCTATTCCAATGGTGGCGCCGAAGAGGGTCGCATACCTGAACCCGAGTTCCTTGATAACATCGAGCATCTGAACGGTGACCGCAGGACCGTGATTCTTGTAGGTCGTACTCACGAGATTCCGGAGTTCCGGTTCACCCATCGGGTGATTGATAAATTCTATCTCATCCGGCATCTCCTCATTGAGGATCAGCAGGCCGGGCGTAGTGTCCAAGGTCTTGCGGCCCTGTTTGATCTTAATAGTTGCGTGATAATCGATGGCTCCGGAGTCAAGGGCCATGAACACCTCGTCTACGTCCGAGTAGTACCTCCCCTCTCCCTTCGCGCCGTCGCGGCTTCGAGTGAGATAGTTGATACCGAGAACCATATCCTGAGACGGAAACACGATGGGCGCTCCGTTGGCAGGATTGAGTAGATTGGTGGACGAGAGCATCAAGGTCCAGCATTCGATCTGGGCGGCTTGGGTGAGGGGCACGTGCACCGCCATCTGGTCGCCGTCGAAGTCGGCGTTATAGGCATGACAGACGAGGGGATGAAGCTTGATGGCCTTACCCTCCACGAGTACGGGCTCGAAGGCCTGTATTCCGAGCCTGTGAAGCGTAGGCGCACGGTTCAGGAGCACGGGATGCTCCCTTACGACCTCATCGAGCACCGCCCACACCTCCGGAGTCTCCTGTTCAACCAGCGTCTTGGCCTTCTTGATATTATAGACGACATCTTTCTCTACCAGTTTCTTCATGATGAAGGGCTTATACAGCTCCAGTGCCATCTTGGTAGGCAGCCCGCACTGATGGAGTTTCAGCTCGGGTCCGACGACGATGACGGACCGCCCCGAATAATCGACACGTTTTCCGAGCAGGTTCTGACGGAATCTCCCCTGCTTACCCTTCAACATGTCGGAGAGTGATTTCAAGGGTCTGTTGGAGGCTCCCTTGACTACTCGCTTCTTCTTGGAGTTATCGAAGAGCGCATCCACCGCCTCCTGAAGCATCCGCTTCTCGTTTCGGATGATGATGTCCGGTGCATTCAGCGACATGAGGCGCTTGAGTCGATTGTTGCGATTGATGACACGCCTGTACAGATCGTTCAGATCCGACGTGGCGAACCTACCACCGTCCAGCTGCACCATTGGGCGCAATTCCGGCGGAATCACCGGAATTACGTCCAGGATCATCCACTCCGCGCTGTTACCGGAATCTCTGAAATTCTCGACTATCTCGATCCGTTTGAGGAGGCGTTTATCGGCCTTTGTTCCCTTCTCGATCATCTTCGACCTTAGTTCTCCGGAGAGGGAATCGAGGTCCAGGTTTTCGAGGAGGGTGCGAATCGCCTCTGCGCCGATTCCGGCGGTAAAACTCATGCCGTACCGTTCCCGGGCCTCCATGAACTCCTCCTCTGTGAGGAGCTCCATCTTCTTAAGGTCGGTATCACCGGCATCGATTACGATATACTTCTCGTAGTATAGGATCGATCTGAGGGCGGCAATCGAAAGGTCCAACAGCAACCCCATCCTGGACGGCACGGACCTGTAGTACCAGATATGCGAGACCGGCGAGGCCAGTTCGATGTGGCCCATCCGCTCGCGACGGACCCTGAAGTGGGTGACCTCCACTCCACAGCGATCACATATTACACCACGATAACGGATAGACTTGAACTTCCCACAATAACACTCCCACTCCTTTGTGGTTCCGAAGATGCGCTCGCAGAACAGTCCGTCCTTCTCCGGACGCAATGTCCGGTAGTTGATCGTCTCCGGCTTCTTCACCTCGCCGTACGACCAGGCACGAATCTGCTCCGGGGATGCAAGCTTTATCATGATATTATCGAAATCTTGAATATCTCTCATATTCATCGCCCCCAATTAATGGCAACTCGAAACTAAAACTGACTTCCTTGCCGGTTTATCAACTCATCGTCCCTCTCGGTCAGCGGAACGCGCTTACCCTTCGAATCGTAGATAGTCATGTCCAATGCCAGACCGCGCAGCTCCTGCACGAGCACATTGAACGATTCCGGGATACCGGCACTGGAAGCCGGTTCTCCCTTTACGATGCTCTCGTATATCTTGGCCCTTCCGTTCATGTCGTCGGACTTGATGGTCAGGAGTTCCTGCAGCGTATTTGCGGCGCCGTAGGCCTCCAACGCCCACACCTCCATCTCTCCGAGACGCTGTCCTCCGAACTGGGCCTTTCCGCCCAGCGGCTGCTGAGTAACAAGCGAGTAGGGTCCGGTCGATCTGGCGTGCATCTTGTCGTCAACCAGATGGTGCAGCTTCAACATGTAGATGTATCCGCAGA
Source organism: uncultured Spirochaetales bacterium (assembly GCA_964485495.1). GTDB lineage: Bacteria > Spirochaetota > Spirochaetia > CAZAKE01 > CAZAKE01 > CAZAKE01. Next base: position 18,692 of record CAZAKE010000060.1, read on the forward strand.
AGACCGGATTCTCGAAGGCCGTACCGGTCCGTCCGTCGAAGAGAGTCACCTTGGAGTTGACCGGGAGGCCGGCGTCCGATAGCTTTTTTTCGATCATCTCGTTGGATGCCGACTGGAAGACCGGAGTTGAATACCACTCCTCCAGGGCCTTCCCGGCCCATCCCAGTTCGGTCTCCAAGATCTGCCCGAGGTTCATTCGGGAGGGTACCCCGAGCGGATTCAGGCAGATATCCAGCGGCGTGCCGTCGGCCATATAGGGCATGTCCTCCTCGGGGAGTACCCGAGCGACAACACCCTTGTTGCCGTGACGACCGGCCATCTTATCACCCTCTTTCAGCTTTCGCTTAGTGGCGATCAGGACCTTCACGACCTCATCCACGCCGGGACTGAGATCGTCTCCTTCGGACCGCTTCAGGCGCTGTACGTCGATGATGGTTCCCTCGACACCATGGGGCAGCTTTAGAGAGGTATCGCGGACCTCTTTGGCTTTCTCACCGAAGATCGAGTTCAGGAGCTTGAATTCCGGAGTAGTCTCGGTCTCGGACTTGGGCGTCACCTTCCCCACCAGGATGGAGCCTGATTTCACCTTGGCCCCCACATGGATGATCCCCTCCTCGTCCAGCTGATCGATGGCCTTCTCGTTGGTGTTGGGGATATCACGAGTGAGTTTTTCCGGTCCGAGTTTCGTCTCTCGGACCTCTATCGAAAACTCCTTGATGTGAATGGAGGTGAATATATCCTCCTTGACCACCTTCTCGGAGATCAAGATTGCATCTTCGAAGTTGTATCCGTTCCAGGGAACGAACCCGACCAGTATGTTTCTACCCAGAGAAAGCTCCCCGTTGAACGTGGCCGGGCCGTCGGCCAGAACGTCTCCAACCTTGATTGTATCCCCCAGATTAACCAGGGGCTTCTGGTTGAAGCAGGTATCCTGGTTGGTGCGTTGGAACTTGACCAGGTCGTAAGTGACCTTCTTCAAGTCTCCGATGGGCTTGTCCAGGGTGATCTCGACACGCCGAGAGGTTACGTAACTGATCTTGCCGGCGTGTTTCGACTTGACCAGCACGCCGGAGTCGTATGCACACTTCTCCTCGATGCCGGTACCGACGATTGGCGGTTCCGGAAAGACGAGGGGCACGGCCTGGCGCTGCATGTTCGATCCCATAAGGGCCCGGTTCGCGTCGTCGTGCTCCAGGAACGGAATCAGAGACGTGGAGACAGAGATCACCTGCATAGGCGAAACGTCCATATACTGTATCGTCTCCGGCGGTTTCGTAGTGTAGTCACCGGACTTCCTCACGGAAACCAGGGATTCGGTAAACTTGCCCTTCGTATCCAGCGAGGCGTTGGCCTGGGCGATGAAGTACTTCTCTTCGTCCATGGCCGAAAGATATTCGATCTCTTCGGTAGCCTTGCCGTCTACCACTTTTCGGTAGGGCGTCTCCAGGAACCCGTAATCGTTCACCTTCGTGAAGTTGGCAAGAGAAACGATGAGGCCGATGTTCGGACCCTCGGGAGTCTCGATGGGACACATCCTGCCGTAGTGGGTATAGTGCACGTCCCGGACTTCGAATCCGGCCCTGTCTCTGGAGAGCCCGCCCGGACCGAGTGCATTGAGACGCCGCTTATGGGTCAGTTCCGACAGCGGATTCACCTGATCCATGAATTGGGAGAGCTGACTGGAACCGAAGAACTCCTTGATGGCCGCGACGATAGGCTTGATGGAGATGAGGTCCTGCGGCTTGACCGTATCGGTCTCCTTCAAGGACATCCGCTCCTTCGCGATCCGCTCCATCCGTGAAAATGCAGTCTTGAGCTGGTTGGCAAGCAACTCACCCACCGACCTGATCCGCCTGTTCCCGAGATGGTCTATATCGTCGACGTTCGCTTCACCGATATAGACCTTGATCAGGAAGAGCATGGTATTGAAGACATCCTCCCGGGTGAGTACATGCTCATCCGACGGGGGATCGTAATCATACTTCTTATTGAGCTTGTATCTGCCCACCGTACCGAGATCATAACGGCGAGTGGAAAAAAACATCGAGAGTAGATCTTTCTCGGCATTCTCCAGGGTGATGGGTTCTCCCGGCATAATGATCGAATACACCGCCACCAAGGCGTCCTCCTTGGATGGCTCATCGATCTCCGGGTCGTCCTTGGTATGCTTGACCTCCTCGCGCTCGAAGCAGTTGAGAATAATCTGAGAGTGGAGCGAATGGGGATGCTCGAAATCGATCACTTCCACTTCTCCGATTCCGGAGTGCAGGAGTTCATCCACGTCGTGAGGATGGAGCTTGTCACCTGCCTTGTACAACTTGCGGCGCTCTCCTTCGCTCTCCACATACACGGCCCTGGCGAGTACGGACCCGACAATTTTTTCCTTCTCCTCCCGGGTGTCGAGTACCTCCATGGTCATCTTCTGATAGAAGAGGTCAATGATCTTCTCTCGCGTATCGAATCCCAGGGCCCGGAGAAAGAGGGTTCCGAGAATCCGCTTCTTCCGGTCGATCTTGGTATAGATCAACTCCTTCTTGGAGTCGATTTCGAATTCCAACCAGGAACCCCGGTAGGGAATGATTCGAGAGGAGTAGACCCCCTTCTCATATGCAAAGATAACGCCGGGGGACCGGTGGATCTGACTGACCACCACCCGTTCCGCGCCGTTGATGATGAAGGTTCCGCGCTCGGTCATCAGCGGGATATCACCGACGTATATATCCTTCTGCCTGATCTCACCGGTTTCCTGAAAGATCAGGTTAATGCGTGCCTTGATAGGGATGGCATATGTCAGGCCCTTCAGCTTACACTCCGATTCGGTGAGCTTGATACTCTCCTCTTCGAGGGTATATCGTGTATACTCCAGGATCATATCGCCGCTGGGGCTCTCGATGGGAAAGATGGCCTGAAAGACCTCTTCTATCCCTTGGAGTTTCAGAGGCTCACCATCCTTCAGGGTTTCCCGCTGCAGAAATTTCTCATACGACGAAAGTTGGATATCGATAAGATTCGGCAGCTCCATTACCTCACGGTGCTCCTTTCCTATAAATACCCGCTTTCGATTCTCAATGGTCTGCGACATCGCCACCCTCCCTATGAAAATAATACACCACCGGACCTGTCGAGCCCGGTGGCGTTTTGAGTAAGATATGCTGTGTCCGAAGCGATCGCTTGGAACAACGGGTTATTTGACCTCGACTGTTCCGCCCGCGGCTTCCAGCTTCTCCTTGACTGATTGAGCTTCCTCCTTGGATACGCCCTCCTTGATGGGCTTATCGCCGGCCTCGACAACCTCCTTGGCCTCCTTGAGACCGAGACCCGTCAGCGCCCGAACCTCTTTGATGACCGGGATCTTCTTGCCGTCTGCGAATTCCTTCAGGATAACGTCGAATTCGGTCTGCTCTTCCTCTTCCTCTGCCGCTGCTCCGCCGGCGGCGCCGGGAGCGGCCACGGCGACGGGAGCCGCTGCGGTTACGCCGAACTTCTCCTCCATCGCCTTCACCAATTCGGAAACCTCCAGCACCGTCATGTTGGAAATGGTCTCCAGAATGTCTTCCTTTGTTATTTCTGCCATATTATCTTCTCCTTCGTGGTTTCGTTCGATCGGCGATAGCATGGCGTGTGGCGAAGACTAACGACGATCGTATATTTCATACCGTCTTACCGACGGCCTCTCACCGCTTGAATCCTATTCCTCGGCCTTCTTGTCTGCCACAGCCTGGAGGACCCGCACCAGCTGCGAGGGTATCGCATTCATCGTCCCGACGAAGTTCTGCAGTGGCGCGTTCATGGTGGACATAAGCATGGCGATCAGATCGAGCCTGGTGGGCAGTTTCGAGTACTCTTCGACCTGGGATGCGTCGAACACGTCCCCGGCGATGATTCCGCCTTTTACCTCCACCGGCATCTGCTTGGCAAAATCGAAAAGGGTCTTGGCTACCGGTCCCGACTCATCCTTCGCCAAAGCGACGGCAGTCGGCCCTACCAGATGCGAGTCTACGTTGGGCATCTCGAGATCGTTCAGAACGATCCTGGTGAATCTATTCTTCACGACCTTGTATACGGCCTGCTGTTCCCGCAGTTTGTCGCGCAGTTCGGTGATCTGAGCGACGGTCAACCCCCGGTAATCGGTGAAGATAATGTCCTTCACCCCGGAGAACGCTTCTTTCAAGTCTTCCAAGGCCTTGACCTTGGCCGGTTGCATCTTGACTACATAGTCGGACATTGAATAGTCGGACATTGATTTCTCCTTCAACAAGTGCGGTTTACGCCGTTTCCGAGACGGTCGCGACCTTCACCCCGGGTCCCATGGTGGAGGAAACGACGACCGATTTGATGAAATCGCCCTTCGCATCCGCCGGACGCCTTCGACTGACCTCATCCAGGATCAGGCTGACGTTCTCGGCCATCTGCTCCGCATCCATGGACACCTTACCGATCGAGAGGTGAATCACCCCGGTCTTATCCGAACGAAACTCCACCCGCCCCTTCTTGAGCTCTTCCATCGCACCGGCGATGTCGAACGTGACGGTCTGAGTCTTCGGATTCGGCATGAGACCACGCCGGCCGAGGATCGGACCGAGCCGCCCTACATCCTTCATCATGTCCGGGGTGGCTACGGCAACATCAAAATCCAACCAGCCGTCCTTGATCTTCTCGATAAGATCGGCGTCACCCACGTAGGTCGCTCCGGCCTCCCTGGCCTCATCGGCCTTGTCGCCCTTCGCAAACACTAAAACCTTCTTCTCGGCCGTGAATTGATGGGGAAGCACGACGGTATCACGGACCGATTGGCTCTTCTTGAGATTCAGGTTGATGGACACCTCGACGGTCTCGTCGAACTTCGCAAACGCCATCTCCTTCACCAGACCGAGGGCCTCATCGAGCGGATACTGGCTACCCTTGTCGTATTTCTCCGAATTTGTCAGATAGTTCTTTCCTCGTCCCATATTACGCCTCCGCCTCCACGCCCATACTACGGGCGGTTCCGGCGATGATCTTGATCGCTGCATCGATATCGTTGGCATTGAGATCGGGCATCTTGGTTTCGGCGATCTCCTGCAGCTGAGCACGGGTGATATTCGAAACCTTTATCTTGTTGGGCTCCGCAGATCCACTCTCCAACCTGCACGCCTTCTTGATCAACACCGCGGCCGGGGGTGTCTTCGTGATAAACGAGAAGGTCCGATCCTGATACACGGTGATAACTACCGGAATCAGGATGCCCGGCTCCATACTCTTGGTGCGGTCGTTGAATTGCTGCACGAACTGCGGTGCACTTACACCGTGCGGACCCAACGCCGGTCCGACGGGTGGCGCCGGCGTGGCCTTCCCTGCCGGCACCTGCAATTTAATAATTGCGGAAATCTTTTTCTTCGCCATCTCTGCGTCTCCATTGTGGTATTAGCGCCTCTCATACGAGAAGCTCCCATCTATTCGGTCCGGTATCACTTCGGTCACTCTTTCTCCGCAATCCGAAACGATCCAATTCCGTAACTACGACTCACGATACTTCCACCCTACCCCTTGAGCGGCAGGATCATACGGCTATATTTTCTCGACCTGAGCAAAATCGACCTCTACAGGCGTCGACCTGCCGAATATACCGACCATCACCCGGAGCTTACCCTTTTCGGTGTTCACGTCCTCGATATTCCCCGTGAAGGTATCGAAGGGACCGTCGATGATACGCACCGACTCCCCAACGACGAAGGTCTGCTTAGGCTTGAATCCCTTCTCGGCCTTCAACTCACCGGCCTTCTGCAAGATAGCCCTCGCCTCCTCGGAAGAGATCGGTTGCGGTTTGCTGCCGGCCATGGAGCCGACGAATCCGGTAACGCCCTGTATTTTCTTGATATTCGAACAAACCGACTTCCATCCGAAATCCGGAAGATCCATCTCGACGAGAATGTAGCCCGGAAGAAACTTCTTCGTAGAAGTCTTCTTCTTGCCATCCTTGACCTCAACAACCTCCTCTTGCGGAACCTTGATATCGGTCACGATCTCCCCGAAATCGGGCTCGTCCATCATCTTGCGGATAAATTTTTCTATCTTATTCTCATACCCGGAGTAGGTATGGACTACGTACCAACCTTTCGCCATTCGATTATCCTTTTTTCAGGCGGGAGTAGGGCTAAAAAATAAAATCCAATCCCTTGAGAAAGATAAAATCCACGATTCCAAGTACCACGGCGAAGATGACGGTGGAGAGCAACACTACCTTGGTCGAAGATACAACCTGCTCGTTCGAAGGCCATACGACCTTGCGCAACTCGGCATAGCTCTCCTGAAAGAACTGCAGTATCTTTTTCATCTGTTCTCCTCCCTTGCATCCTGCACGAAATCGTTCTGCCGACGGGGCCGTACCCCGCCGGGCCGGAACCCGTCGCATGAATCACGGACGCAGAAACCCGGCGCCTCATCACCCTATCGAAGACGCCGCATATGAACACATACAGGCCAGGTAGGACTCGAACCTACAACATCCGGTTTTGGAGACCGGCGCTCTAGCCATTGGAGCTACTGGCCTAAAT
>CAZAKE010000061.1:0-24826 GCA_964485495.1 uncultured Spirochaetales bacterium
CGCCCAGTTTTCCGCCGGCAGCGACATCCACCGGATCGGCGAAATCCTTCCCGGCGGCCACACCGGCAACGAGCCGGGACATTGACACCGGATAGCAGCCCACATCCAGAATTCCGCCGCCGCCCAGGGCCTTGTCGAAGAGCCGCCCCTCGGGGTTGATGGTGTTTCCGCCGCCGAAGCCGAAGGCGGCGCGGATCATGCGTACCTCGCCGATCACTCCCTCTTTCAACAGCTCCACCAGCTTGGTGGTCTGGGGATGACAGCGATACATGAAGGCCTCCATGAAGAAGACTCCGTTCTCACGGGCGGTCTCGACCATAGCCATCCCCTGCCCGTGGTTGAGGGCCAGGGGCTTCTCGCAGAGGACGTGTTTGCCGGCCTCCATGGCCTTAACGGCCCAGTAGGCGTGAAACGGATGCGGCGTGGACACGTAGATCGCCTCTACATCGCCGTCGGCCAACAGGTCCTCATAGCTGCCGTACCGTCGCTCGATTTCGTGTTCACCGCCGAACCTCTCGGCGGATTCCTTACTGCGTGATCCCACCGCCAGGAGGGTCCCCCTCTCCGTCTGGGTGAGACCATGTGCGAACGCCTTGGCGATCGATCCCGTTCCTATAATTCCCCACTTCAATGGTGCCATCTGTTTCCTCCGAGTTGGTTCCGAATCTCTTCGTTTATCAAATCATATCAGCCGAAGCAGGATATGCCCATTGCCGGTTTGGGCATATACATGTCATATTTGGTATCGTGCAAGCTGATGCTGGAAAACACGTGACCTTCTACCGCACCTTCTCGTCGGCGGGGCGGACAAGCAGGTGGGGCTACGGGCACGTCGCCAAGACAGAATCCAGGTACTCCTACGTCGACCGCGTCAGCCGTGATCTGATCGTTGTGTACGTGAATCGGGGCACCGGCACCTTCAGCGACGGCAACGGCGAGCGCCGACGGGTCGCGGCCGGGGACGCGCTGGTTCACTGGCCCGATACATCCTGCTCCTTGATAGTGGATACCGACGGGATGTGGCTGGAGAGATGGATCACCACCGATCCCTCCTTCGCGTCCGCCATGGCCGATTTGGGCGTAATCCGACCCGACAGGACCGTCCTCCGGGTCGGCTTGAACCGGATGATACTCGACGGGTTCGACCGGCTCGGGAGACACCTGCGGGAGATGCACGATTCCGACGTCGACCGGTTATGCGTTCAGGCGCACGACCTGCTGGTGGAGATGAACCGTTTGACCCGCGGCCGCGGCGTCGACGACGGCGAAGTAGCCCTGGTGCAGCAAGCCTGCCGCCGTCTGGCCGACAGCATCGCCGACGCGGATTCACTGCCGAACTTGGCAGCCGACCTTGGGATCGGATACGAGCGCTTCCGCAAGGTGTTCCGCCGGCACGTCGGTATCGCCCCGGGCGAGTACCGCATCCGCCGCCGCATCGACCGGGCGCGGGAGTTGATCATCCAGAATCGGAGCAGCAAAGAGATCGCCGGAATCCTCGGCTACGCAGACCAGTTCGTCTTCAGCAAACAGTTCAAGCGCCTGGTGGGGGAATCACCGGAGGCCTTCCGCCGACGGATGTCGTAAAACGCCTTACGAGTCGATCGCAATCCCGTCCAACTCTTCCCACCGTCGGTAAGCCTCGGCCAGCTCTATCTCTACTGCTTCCAGCCTCGCGGTGACGGCCGCGGGATCTCCCGACTCGCTACGGTAGAGTTCCGGGTCTGCCAGCTTGTCGTGGATCGTTTCCTTCTCCTTCTCCAGGGTAACAATGGCGTCGGGAAGGGTTTCGAGCTCCATGCGCTCCTTGAATGTGAGTTTCCTGGGACGGTCCGGTTGTGTTTTGGATTTGGGACTGGGTTTTCGCCCCCTCGCCGTGGCCTTGTCGCCGGCCGATGGGGTTTCAGACTCCTCCAGCATACGCTTCGCTTCGGACTCCCTCCAGTCGCTATACCCTCCGGCGTATTCGATGATGCGGCCGCCGTCGGCCGGGCTACCCGCAAGGACGAAACAATCGGTGACGACGTTGTCCAGAAAGGTCCTGTCGTGACTGACCAGAAGCAGTGTGCCCTCGTACTCCTGTAGGAGCTCCTCGAGGAGTTCCAGGGTTTCCATGTCCAGGTCGTTGGTTGGTTCGTCGAAGATCAACAGGTTGGACGGCCGGGCGAACAGCTTGGCCAGGAGAAGCCGGTTCCTCTCACCGCCGGAGAGATGTGCCACCGGGCTCTTAGCCCTCTCCGGCGGGAAGAGAAAATCCTTCAGGTACCCGATGACGTGCCGCTTCCGTCCGTTCATCTCGACCGTGTCGGCGTTCGGTGCCACGTTTTCCATGACGGTAGAGTCCGGATCGAGTTCCCCCCGCATCTGATCGAGGTAGAGGGGCCGAAGGTTGGTACCGTGCCGTACGGCACCCGAGTCCGGCTCCAGTTCCTTCAGGAGCAGCTTCAACAACGTGGTCTTCCCGGAACCGTTCGGACCGACGATCCCCACCCGGTCACCCCGCAGGATCATTGTGGAGAACCGATCGACGATCGGCTGCCCCTCCTCATACGCGAAGGAGAGCCCCTTCGCCTCGATCACCAGCTTGCCGGTCCTCTCTGCCTGGTGGAGCTCCATCTTCACGTTCCCGACAGCCCGCCGGCGTGCTCGGTACTCCTGCCGCATGGCCTCCAACGCCCGAACCCGGCCCTCGTCGCGTGTCCGCCTCGCCTTCACCCCCCGCCGGAGCCAGGCCTCCTCCTCGGCCAGCCGCTTGTCGAACTGTGTATCGGTCCGTTCCTGAGCCTCCAGGATCTCTTCCCGCCGCTCGAGGAATTTATTGTAGGAATCATCGAAGGCATATAGCGAACCTCGGTCGATCTCCGCCACCCGGTTCGAAACCCGGCGAGCGAAGGCCCGGTCATGGGTTACGAATAGGAAGGTCTTCACCCGTTTCAGGAGGTATTCCTCCAGTTGCACGATGGTATCGATGTCCAGGTGATTCGTCGGTTCGTCCAACAGCAGTAGATCGGCGCCGGAGGCGAGTACCCGGGCCAGGAGCACCCGCCGCGTCTCACCGCCGGACATCTCCGAGACCGACCGCCGCGGATCGATGCCGAACAGAGTAAGGACCTGCTCCGCAGGCAACAGCCGCTCGTCGGACCCTCCGGACGCGACACTCACGGCTGAACCCACAAGTTCCCGGGGGATCTCCTGCCCGAGGTATGCGGCCTGAACTCCCTTACTCGTCATCACTTCACCCTCATCCGGCTGTACGATTCCCGCCATGATCTTCAGCAGGGTCGTCTTTCCCGTCCCGTTTCGTCCCAGGAGACACAACCTGTCTCCTTCTTCTATGTGCAGGTCGATGCCGTCCAGCAGCGACGGGCCGCCGAAGGTGATTGATAGATTCCGAACACTCACGAACGCCATGGGCGCATCATACCGACAAAGCCGAAGCGAGGCAATGTGGATGGGAATCGAATCAACGTCGCACCATATCCTTAAGCGTGATATCCGGGTGATGATACCCCGTGTCTATTTGTAAATTGTTCCCGCCTAAGCTTACCGCTTTCTGAGGGCACCAATGGATGCAAGCGAAACAACTGGCGCAGTGATCGTTCCAAACGGGACGATTGTCGGTTATTCTGATATTCTCGACCGGGCAAACCCGCTCGCAAATCCCACACCCATTACAGTTCTCATTCGCGAGATAGCCAAGCCCTTGTTCACCTTGCCTGATCATCACGCCGACGAAGCGCAGTAGTCCTGAGGTCATTCGCATAGCGTTATTGCGGAAGAATCCCGATAGATTCGAAGAACTCTCAAATCGAGAAATGCGTCTGCTTTTTAGGGCTTCAATAATATTCGGAGAGCGAGCGGACCAGCTCTCATAAAACCTCTTCCGGATAGATTCCTCTTGTTTAGCAGAACCAATCCCGTTATGCGGCATACTAATCGCGAATCCGGCTGAAAGTTTTCCGCCTTTTTTACGCAGTAATGTATCCAGTTTTTTCATGGTGCTACCGGCGGAGATTCCATAACTGCAGATACCGAACAAATATTTTCCTTCTAATCCGGATACTCTGGAAAGCCAGTCCTGCACAAATTCAGGCGCTTGAAAATCGTAATTCGGGAAGACAAAGCCAACTTCTTCAGATTGAATACAAATTTCTTCCTCATTTCGCGATTCCGCCATAGGAATAAGCCGTGCGTTTACCCCTTTCGCTACATCTCTCGCTATCGCCAATGAATTTCCACTTCCGCTAAAATAATAAATCTCCATACCAAACTATCCCCCAGATATGAACTCTTACAGTACTATCAGCTAGAAAACGAAACCCCTGCATTCATATCGAATCTTCTTCTCTTTCCGACCAGACCTTCGATAATTTACGAGACAGTTCGTGGGCAATTATCTCTTCCTTAGAAACGGCAGCAAGCATATATCCCGTTAATCCGGCTACAGCCTCTTTCCATAGAAGACCGATACAGACACCCCATACAACCATTTCTAACACTGTGGGAAGCCCGATTTTTGAGAAGATCCGACCAAAGAGCCACCCGCCCAACAGTATGAGAACAACCACCAGATTAAAGGGCATAACACCCCCAAGCAATACACGCAAGGTATCGGGTGTTATACAAAGAGTTCATGTAAGCCTTTTCCAATGGCTTCTCCTGTTTTGCGGTTTTCGCTGACGCTGGTGCTTTCCAACAGCGAATGGAGTGCATATTATTAACTCCGGTTCAAAACTGTTATGACGATTTTTACCATGGTGTCTTTCTCTTCAGGTTTTGAAACGGCAATGAGCAGGGTTAAGACCACCAGCCCCTCATCGCTGATGCGGCGTGTCCCATCCGCCCTGAATTGACAACGGCACGGGCAGCGGTCAGGTCGGGGATCTGTTCCTGTAAACTACGTTCAACAAGTCTGATAGATTGTTTCAGTCGGGTGATCTGATCTTGCTGTTGGCCAAGCCGCTTTTCATTGATAGTGTAGCCCTGTACCAGGTGTTCTTTGAGAATCCGGTTAGCCCAGATACGAAACTGTGTACCCCGTTTGGAGTTGACCCGGTAACCGACGGAAAGTATCATATCCAGATTGTAATACAATATTTCACGGCGGACCAGTCTGCTCCCCTCCTGCCGAACTTGTGCAAATTTTGCACAAGTTGCCGACTCTTCCAGTTCTCCTGTTTCAAGTATGTTTTTGATATGTTTAACAATCGATGTCCGGTCGGTGGCGAACAATTCTTCTAATTGATTTTGGGTTAGCCACAAGCTCTCCGCCTCAAGCCGCACCTCGGTTTGAACGCTGCCGTCTGCATCTGTATAAATGACGATTTCACCCCTGTTTTTACTCATACCGCCTCCCTCACATCAATCTTCCCGGTCACCGCCGAGAAAATTTGGGAGGTCCGGTATTCTTTCAGTCTTTCTGTGACCGTTTCCACCCTGGCAACAAGGGCGTCCGTTTCGGATAAGGGAATCTGGCGAATTTTTTCCCTTTGGGGGCGCATCGAAAGTCCGGGCATTTTTACTTTTCTACGAGCCCGATATATGGTTTGATGACATTCACCGCCAGCTATGCTTCGGCTCCCATCCAAAGTGCTCCTTTATCTTGGAGCAGTCGAATACCGACTGAAAGTCGCCGTGGCCGGAGGCGAAGTTGCCCTCCTTGCCGTAGCGGGTCTTCACCGCCTCCCGGATCGGCACCTCGATACACGTGTCCGCCGCGGCGATCAGGTACACCTCATGACCCGTCGACTCTCCCTCCAGGGCCGCGCGATAGGCACCGCCTACGTCCCGGGCGTCGATATAGCTCCAGTAGTTGGCGCTCCCCGGTCCGGGGAACTGCTCCCGCCTAGGTTTGAGCATCTTCTCGGAATCTTCCGGGGGGATCACGTTGTTGATGCGCAGGGTGCAGATCGACATCATCGGGTATCGTAACACCATCGAGTCGGCCATGGGCTCCACCAGATACTTGGAGAGGCCGTAAGCGCTGGGGGTATCCACTCGATCGTTCTCGTCGAAGGGGAATTTGGGCGGCAGCTCCTCGGTAGTGAGCCAGCCGGTGGCCATCTCGCTGCCGGCGTTGATGAACCGCCGCACGCCGAACTCACCCGCCGCCTGCATCACGTTATAGGTGATCGTCACGTTGCCGACGAAAGTCGACTGCCGGGCGAACCCCTGAGGCGACGGGTTCGCGGCCAGATGACACACCCCCTCCGGCCGAACCTGCGCGAACGTGTCGTACACCTCCCCGGCGTCGGTCAAGTCGATACGGATGAGCCGGCCCGGGAGTCCCTCTAATCCGACCCTATCCACGTTCACCACGTCGTGGCCCGCCGCCGCCAGCTCCCGAACCACGAACCGGCCCGCCTTTCCGCTGCCTCCTGTGACGATTACCTTCATACAAACCTCCCTCTGTAGTTACTCGAACAAATCATCTCTCAGATTATTATATCATCCACGACGAAAGAACACGAGACCGGGCGTGTCTCTCGCCATGATAGCGATCTCACAGTCCGAGAAACCGTCTCCTGCCAAGACCGCATACAGACTTGCTGAAGTTCTGCACTCAAGATGGTATATTGAACGTATGACACACGCGAAAAATCGAACAAAAACCTATGCAGACTATGCCAAGTTGCCCGAAGGGGCTCCGTACCAGCTCATTCATGGACAATTCGTGAAATCTCCTTCTCCGACACTCACCCATCAGGAGATCGTGAAGCGACTGTTCCAGGGAGTATATGCCCTCGAATTGAAACGGAAAGGAACGGCTCTGTTCGCGCCGCTCGATGTCTTCCTGAGTGACACCGACGTGTATCAACCCGACATCATATTCATATCAACATCCAGACAACATATTCTCAGCACACAAAAGATCGAAGGTGCGCCGGATCTCGTGATGGAAGTACTCTCGCCTTCTACGGCCAAATACGATCTGAACCAGAAGTGCGAGACCTACTTCGCAGCATGTGTCCGAGAGTATTGGATCGTCGATCCTCGCGACCGCAGCGTTCGCGTCCTCATACACGAAGATGAGGAGTTCGTGCCGGCGGATACTACGATCGGCAGAGAGACTCGCTCCGTACTATATCCCGAACTCTCATACTGGGAAGAGTCGATATTCGGACTCTGATACACGAACACGCCGCACCGAACTCCCCATTCACCAAGATCACCGAAATATGATACCTTGTGACACCGGCATCAGATGACAACGGAGGACACAATGAGTACCACCAGCACCGTCAGGACCCGCTTCGCGCCGAGTCCGACGGGATACATGCATATCGGAAATCTGCGTACGGCCCTGTACGCCTTTCTAACGGCCCGAAAGGCCGACGGTAGTTTCATTCTGCGTATCGAGGACACCGACCAAGAGCGAAAACTGGAGGACAGCCTCGCGGTCATCTATCGCTCCCTCGAACTGGCGGGGCTCGAATACGACGAGGGACCGGACAAAGGTGGCGAGTACGGCCCCTACGTACAGAGCGAGCGGCTGGACATCTACCCGAAATATATCGAACAGCTGATTGAGAAGGGAGACGCATACCGCTGCTTCTGCACCAAGGAGGAGCTGGAGGCGCGCCGCAGCGCAGCAGAGACCGATGACGAGAAGTACCGCTACGACGGGCTCTGCCGGAGTCTTTCAGAAGCGGAGATTGAGGCCAAGATGCACACCGGTATGCCCTTCGTGGTGCGGCAGAAGATGATGCAGAGCGGGACCACCACCTACACCGACCACGTGTTCGGCGAGATCACCATCGAGAACGCGCAGCTGGACGACCAGGTGCTGCTGAAGTCCGACGGCTACCCGACCTACAACTTCGCCAACGTGATCGACGATCACCTCATGGGCATCACCCATGTGATCCGCGGTCACGAATACCTGAGCTCTACTCCCAAGTACAACCACCTCTATCGGAGCTTCGGCTGGGAGATTCCCGAGTACGTGCACCTGCCGCTGATCGTGAAGGAGTCCGGCAAGAAGCTCAGTAAGCGCGAAGGGGACGCCTCGTTCGAGGACTTCCTGGCCAAGGGCTACCTGCCTGAGGCCATCGTGAACTACATCGCCCTCCTGGGGTGGAATCCCGGAACCGAGCAGGAGTACTTCACCCTGGACGGACTGATCGAGGCCTTCGACATCGACAGAATCAACAATGCCAACGCCGCCTTCTCCGAAGAGAAGCTCCGCTGGCTGAACGGCCTCCACATCCGCGAGATGGACGGTGAAACCTTCCACACCCTGGTGCTGGAGCGATTCCCCGAAGGACTGGCGGACAGGATCGACACACGCCTCCTCGCGGAGCTCCTCCAGAAGCGGACCGAGTCATTGAACGACATTCCGGAGCAGGTCGACTTCCTCATGGAGATGCCGGACTTCGACCCGGAGCTCTACTCCCACAAGAAGATGAAAACATCACCCGAGAAGGCGGCGGAGATTCTGCCCGGCGTTATCGAGATCATCGAGAAGATAGACGGGTCGGTATCGAGTAGCGAGTGGACCAACGAACGACTCTACACCGACCTGGCCGCCTACGCTCAGGAGCAGGGGCTGAAGAACGGCACCGTCCTCTGGCCGCTCAGGGTGGCCCTCTCCGGACTGCCCCAGACCCCCGGCGGGGGAACCGAACTGGCGGTGATCCTGGGCAAAGAGGAGACCGTGCGCCGGCTACGGCAGGCGGTTGCGAAGCTGAAGGGATGACTACCGCCCGTTGAAGATATCTTCCGGGAGGCATCACCTGCTACAGATCGTCGCGTGCTTTTCCGCCCGTGTGTCGCTCCCGAATACCGACCTCCGATCAATCCAAGCCGATCGATCGCATCTTGATGGTAATGGTCTTGGTTCCCGGTCCCAACTCGAACACCGAGCGCTTGTATGAGTATGCCCGGGCGTTGCCCGAGAGGCCGTAGGGTTCGGTAGGGATCCCGAATGCACCGGTATCCACGAGGTCGTTGTCATTTACATCGATGAAGCACCTTGCGGCGTACTCTCCGGCGGGAATGTCCGCAAACACCATCCGCACCTCCCCGTCGGCTTGGACCAGGTCGATCGATTCCCGACGGAAGACCCCGGAACCAGGTCCCTGGCTGTAGAATTCATCCTCGTCGGCGCACAAGGCGAGTTTCAAGACTCCCTGCCGCTCATCGATACCATCGAAGAGGATCTCCAGCGTGGCATTCTGCGCGGTTTCGGCCGCGGCGTTCATGCCGCCAAAAATAACGCCGACTGTCATCAACGAAAATAGTATGCCTTTCATCATCGACATGAATTGTAGTGGGAAACCGTATGAATTTCTACCGACTTTGATAGTGCAACACCAAAAAAGTGTGCGGTACACCAAACCTCACGGCACGGTATTCCCATGTACACTCACCGTCACACCAGTTATGATATTTCGGAACGAGTCTCACAAGAATCGCTGCAAGGAGCCGATGATGATGCAGACACGAGTCCTCACCTCGCTGAGCAAGGTATTCGCCGATGAAGCGTGTCGCGACCTCCCGGTTTCATCCGGAACCGCACTGCGGGGTGAGAGACACTCCTTTCAGGTAGCGTACCGTTCCGATATGATCATGAAAGGGGCCGGTATTACGGTGTCCGTCGACGGTGACCTGTCGGCGAGAGTATACGGAGTCGGCCTCGTTCCGTGCGAACTGCCGTATCGGCAGGAACACGACGACCGGGTCCTCCGCACCACCCCCGGCCTCTACCCGGACCCTCTCTATCCCCTCGATCCAAACAATCGAGTCGACATCCCGCCCAACCAGTGGCGGGCCGTGTGGATATCGGTCAATGTGCCGGACGACGCATCACCGGGTACTCATACAATCATCGTGGAGTTTGTGGCCCCGGAATCGGTAGCCGCCGACGATGCGTACCACGGCAGGGCAGAATATGAGCTTGAGATCCTCCCCCACTCACTCACCAAGCAGAGACTGATTCACACCGAGTGGTTTCACCAGGACGGGCTGGCAACCTACTACGGTGTGCCGATACATGGCAAACAACATTGGGAGATCCTCGGGGCGTTTCTCGAGACCGCAGTAAGCCACGGCATCAACATGATTCTGACACCGCTCTTCACCCCGCCGCTGGATACCGCCCCCGGAGGCGAGCGGCCCACCGCACAACTCGTCGGCGTACAGGAGACCGACGGCGGATACGAGTTCGATTTCTCGCTCTTAGACCGCTGGATAACCCTCTGCCTCGAGACGGGAGTCGAGTACTTCGAGATGTCCCACCTGGCGACCCAGTGGGGTGCCGCTCACTGTCCCAAGATCGTGGCCCGGGATTCGACCGGTGAAGAGCATCGGTTATTCGGCTGGGACGACGACTCTACGGGAGAACGGTATCTCACCTTCCTTGAAGCCTTCCTGCCCCGACTCGATGCGTTCCTAAAAGAACGAGGCATCGCGGGAAAAACCTACTTCCACGTCTCCGACGAACCGAGAGGCGAGCACCTCGAGACCTACTCCCGGTTCGCGGCTCACCTCAAACGGCTCCTTCCCGGATATCCCTTCATCGACGCCTTATCGGACTTCGAGTTCTACAAGAGCGGTGCAGTCGAACACCCGATTCCGGCCAGCAACCACATCGAGCCCTTCCTCGAGGCCGGAATCGACGGGTTGTGGACCTACTACTGCGTCGGGCAATGGGAGAAGGTATCAAACCGGTACTTCATCATGCCATCCGTGCGCAATCGGATCATCGGGTTCCAGCTCTTCAAATACGACATCGCCGGATTCCTCCACTGGGGGTATAATTTCTACTATAGCCAGTATTCCCTCCGGCAGGACCTGGACCCCTTCAGGGAGACCGACGCAGGGCTTTCATTTCCGTCGGGAGACCCCTTCCTCGTGTATCCCGGCCCCGATGGTGTGCCGGTCGAATCTCTCCGGCTCAAGGTCTTCCATGAGGCGTTGCAGGACTTGCGGCTCTACCAAACCGCCGCTACCGGGGCAGGAAAAGACACGGTTGTGGCGGTGTTCGAGAAGGCCGTCGGATCGGAGATCACCTTCTCAGAATACCCGTGTGATATCGGCTTGTTCATGAAGGCACGGAAGGCGGTGCAGGAGCTATTGTAGCAGATGGATAAATTTTGGTCCAAGGTTCGAAGCAGCCGAGACAGCTGTACACTCCGGCAGTCCGAACTCGACCATCCCGGTCTTTATTCATTTTGATACGAAACACCATTATTATTCCGCTATCCGACAAAAACACAAAAACCTGACCCAGGTATAAAAGACTTGTGGATCAAAGGAGAAAAACCGACCATGACTGCAAACGATAGAACGCCAAAACAACGGCCAAACATCCTCTTCATCCTCGCCGACGATCTCGGATGGGGAGACGTGGGCTTTCACGATTCGCCGATCAAGACGCCCCACCTGGACGCCCTCGCCCGTACCGGCGTCGTCCTGGACCAACACTACGCCTGCCCGGTCTGCACACCCACCCGGGTCAGCCTGATGACAGGGAGACACCCCGGCCGTTTCGGGACTCATGCAACCGTGCCCTCAAATGCGCCCGTGCTTCCCGATGGATACCAGACTCTTGCAACAGTACTCAAATCATGCGGATACAGGACAGGACTATTCGGCAAGTGGCACCTCGGTTCCGACCCCGCCTTCGGTCCCCACGAGTACGGATTCGACTACGCCTACGGATCCTTGGCCGGTGGCGTGGACCCCTATAACCACCGCTACAAGCGCGGCCCCTTCAGCTTCACCTGGCACCGCAACGGCACCCGGGTAGACGAACCAGGACATGTGACTGATCTGATCACCGACGAGGCCGTACGATGGATCGAGACGGTTTCAGGCGACACAAACCCGTGGTTCTGCTACGTTCCCTTCACGGCTGTACATACACCGGTAAAGCCGCCGATGGAGTGGCTCGAACCATATGGCGACACCGTGTTCGACCCCGATCCAGAGAAAGATGAATCCTACCGGAAATACGCAGCCTATACCTCTCACATGGATCACAGCGTGGGAAGGCTCATCGAGACACTGCAGCGGACAGACCGATACGAGGACACCCTCATCGTCTTCTCCTCGGACAACGGTTCACCAACCCGGGACACAGAAGGGGACGTGATGAAGTACCCCGGCTACCAGGAGGATTGCCCCAGACTGGGGTCCAATTTCCCGCTGAAAGGCAAGAAGACACAAGTATATGAGGGCGGCATCCGGACGCCCACGATCATTAAATGGCGCGGCAGGTTGGAACCTGGGGTACGCCGTGTGCCGATGCAGATTACCGACTGGATGCCCACTCTCTGCGCTTTGGCAGGCTACTCAGGCGATCCGGAGAAGCACAAGTGGGACGGCACGAACATGTGGCCGGTACTATCAGGATCCCGGCCGCCCGACCGGAGCCGTGAGTTCTACTGGAACGTACGCAAACAACGCTACGCCCTCCGGCACGACGGCTGGAAGGTCGTGATACCCGATGCCGACACGCCCCCGGAACTCTACCGGATCGACGCCGATCCGCTGGAGAGTCGCGATCTTTCGACGGAGTATCCCGACATCCTTGAAGACCTGATGCGACGCCTCGAGGCGCACCAGGCGACGGACAATACCGACCGCCGGCCGGACGCGCCGGCAGAATAAGCTCCCATCCGGGAGGCCGGTGGCCTACACCTTCAGTAGTCCCAATCAGGCGACGGGGTCGGGAAGCGCAGGGCGGGTTCGAGCCGTTCGATCAGTTCCACCGGAGCCCTCAGTGAACCGGAGAAAGCCAGTGCCTTGGGCGAGAGCGCGCCCAGCCAGAGGCGGCTGAAGGTACCGATGTCGGCTTCCATGAGGGGCAAGCCTTCGTCGAATCCCGGTTTCGCCGTCGATTTCGGTCCGAACACCACCGAATATTCACCGCCGCACCCTTTCCAATTCATGGTATCATCGAGGAACCGTTCGATCGGATCGGAAAGTTTCGCATTGAAGGCCACGCTACTTCCGTCGGCCGTTTTCAGCACCTTCACGGCCTCCTCAACATTCAAGATCCGCATCTCGTGGTAGCAGATCGCCCTGTTCTGTTGGCCGAAGGGGGTGCCCCTAGTGACCCGCTGAAATTTCAGAGGCTTTTCGATGAAGTCCTGTAACTGCAGCCACGACGGCTCCCGCATTCGCACCAGCTTTACCTGATCGCCGAGGCTCGAGAGGAGTGCGAGTAGTTCCCGGAGTTGCTCCGGTGTCTCGTATGCCATCCAGCTGATGTTGTAGGGACCATCCTCCATCTGGTCGGAGTGTATCCACATGTGATGGGTCAGTTTTCTGCCGTTTTTATATCCAAACCCGAAGCCGTTACTCACGAGCAACTCGGCCCGGATATACTTAGGATCGGTGATGGTGACGGCGCCGTGGCATTTCATTCGGTTCTGCAGATTCCGGAATATTATCCCGTGATCTTCCTTGCTCAACCGGACCGGCACCCGGGAGCTCTCATCGATCTTGAACTGCGCCGGATCGAAGCGGATCCAATGCTCATAGGGGGTCGGCGCATAGCCATGGCGGTCGTAGAAACCCTGTTCGAAGATCCCCAATCCCGAGGTCACATCTCCCTTGTCGGCTCGGATCGCCAGACTCTCGGCGAGGACCTTCCCGGCCAACCCACGTTTCCGGGCGATATGGCTCGTGTTCACGGCGGAGACCGCGCAGTGGGGAACGGTCTCAGCTCCGTGCATCAGTTCAGCCTGCGACGTCAGCACGAAACACTCCGCCTGCCCGGTTAGGCATCCCACCCGGGCAAGGGCGTTCGAGATGAACGTATCGACGATCTTCCCATCTTTCTTCTCATCCTTGATCCAGCCGCATTCCTTCCATATCCGGATGACGGCGTCCCTGTCCTTCTCTTTGTCGTACAATCTACCCGTCAAACCACTCACCTCCTTGTACTGTGTGTCGATCCGGTCCCCCACCGTCCCACAGATACTTCTCAAGGTCAATTACGCCTCGCCCACTCACCTCGATCCCCTCAGACTCGAGGAGCTGTTTCTGCAGCTCGAAGCCGTAACCCGGCCTCAGCGAGATACTTCCCCTGCTGTTGATGACCCGATGCCATGGGAGTTCCTCCTTTTCGGAGGATGAGTTCAGCACCCACACCACCGCACGCGCCCCTCGGGCATTCCCCGCCAGGGCTGCCGCCCCGCCGTAGGTGAGGACTCGTCCTTCGGGGATGCCCCTGATGACCGCGATGATCCGTTCCGTGAACTCCGATCTCTCGCCACGTTTCGCCATCTATGGCTCCTTCCATCACGTAAGCGGCACCTCAAGGGGGTGCTCCACTCAATTCGGTCCAGTACCAGAATACCACGGGACTCGTACCGTCTGCCATATGCCGGACAAACACCATCTTGATCGAGTCGGGCATCCGTTCCATACTCATCAAACAGGCCAAACGATTACGAGGAAGGTGTCTAGCATATGCGAATCCTGTTGTTCTACGCCGTCGCATTTACGTTCTCATGGATGATCTGGCTTGCAGGTATCCTATTCGGCATCTCCGAAAGCATACCGGAGTTGCTGATCAGTGTGGGGGGGCTTGGTCCGGTACTCGCAGTTGTGGTCACTATCTTTTTTCTTTACGACCGCGAGACGCGCCTGGATCTTCTGAATCGACTTATACGCGTCCGCAAGGTCGGATTTCTGATTTGGTCCGTCATCATCCTACTCCCGCCGGCCGTCCATATGGTTGCAACGGTGGTCTCAGGGATAGTGATCGGCGATCCTGTCCCTTTTCCCGAGATATTCACCATCTCGCCGAAGTTTGTCGAGAAGGGTAGTTTCTATGTCGGTTTCCTCCTCGTATTCGGTCCGGTGCCGGAGGAGATCGCATGGCGCGGAATCGGACTGCATGAGTTACACACACGGACGGATTGGGGCTTCCTGCGGGTACAGGGAGTCGTGGCAATTCTGTGGGCCGTGTGGCATGTTCCACTTTTTTTCATTCCCGGTAGTTACCAGGCAAGCCTTGGGGTCTTCACGCCCCGCTTCTGGATGTTTTTCGGTAACATCATCTTCCTCTCATTTCTTATCGGCTGGAGCTATCTGCGAAGCGGCGGCAGCGTGCCGGCAGCGATCATCTTTCATTACACGGTAAATTTAACCGGAGAGATGTTTGACCTCGAACTACCGGGCGAACTCATACGGCTGACGCTGATGGGAATACTCGGAGCCACAGTACTCTTTGTCGAAGAAAGTCGAAGAAAAACGATCATCAAACGTCGTACCACTCTCACCGAAAAACGGTGGTAATTAGGGTGAATAGCCATAACCGGAGCTATCACCTATAATCGTACCCAATCGACTATACGGGGAGAAGGATAATGAAACTATGCGGATTCGCCGATGAGGCCGGCAAGGGAATCGACGCCCAAATCAAGGCCACCCAAGAGCTGGGCTGGGAGTATATCGAGTCACGGAATATCGACGGCGTGAACCTCACCGACATCACGGAAGAACAGTTCGAACAGGTGTATCGCAAACTCCACGAATCGGGCGTGAAGGTCGCCTGTTTCGGATCGGCCGTCGCCAACTGGGGCAAGAGCATCCTGGAGCCGATGGATTCATCGGTCGAGGAGACGAAACGCGCCATCCCCAGGATGAAGCGACTCGGCTGTACCTATCTCCGGATCATGAGTTTCGCGCAGCTCATCGACAGGGGGCCCGACGACCAGGAGGAGGCCGAGAGATTCAGACGCATGAACATCCTCACCAGGATGTACCTGGACGAGGGGCTGACGCCGGTCCATGAAAACTGCATGAACTACGGCGGCCTGGGGTGGCAGTATACCCTGAAGCTCCTGGAGAACGTGCCGGGACTGAAGCTGGCCTTCGATACCGCCAATCCTGTCTCCACGATCGACCATTTTGCCGATGAACCGCAGCCGCAATCGTCCCTGACCTTTTTCGAACACGTCAAGGATCACGTCGAACATATTCACATCAAGGACTGCAAGGCCACCGATCAGAAGGATTCGAAGTTCTGGAATGTCGAGTTTACCTGGCCCGGAGAAGGCGACGGCCAGGTCGTAGAGATCCTGAAGTCGGCCAAGGCGATGGCGTACGACGGATTCGTCTCCATCGAACCGCACCTCAAGGTGGTCTTCCACGACGAGTCGGTCACCAGCGAGGAGTCCGCCATGTTCGAGAACTACGTAGAGTATGGACGACGGATAGAGAAGATCCTCGACGATCTGGAGTGGCCGATGACGAGCCACATCATCACACAATCGTTATAGAGAACGCACTCTCAAAGATCTCCCCGGGCCCGAGATGTCGTATCCCCGCCGTGGGCCAGGCCGCCGATTATGGGAAAGAGTACCGGCGATCGGCGGTTCCAGGACCCGGGGTCTCCTTGCCGGAGATATTCGTGTCCGTCGGAAGTCTGAAGGCTCTTGAGCTCCGCACCGAGAGAGTCGATGCGGACTTTCGTATACCCATTCGAGATCACACACTCCATAGAACCACCGCTACCTCACAATTATGGCCATCGACGCCTACACCTGCAGCTCGAGAAGCTCCTGAAGCTGCGTCCACTCTCCCCCGTCGTCGTTGGTGAGTTCCGATCCCGGCGTGGCCCTCCCCCGTCGAATGCACTCCAGGCACGCCTCGCGCAGCTCCCGGACGATCTCCGGATGATCGGCGTAGACGTTGGTGGTCTCGAACTGATCGTCCTGCATGTCGAAGAGCTGGACCGGATCGTCGTTCTCCGGGCAGTCGTATTTATTGCCGCCGGAGCCGGAGTGGAGGAGCAGCTTCCACCGCCCCCTCCGTACGGCCCACTTGCCGTGCATTGAATGATGTACCGCCAGCTCCCGATACTCGGGTGCATCTTTGCCAACGAAGAGCGGCGACATATCGAAGCTGTCCCCCGCGGCACCGTCGGGGATCTCCACACCGGCCAGGGCAGCGGCAGTTGCGAAGAAGTCGGCAAGCTCGACGAACCGGGTACACGTGGAGTCTTCCGGCACCGTACCAGGCCAACTGGCTATGTAGGGAATCCGATGGCCACCCTCCCAGTTGTCCCGCTTCATGCCCCGATATTTCCAGGCGCTGTAGTGATCGTACCGCTCCCTGTACGCGGCGGTAAGGGTCTCCGGGCCGTTATCGCTGGCAAACAAGATGAGGGTGTTTTCGCGAATTCCCGACTTCGCCACACTCTCCACGATCCTGCCGACGACGGCATCGATCTCCATCACGAAATCTCCATAAATGCCGCAGCCGCTCTTTCCGATCCACTCCTCATTCGGAACCACCGGCGTGTGCGGTCCGTTCACGGGTACGTAGAGAAAGAAGGGCGTGCCGGACGCGGCGTTTTCCCGGATGAACTCGACCGACTTCTCGGTGATCGCGGGAAGCACGTCCTCGTGACGCCACCCCTTCGCGCCGATACCCTCCCTGGCGCGAAGCTCCTCGGTCCCCCTCGGCACTACATCCGTGGGAATCTCGGTGACGCGGTCGTTCTCGATGAACACATAGGGAGACATGTCCAGGGAGGCAGAGATGCCGTAGTAGTAGTCGAACCCCACATCCACCGGCCCGTTCTTCACGGGCTTCGAGAAATCGACCAGGTCATCCAGCTCCCGCTCCTTCCAGGAGAGCTCCTGGGGGAACTCATTCCCGCCGGCCTCGGGTTTAAGAGACCAGTCCATGCCGACGTGCCACTTCCCCATGCAGGCGCTGCGGTATCCGGCCCGTTTCAGGAGAGACGCCACGGTTTCTCTGTCCGAATGGATCAGGGCCGGGCTATACCCGCCGTTGACCCCCTGCTTGAGGGGCGTCCGCCAGCAGTACCGTCCGGTAAGAAGCGTATACCGCGAGGGCGTGCACACCGCCGATCCGGCGTGGGCATCGGTGAAATTGATGCCCGACCGCGCCAGTGCGTCGATGTTGGGTGTCTGTATCTTCGATTCGGGATTCAGGCAACTCACGTCCCCCCACCCCAGGTCGTCACAGAAGATGAAGATGATGTTCGGTTTTCCGCTCATGGCGTCCTCCAGTCGATTTCGTGACCGGCACCGCCGGATCACTCGACTACGGATGATGGACGATTTTCCAGAAGATGACAAGACGATGTGTCAGATGTGCGGAAAAAAATCGGTCCGTGCGCCGGAGCACACGGACCGAGTCGTGACTGTTCCTTGATCTATTCCCAGAGAGAGGTCTTCGCCTTTTGGGCCTCGTAGAAAGCCGACAGGTCGGCGTCGTCCTTACGCCAGGTCGAGACCACCACACCGTTGATACGGCCGTCGAAACCGTAATATCCATCGGCACGCCTGTCGTCGGAGATGGACAGGAACTGGGAGCCGATTACCAAAGGGCCCGAGTCGGGATAGGGCTCCTTGGATGAGAGAGTGTTGTTCTTGGAGTAGGATTTACGCTGAGTGGCCCCGGAGGCATTGTCGTACCAGATGTCGAGGTACACCTTGTCCGCGTCCCAACGGCCCACCAGGTAGTACCACTTGCCGGTGTTGAGCCGAAGGTTGCTCTTGGCCAGGGAATACTTGTACGACGGACTCTGCTCCACGATGGCGAAGACCACGTTGCCGTGTTTACCCCAGAACTGCAGGCTGTAGCCCTCGTCGGAAAAATCGATCTCGGCGCCCTTGTGTACGATCCCGGCGGTGTCGGCGTGGGCATCCACCCACACCCAGGCCTCCACGGTGCCGACCGAGGTCGGGTTCAGAGCCGGGTCGTCCGCCGCCGGATCGGTTACCTCGTAGCCGATATCTCCGTCGAATTCCGCCACGCCGACATCGGCCATGAGCAGCGTCTGGGACTCTCCGGCGGGAGTCACCGGAAGGTCGGAGTCCGTGATGTCGTCACCAGTGTCGACGACCACGGTGATCACGCCGTCCTCGATGGCCTTGTAGAGAGACGTCAGGTCGCCGGCGGAGTAGTCGATGCTCACGATAAGGGGCAGCGTGTCGCCGTCGGGATTCGTGACTTCCGTCTGAGTGAGTACGTCGGCCTCATCCGGATCGGCGGCATCGTCGATGATCTCGTCGGCGGTAGGCCCGGAGGGAATATGATAGGCGGCGCCGTCCCAGTCGTCGAAGACTGCCTCGTCGTCATTCAGGAGCTGCAGTAGGAAGTCATCGCTCTCGGTGCCCGCCGCCAGGGCGTCGACCACGTGGGTGCGCATGACCGTGTTCATCCCTACCGCCGTGGTCCCGACCACGCCGTCGGTAACCTCGAAGGCCACCTCCTTGCGGAGGACCGACTCGGCCAGCGCCGTGTGGTCCTGATCGAGGAACAGGTCACTGAGCTGATCGGTGAGGGCACTGTCGGCCGAGAGGGTCGAGAAAGTCTCGATTGTCCGCTCGTATGCGGCCACGGTACCCAGGTAGTATCCACCGTCGGCGCTGTAGTGTTCGGTGTAGTATCGCACCCCCAGGATGCCTCCGGAGATCGAACCCTCCCAGAACCAGTACTCCCGCGATTCTGCAATGTCTTGCGTGTAGACCACCACGGAGGAGAACTGTGCCTCCGTGTCCGATTCCGGATAGGCGAACTCGGGGAAGGTCAGGGTGCCTTCGATATCGAAGGGCGCGAACCCGGCTTCGGACCCCTCCTCCCACGGCCTGATCAGCTTCACGATCTTCTCGGAACGGACGCTGCCGTCGTCGAAGGTCAACTCCATTCTCACGCGGTACGCCGGATCGGCCGTTCCTGCGTCATCCACGATCAGGTCCTCGGTGCCCCAGGAAGCGAGGGGCTCGAGGTCCTGCACGTAATACTCCTCCACGTAGGTTTCCGCCACGTCGTCGGATTCCGGATAGGCGGTCGTGGACACGATGCGGTAGATGTCCGTGCCGAAGCCGGCGGCGGCGACCGTGTATGCAGTGGTCATACCCGGCTCGGGATAGTCGGCCACCGAGCCGTCGGCGAACTCCCCGGCCGTTGAGACCGGCACCGTCGCCCGTGAACCGTTTACGCCGGCGGATGCGCCCATCAATACCGGCCTGAGCGCGCGCGCCGCCAAAGACTCCTCATATTCGAGGTCGAAGGTACGCATGTAGGTTTCACGAAAGGCGGTCATGTCGTCGACATCCGCGGCATCGGCGGCGCCGTCGTCACCGTCCGTGCCGTCACCTCCGATCAGGTCACAGCCCGAGAAGCCGAGACCGATCACCATTATCATGAGCAAAATCGGAAGAAAGTGAAAATATGGTTTCATAGGTCGAATCTCCTTTCGAATCCGGTTGACGGGTTGAGTACCGTCGTTTCGGTAGCCCGATGATCCGACGGGATCGGAATTCCTCATCAATGCGCCGATTTTCACCGGACAACCATATCAGTATATCACTCTAGTGCGAGAAAAACAAAAAAATGTGAAATTCCGTAACAATCCGAATCAAGGAGAATCTACCATTAAATTTTCAATAATCTCTCATCGATATGGAAATCACGGATTTCTTGTATCCGCACCTCATGAAAATCTGAATGTCTCGGATTTATGAGGATATTATGCTCTCCCTCGACAACTGCCGAAGGAATCTTGACACAGAGGATCGTTCCATCACGAAGTATGTTTTCTATTATCTCAGAAAGTCGTAACGGTGCGGGATAGGTTGCCCAATTATCCGGCAGATCCTTGCCCTCGATTGTGTGACATGAAAAAGCTGCCGGCACCTCAATACCGGCAATACAGAGATCCCTTGGAATGAGGGTCATAGGCAGATGCACCAGATATTCTACGGTAGCCAGGGACCGATTCTCAGATGTATATAAAATGCCGGTACCTCTCTTGTTCCAGCGCCCTCCGTATAAACGTGCGCCTTCCCCCGACAGATCATTGATATATTTCCTCTTTGCGATGCGATACACCAGCATCAGGAGATTACGCCGTGTTCGATTCTTCCCAATTCGTGTAACACCATCTGCGCACCGTATCTAGAGGATAGTAATTCGAGAGGCTTACTATTCCCCAGGGCTCTATTTGGGGTATCTATCCAGACCTGAAAGCCTTCTAAATCTGTAAATACTTCTTCACCACGAGAATAGACTTCGGCCAACTGGAGAATTTGCTCCGACAGGCTTTCGCTCAACAGGTCCACATCGGTTTTACGTTGCAGCGTTCTTTCAGTAACATTCAGGATAGCGGTCAATGACCTAACCGACATATTTATGCGCTTCGCAAAATTCAATAACGCCTTTTTCGAGAGTCCTTCTTTCCCCAGTTTATAGAGATCCATTTCGGTGTCGATCTTGTGGCCCAATACCTCGTATCCTCCGAAGAGGTCTTCGATACTAAGAGTCTTCACACACACCTCCATGTCATCTGTCTAACAATATAGCGACAATTGTCCGTCTTTCCAAGTGCCTGGAACCAGCGAATATGTCAGCCAACAACACCGGTATTATGCAACCGAAATATCCAACACTTGCCCCATATCGTCAACATCTGCTATGCTCCCTCATCATGAATACCCGGAAACGATTTCACGCCGTACTGTTCGATCTGGACGGCACCCTGCTGAATACACTCGACGACCTGGCCGAATCGGTAAACGCGGCCCTCGTCCGCTGGAGGTACCCTGTACATCCCGTAGACGCGTACAAGCAGTTCGTCGGAAACGGCGCGGAGACGATGATCCGGCGTGCGCTGCCTCCTGAAGCCGGGAAGCAAGAGACGATCGATCGAGTCTTGAACGATTTCGAAGAGATCTACGCCGGACGATACGACCTGAAGACCCGACCATACCCGGGAATTCCCGAGATGCTGGATGCATTGAAGGACAGGTCGGATATAAAACGGGCGGTGTTATCCAACAAACCTCACGCGGCTACCTTGTCGGCGGTAGAATCGATGCTGGGCGCGTGGGAGTTCGACGTGGTGATGGGGGCCAGGCCGGGCATCCCCGTGAAACCGGATCCAACCTCCGCCTTGGAGATCGCCGCGACTCTCTCGGTCGATCCCGGGGACATGCTGTATGTGGGTGACAGCTCCGTCGATATGCGTACCGCCACCGCCGCCGAGATGTATCCGGTAGGTGTCTCGTGGGGATTCAGGAGCGTGAGTGAACTACAAGAAAACGGGGCCGCCGAGATCGTCGATTCGCCGGCCGAAATCCTCCGCTTCTTACCCTAAACGCCAACGGTTTCGTCACACATTCTGATTTCGTTCGAGGTTCCCAATGATCGGTGCAGTAGAAAGTGTGATTACTTTAGTCGAACATCTCTCGACCGAACTGCGAAGGTTTCGCGCCGGCGCCGTGAGACGAGTCGTCACCGCCGGAGGCCATCATTGGCCGTATCTGGACGCGGGTCCCCGCGCCGGCTCAGAATCCGTTTCCACCGTACCCATCCTCATGATCCACGGCTTCGGCCGGGAGGGTTCATATTGGCTGAAGCCGATGATTCCACTCTCCCGGAATTATCGGGTGATCGCCCCGGACCTTCCCGGGTTCGGGGGAAACCGCATCAACCCGGATGTCCGGTATACCTCGGACAAGATGTCCGAGCTCCTGGGCGCGTTCACTTCGAACCTTGGAATCGAACGGTACCACCTGATCGGCTCGTCGATGGGCGGATTAGTCGCAGGATACCATGCCTCGTGTTACCAGGAACGGGCCGTCAGCCTCTGTCTCATGGATTCCGCCGGTATCGATCCTCCCGTACTGAGCGATTTCTGGCGCAGGCAGCAATCGACGGGTGAGAACCTCTTCCTCCCATATGACCGGGAGGGATTCCGGCTGCTGCTCACCCACATCTCTCACTCGCCCCCCCGGGTTCCGCCGCCGGTTGCCGATCATTTCCTGCACAAGATAGAATCACGGCGGGTTGCGTTCGAGAAGGTGTTCTCCGACCTTCTCTCCCACGGCATGAATCCCCTTCGCCCGCGGTTACCGTATATCCGATGTCCGACGCTGATCATGTGGGGACGGGACGATCGCATCATCGACGTATCCAGTGTCCCCATCCTTGAGAAGGAGATCGCCGACAGCCGTTCCGTAATCTTCGACGGGATCGGGCATTCACTTATGTCGGAAGTTCTGCAAGAGGTGATGGACGAGTATCGAAGGTTCCTTGCCGAGGCGGAGACCTCTCTGAAACCGGATACCGCTCATGGTGCCTCTCGACATTGAATCGACTTGCCTATCGCGGAAAAAGTAAAAATCAGTCCTCGTTGAGTCTCTCATGCAGCGAGAGCTTGGCGATCTCCAACTTTGTGCGATACCGGTCCAGGAGGAGGAGCCGTTCGTCGTAGAGGGTCTTCAGGTAGTTCCACTCCGACTGCTTCAGGACATCGTTACTCACCAGTCCCTGCTTGTTCCAGGTGATGTTCTCCTCATACTCCCGCTTGGCCAGGTCGATGGCTTCGACCAACCCCTCCGCCCTATTCTCGAGATCCGTGATTGAGAGAGAGAGAGAAAGCAGGGCGTCGAAATGGGCGTCTTTGGCGGCCTCGTGTCTGAGGGCGGCGATCTCGAGATCGTTCTCGCGCTCCTCGATCTTGAGGTTCCGCGACCGGTTGTCGGGCAGATCGTAGGAGAAGAGGACCCCGGCGGTCAACTGCTTATTGGTGAGGTTACCGGCGACATCCGCCGAGAGGCTGAAGTCCTCGAACCTGGCTCCCAGGTTCCCAACTACCTTGTGTGTAACCCGGGAGTCCGGCTCGGTGGCGTACTCCTGGAAGTCGAGAGCGGCCTCATCCCCCCCGCCGACATAAAAATTCGGCGGCGTCTTCTCTTTTTCTTTTGCCAATCCCACTCGGGCCATCCTGAGCGAGAGTTCCGATAGATAGAGACTGGGAGACATGGGCGCATCATCATCCACCAAAAGTTCCACCCTCGGAAACTCCTCGGGGATCGAGTCCACCTCGGTATCGATTAGCCGGGAAAACTCGAACAGCTTCCGAGTCATCTTGCGTGTAGCAAGATCGACGTCTCTCGTGTATCTATCAACACTATACTGGAGCCGCTTGAACTTGTAACTCTCCTCGCCGTACGTTCTAAGGGTTCGCTGCTTCTCGAGTTCGTTCTGCGCGTCCTCGAGGTCGCGTTCGGCCTGTTCGATGGAGCGTTGCAGGACCACACACTCCCGGAGCAGTCGCACCGCCTCTCTGCGGACATCGATCTCCCTGGTGTAGAGATCGAGCATCGCCTTCTCGAGAGCGTAAAGATTCTGCAGTTCAGCCGGCTCCTTCGAGGGCTCCAGGCCGAAGAGGGCCGAGAGGGGCTGCCGGAGTGAGATCGACGGAACCAGATACGACTCGAAGTGGGTAGCGTCGTCCGAATCCTTGGAGATCTCGAAGAACAGCTCGCTATCCGCGACGATGCTGGTGAGCGCCGGATGTGGCATGGTGAGAGTGAGTTCCGGCACCGCGGATATTTGCGTATACGGATCGCGGTCGTCGGTCTCGAAGTACTGGATCACCCTGGCTCCGGTGAGGTTGGTCTTGTTATTCTTCGGCAGGTCGAATGCCAGCGAGAATGTCGGATCCAGGTTCGAACGGCGTGTGGCCAGGCGCTTATTCTCGACGATTTTCGATAGGATCTCGATCTGCCCGTCATGCTCGACCGCCAGCCGGAGTATCTCCTCAAATTCGAGTGCCCCGACGGCGGACACCACAAAACAGAGCAACAGGACACAATATACAACTGTTCGTATCATACCCATCTTCATACTATTCTTCATGCCATTCTTCATGTGTTTCTTCTCAATGTGTTTCTTCTCGCGCTCTTCATCGGCAGAAATCAAGAGAATCGCCGATCCGGAGGATTGTACAAGCATACGAAAAGGGGTGTCAATGGTAGTTCAACAACGAAAGCAATTCCAAATGTAGCAGTAGCTACATTTGGAATTGCATGATCGCTCTGTA
>CAZAKE010000062.1:0-24596 GCA_964485495.1 uncultured Spirochaetales bacterium
CCGATCCCTTCCTGTACGCGTTTCTCGACTACCTCGTCAGACCTGATGTACGGCGGGAGGAGGAGTATCCCCGCCTGGTCGCACTCTTCCTGGGGACGGCGGCCCATATCATTCAAGATCAGTACTACGATACCCTCTTCCTGGAAACGCTGAAGCTGGTCGATTCAGGCATCTCCGGCGACATGGAGATGGGAATCATCAATATCGCCCGGCACGGGTACCTGCGCTTGCGGGTCGAGCCATACCTTCCTGTGTACGATCTCGCGGAGGTATATGCGGCCGCGGGAGGGTTCGAGACCGCGGGTATCGATCCGGGCACGTTCGCACGAGACCTGGGTGCCGGTGTCCGGATGCAATTTCTCCAGTTGCGGGCCTTGAAGCTGCTCTCCTTTCTCTCTTCGGGTCTGATGGCGCGCGAGATGCCATGGGGCAGCCGGAACGTGATGGACGCGCCTGGAGGAATCCGGGACGTTGCACGGGTGACTGCGCGGTACTGGGAGTCGTTATGGCAACAGCTTTCCGGCATGAGCCCGCCCCTGATTGTGACCGCCTATCCTGTCCGCGGTGGTTCGTTGGCGACGGCGGACAGCGGAATGCCGTCGGGCAGGGTCACCCTGGTCGGCTCGAGGGTTCTCTCTCCTACGGCGTTCGCGGAAGAGGCGGTGTCGTATATCGAAGGAGACGGATCGGTTGTGCGGGGGTTAATCACGGGTACCGGTTCCGGACCGTCGGTACCGGAAATGCAGGGTGCCCTGGTGCTGCAGTGTGTCCCCATGGAACCACTCGATCGTGCGAGGGACTATCTTTTACACATTCGATCGGGGGCGTACGGCACTGGAGGCGAACGGCTTCTCCGGCCTTTCCGGCTGCCCTTCTCTATCCCGACGGACGATCCGGGCGGCGGTTTCGTCGGGAGAGGCATGTTCACGCTGTCCCGATACGCCCTCGGCGTCTTTCTCTGTGTGTTCTGCATGGCCATCGGCTCGGTCCTGTTCGGAGTGCCGGCGTTTCGACGGCTTCGTCATGATGCCGAGACGGCGGATAGATTTCGTGAAGGCGTGAGTCCCGCTTCCGCCACCGGCCTGCTCCTCTCGGCGGGCGAATGGACGCTGCGTGTGGCGGGGGTCGGATGGTTCCTTGCAGGGGCGTTGCTGACGGCGACGGGCGGATCTCCCTTTCTGTCTCTGATTCGGTCGATTTTTTAAACCGAAGAATGAACGGGTGTGCTGAAGAGGCGAGGCGATGATTTCTGACTAACTCGATCGAAAACTGTCCCTTATGTGGAGTTTTGTCTCCGATATTCAAAAATCTAAAATCTCCACTGTAAGAATTCTTACGTCCGCATTGCATTGACCGAACGGTGTTTCCGGGATTAAATGGAAGGCGAAATCATTCGGCGGAGCAGAGAGATGCTGCAGTGGGACTGGAATTCAGCACGCATGAGGGGGAAGTAGCCGGACTCCTGCGTAAGGAAGCATAATACTATTCTCGAGTGTGCCGGAATAAAAGAGAAATAACGGTCGCTGTGTCATGCCGTGTGTACCTTGTTCATGCGGCCGATACTGTAGCGGATGCTGAAATTCACGACGAATACGATGATAACGAGGATCGTCGCGGTTGCGAAGGCCTTGGGGATCGAGATGTTCTCCCTGATGAGCATATAGAGATGGACGGAGAGCACCCGCACCGGCGAATTGAACGATCTGAGCAGCGCCATGTTGCTTCCCATGGTGAACAGTATGGCGGCGGTTTCTCCGACCGCCCGTCCGATGCCGAGGATTACTCCCGTCAGTATCCCCGGCGAGGCGACGGGAAGAACCACCCGCAGTATCGTCTGGTGTTTCGTCGCTCCCAGGGAGAGACTCCCCATCCGCAATTCATAGGGCACACTTCGCAGGGCCTCCTCACAGGTTCGTATGATCGTAGGCAGGATCATCATGGTGATGGTAAGGGTTCCGGAGATGAGCCCGGTCTGCAGGCCTAAGAACTGTGAGAAGAACACCAGGCCGAAGAGTCCGAAGATGATGGAGGGGATTCCCGCGAGAGTATCGGTACCGAGTTTCAGTAGGTTGAGCAGGATTCCCTGGGGCGCGTACTCGACGATGTAGACGGCCCCGGCCACCCCTATGGGGGTGGCGATCAGGAGTACGAAGCAGACCATGGCGATGGTGTTAATGATGATGTAACTGATGCCGCCCACCGCGCCGGCCCTGCTTGGAGGCTGAAGCAGGAAGGAGGGGCGAAGGTTGACCCGATGGGTGACTCGCCTGACCTCCACCGGATCCAGCCCCAATGCCGATGCTTCCTTGGCGCGGATCAGTCCGGAGGCCCCCGGTGTCTCCGTCAGATAGCGCCGAAACGCCTCGAGCGTGTCGACGGTTACGGTATCGGCCGCAACATCGATCTCGGAGAGAAAAGATCGCGTGAGCTCGAACTGGCCGGGCATCCGAGACGAGAAGAGCACCGGCCGTACCGGCAGCGGCAGATATTCGCCCGCCTCCTCCGCCTGAGGGTTCGTCTGAGTACCCTCTATCGAAGGGCCTCCTACCTCCGACCAGCTTTCTGTCCTCCCCGCAAGAAGGTCTTGTACCTGGAGATGTGTGAGGGTCCGCAGGCGTCGGCCGGCCTGTAGTGCCTGAACTGCCGGATGGGTGACGAACATCAGGTGTCGCAGGCCGATGGTGCGAATCCCCCTCTCCGGGCGGTAGAGACTGGTCGGGACCAACCCGATCCCGCCTTCATTGGCGCGGATCTGCTCATATACCTCGTCAATACTGGAAAGGATGATACTATCGGTGCCATACGCTCCACCGGCACCCATGAGAAAACCTCTCGCCTCGTCGGCGAATGTACCGTCGTCGTAACAGATCGTCGTGATACTGCGATTCTGACCGGTGATGTACCCCCAGAATGGCGTCATCCCCTCGAATATCTCCCGGAGCTGTTCGTACGTAAGGTCCCGTAGCCGCAGACCCGCATTCACGACGATCGTCATCTCCACATCGTCGTCGATTCTCACGCTCTCGTCCGCGAGTGCAAGATAGTCCGAATCGTCGACCCGGCGTTCATAGAAGCCGTTTACGATGATGTATCCAACGATGATGACCAGCACTCCGATAGTCAATGCCGCCGCGGTCCATAGAATTCCCTTCCCGATCATCTCCCGAAACCGGAGTTTTCGGGAGTGAGGTGAGGATACTCGCTTCCCGGTTACTACCGGACCGTCGGTCCGATCGATCTCATCCACCTGCAATGCCATCTTGTCGCACCTGTAATTTGGATTTCCTTACGATGTATTGGGTCGTGAAGTTCAGCATAAGGATGAAGAGGAAAAGCACGATCGCCGTCGTGAAGAGGGCCACCCGGTGATCCCCGCCGGCGTATCCCATATCGTTGACGATGGCCATGGTCATGGTCCTGACTCTGGATCGAAGACCGTCGGTGGGTACCGTCGGCTGATTTCCCGCCACCATCAGCACGGCCATGGTCTCGCCGATGGCCCTTCCCATGCCGAGAATAATCCCGGTGACGATACCGCCCCTCGCGGAGGGTATCAGGATGCGCCAGATCACCTGCCAGTGGGTTGATCCCAACGCCATCGATCCGTCGAACAACTCCCGCGGCACCGCTCGTATCGACACGGCCGAGATGTTGATGATCGTCGGAAGAATCATGACGGCCAGGATCATCATGGCCGAGAAGGCGTTGTAGTTTAGGAGGGGATTCTCTATTCGCCGCAGGAAGAACCCGATCATCATCACCCCGAAGAACCCGTACACGACCGACGGAATACCGGCCAGGATCTCGACGACGCCCTCGAGGATCCGTTGGGCCCGGTCCTTCGCGATCTCGGCGATGAAGATGCCTACAAGCAGGCCGATGGGAACGGCGATGCCGAGTGACCCTGCGGTCACGAGAGTCGACCCTGCGATGAAGGGCAGTATGCCGAACTTCGGGGGAGTATCGGTGGGAAACCACTCTCTACCGAATAGGAACGCGGTCAGGGTGGGTGGTTCGTACCCGCCTGAAGATCTGAAGAAGAGCGGCAGGCCCTCCGATATGATGAATACGGTGATGAATAGGACACTCAAGACCGACACCGCCGCGCTCAGTAGGAGGAACCCTTTTACGATACCTTCGTATTGTTTCCTGTATTTCATCCTCGCCTCACTCCTCGTCACCGCAGCGGTAGATACTTCACCTCACGCACGATGTTCTGACCGCGAGGACTCAACAGAAAGTCGATGAAAACTTGAGCGTCACCGCCGGGTTCGCCGAAGGTGACGACGTTCAACGGACGGCTGATCGGGTATGTGCCGTTGTAGATTGTCTGTGGGGTGTTCTCGATGCCGTCGACGGTGAGGGCCCTTCCTCCGGATTGCTCGAGGCGTTCGATGACGTTGAGTGACGCGTATCCGATAGAGTAGGGGGATTGCGCGACCATTGTGGCCATGTTCCCGTTGCTCTCGGTTACCAGGGCGTTCAGGGTGAACCGTGCATCGTCGCCGTAGACCTTTTCCAGCACCGCCTCACGAAATGCACCCAAGGTACCCGAAGCCTCGTCGCGGTTCACGATGACGATCTCCTTGTCCGGGCCTCCCAGCTCCTTCCAATTGCTGATCTCTCCGACGAAAATACCGGCGACCTGCTCCAGACCGAGGTCGTCCAGGGGTACGGTGTCGTTGACGATTACCGAAAGGCCGTCCAGGGCGATGGTAGTGCTGACTACTCCGGCCTGCTTCTCCTCTATCAGCAGCTCTCTACTGGCCGCGCCGAGGACGTAGGTCCCGTTCATGACCCCTCGGATGCCCGCCGTGGAACCTGGCGCGTCGTACGAGAGCTCCGCTCTCGGGTCGATCTCGTTCAGGTAGACTTCCATGGCGCTTGTCATGATCGGCTCGATGGTGGTCGATCCGCCCATGGAGAGCCTCAACGGGCGGTCGCCGCCCTGTTCGCCCTCTCCCTGTCCACCGGCGAATAGCGACGTCGCCACGAGTAGGGAGAAAATAATCGATGATGCTTTGTGTAGTGTGTGATTCATGTGACTCCTCTTTCCTCTGATAATTCTGATATCTGGGTTTGCAGATATCCGTCGGACCATCCTACAGGTCCAAGGTAAGACCCAGCGAGAAGCTGCGTCCTTTTTTGTATTCCTTGGTGATATGTCGCTCCCCGTTCTTGTCCTCTATCGTCACCGTAGCGGGGAGGTTCAGCAGGTTCTTCGCCTTGATGCTCATGGAGACGTACTCGGAGAAGCGCTGTTTGAAGATCAGATCGAGCTGGTGGAACGGTTCCTCGTAGTGGTCCGGATTGCCGGAGCTCCCGACCTTGTCGATGCGTCTTCCGAACACGTTGTAGTTGAGATAGACGCTGGTCTTGGATACCCGTTCCTGCGACCATGAGACCGAGTTTTCGTATCCCAGAGACACGTTGATCACGAAGGGCGATTGTCCCTGGAGCGGTCGCTTGGGACTGGTCATGATGATGGCCTGTTCTTCGTCGTAGAACACCCTCGAGAAGATGTAGCTGGCGTTTCCGGTGGTCCTGAGATCTCTGAAGAAACTCGCCAAACCACCGAGACGGCGTCTTGCCCGTTTCTCCCGTTCGAAGGAATCGTACCGGACCCGGGACATGCCGTTCCGGATCGCGTCGGAGATGAATCGGAAGTTCAATTGCCACTCCAGTTCCGCCCCCACGTTGATGGCCATTTCGGTGTTTCCGGGCATGCTCAGGTTTCCCGCGCCACCGAGGTAGACGATCTCGATGGGATGCCGGAAATACTTGAAGAATCCGCCCAGTGCGACACTTTCGGTTTCGGTAAGATACGCCTCCCAGCGGAGATCGGCACTATAGATGCTGGCCCTGTCCAGGAGAGGATTTCCGAGGAAGACGCCCTGTCCCTCGTGGAGCTCCTGCTTGGTGTTGGCCATCTCCCGAAAATCCGGCCGGTTAACAGTCCGGCTCGCGCCGAAGCGGAACTGCATGTTGTCTCCTGCCGGCAGAGTAAGGTTGAGCGCAGGAAGGAACTCCACCGGGATCGTCGCCTTGATCTCGCCGGTATCTGAGTCCACCACGTTCCACCCTGCGATGATCGCCTGGAGGGGATTCCCGGAATAGAGATCGAAGGTATCTACCACCTGTCTCGAGTACTCTACCCGGAGCCCTGCATTCATTCGCAGCAGGCTACCTATGAGAAAGTCGGTGTTGAGGTAACCCGCCGCCAGGAGCTGGCTTGCCGTATAGTTGTCCGGATTTATGGTCGTTTCCTTCAGGCGGAAGCCGTCCGCGTGGATGTTGTCGGGTGTCAGCGCTTCGGCCCAGTTGTCGATGTCGCGGAGCGGATCGTCGGCCGGGACGCCGGTCTCGTCGAAGGAG
Source organism: uncultured Spirochaetales bacterium (assembly GCA_964485495.1). Lineage (GTDB taxonomy): Bacteria > Spirochaetota > Spirochaetia > CAZAKE01 > CAZAKE01 > CAZAKE01. The sequence continues at coordinate 6,376 of CAZAKE010000062.1, forward strand.
AACCAGAACTTGCGGGTGTCCGTCTCGCGGGTACGGTAGGTGACATGCGCTCCCACCTCTATGTAGTCGGCCGCGGTTGGCGAGAAGAGGAACACCGGGATGTTGATCTGGACCGATCCGTCGTGGATCAGGTCCTGGACGTCGGAGAAGACCCTCTTCGCTCCCTCCGCACGGTTGGAGAGATAGAACTCATCGATGTCGTCATCGGTATTCTCGTCGTCGAACCGGTTGGTGCGCTTGTCAGGAGAGTCCCTGCCGGCCAGGGAAAAAGCGTATTGCCAGTCGATGTCGGCCTTGTTCATGATCGGAAGGCCGATGGTACCGCTGATCTTCTCGCTGAAGAGCATGCGTTCGATCCAGGATACGTTGGTCACCTTGATGTTGGCCGAGTTGTCGCTGAAGAAGCCCTCGTACTGCTCGGTGTCTCTGTCGGTCAGACGGGTGAGTAGGGTTGTCGATTGGAACCCGGTGCGCTCGTTGAGAGAGATGGCAATATCGGCCAGGACACTGATGTCAACCTCCTGTGTGGCGGACGAGTTGGTGAGGTCGTTCGATATGCCGAAGCCGTCGGCATTGGTGACGAGGCTGCGGGTGGTCATGCCGTTCATGGTGTCGAAGTCGTTCTTGTAGAGGATGGAGAAGCTGTAACCGAAGTTGGCCGTGTCGGTGATCTCTATCTTGTCGCGCATCGAGAAGGTGATGTCGAAATCCGGCAGGATGAGCTGCTCCGACGGTTTCCAGGTATTCTCGAAGGATTCGCCGAAGGTTTCGATCTCGGAGGCCGAGTAGCCGCCGAAGAGACTGCCTTCGACGAGTGGCGGTTCGGCCTCGGCGATCTCTTCAGGCAAGTCCCGGTATCCAAAATCGATACCGAGGAAATCCGATGCATGAAGCTCCTCCATCGGCATCCGCGAGAAGGTACCGCCTATGTAGTCGTATCCGCCCTCGCCGTTCGGAATGAAGTCGCCGAGATCGAAGCCGACGGAGAACTTGATGGTTGTCCGGAGCCGGCGGCGATAGCGGTCGTTGGGGATACCCTGGGTCCGCAGGATTACCGATCCTCCGCCGAAATCGCCGATGAGGTTCGGTGAATAGGCCTTCTGGATCGCCATGCTCTCGATGACGCTCACGGGGAAGAGATCGAGGGGAACCACCCGTTTATCGACTTCCGGGCTGGGCAGGAACGCGTTATTCAAGTAAGAACTCGAATAGCGTTCGCCCATACCGCGGACGTAGATGTATTTTCCGTCCACTACGGTGAGGCCGGTCACCCGACGCAGCGCCGAGGCGGCGTCGGAGTCTCCCATGCGTGAGATCTGTTCCGATCCGATCAGGTTGACCACGACACCGGAGTTACGAGTCTCCTCGATCAGATCGGCGACACCGCCCTGCACGCGTACCTCCGTTGCGGCAAACACCGGGACCGCCTCGAGCTTGATGGAGGACGGGGTAAGTTCCATGGTGATTTCCGTCTTCGATTCGGCGATGATCTCGATCTCGTCCTGGGTCTGGGTGGAGAAGTCGGGGTGGATAATAGAGATCGAGTAGGTCCCGGCGGGAAGGGCTACTTCGAACTCACCGTCTTCATCGGTGGTCGTCTCGAAGTCGACGCCCCTGAAGATAACGGTGGCGTTTGCAACCGGATCGTCGGTTTCGATATGGGTGATGATGCCGGAGAGGGTTCCCTTCGGAAGGCTTTCGTCCAGCTTCTTTCGCTCGGTAGTGTCGTCGGGTTGTTCGTCCCCCTCCTCGACCGCTATCGCCGCGTCCTGCCGTGAGGCGGTGATGATGACCTCGGTGGCCTGTCCCTGTCTGACCGCCAGGTTGAGTTCGGCCACCACCGACTCGCCGTAGGTGAGGGTGAAGTCATGGGTTCCGGGCCTGGCGGTAAATTGCAGGAGTCCGCTCTCGTCGGAGGTGTAGGTCTCTCCGCCGACGACCACGAAGACTCCCTTCAGCGGCTCCCCGGTATCCGAAAAGACATAGATCTGAACCTCCCCGGAGTTGTCCTGGGCAGCGAGCGTTCCGAAGGGGCTGAAGAGGAGTATGAGCATGATCGCGCTGCAGCAAATTTCCTTGAGTGACATTCTATTGTTCTCCTTCACAGGGTTCTCTCTGTTCTCTACGCGGACGTTCACCGGAAGTACAGGTCTTCGCGGTCTTTTGCGACCTCGATCGCCTTACGAAGCTGTACCGCCTCGCGGAAATATTCCGATCCGGTTATCTGGTTCAGATATGCCTCGGCTCGTTCGAAGTGCTGGGCGTAGAAATGCACATAGGCCATGGCGTATTTCATGGCGTCGTCGGAGACGAGTCCCAGTCGTATCATCCGAGGCTCTAAGGCCAGGGCCTCCTCGAACTTTTGTCTTTCCAGGCATAGCTGAAACCGCTGTGCGGTCTTCTTCTCCTGGTCCGATACCAGGGAGTTCATGTAGGTGGCTCGTGAGAGGATTCCGGCCCTCCGGTATAGTTCGGCGGCTTCGTAGTAGAACCGCGGGTCGCTGATTGCGGCGGACTCGACCAGTCTCGCCGCGGTGAGGTGGCGTCCGCCGTATGCATAGGCGTTGGTCAAGGCGAGGAGCACCTGTCGGTTCTCCGGATACTTCAGCTTGGCCATTTCGAGGATGTGGATTGCCCGGTCGAATTCTCCGCCTCGGCGAAGGGCTTCGCCGATGGTGATGTATGCCGCCGGGTCGTCGCCGACGGTGGTAAGATAGTGTTCGCTCTGCTCCGCCGCCTCCTGGTAGAGGTCCAACTCTATGAGGAGGAGGATCTTCTGACGCAGGTATCCGTGCCGCTCCGGGTAGATCTCCATCGCCCTGTCCAGTGTTTCGAATGCCCCTTGTATCTCGCCGAGGTGCCAGAGGCTCATGGCTTTTACCTCCAGCAACTCGGGATACTGATTGATGGTGCGGAGAGTCTCGAGGGCGTCGATGGTGCCCGCATAATCACCGAGTGCGTATTTTGTCTGTGCCAGATACGCATAGATGACGGCGTTGTCCTGACCCGATTGTATGGCTTGATCGAAGTCGGCGAGAGAATCCGAATACAATCCCCGCCTGAGGAGCAGGAGCCCCCGAAGGGTGTAGAACCTGGCGGCATCGATCCCTTCGGTGTCGGGGTCCACCTTCGCCAGTGCCGCTTCGGCCCGTTCGTAGTTTCCGTCACGGATCATGACCGCTGCGACACCCAGATAATCGATCTCCTGATTGATCGATCCGCCGTACGTACTCGTGCCGGAACGTTGACTCCGTCCACCGGCAGTGACGGGAGAACCGACGGCGAATATCAAAGCCAGAAGAGCGGCAAGATATAGGTACCGCTTCGAGAGAGATGTGTTCATGTTTTCGTCTCTATCGTCATAGATCGTCCTATATCGTCCTAGTTCAGTCGAAATGGAATTGGAAGCTCCACCCAGATGGCGACGTTCCGGCCCTGATACTTCGCCGGTGTAAAGATCCAATTCGGAATCGCGTTGATCACCGCCTCGTCGAATACTCCCGGCGGCGTGGAGTCGAGGATCTTCATGTTCATCACCCGACCGTCGGAACCTACGTGGATCGCAACCGTCACGGAGCCTTCGATCTCACGCTGCTTCGCTCTCGATGGATAGGTCATGGGACTCGACCGCAGTACCGGGATCGAGTCGACGCTGTTCTCGTCCATGACGACGTTACTCATGTTGCCGAGGAGGGATTCCTCGACGGTATCGATTCCCTTGGGGTCGTAACCCGGAAGGGCCACCTGGATTCCTGACAAGCTGCCACTGATGTTCGGGAGCGGGGCCAGGGCCGGTTGGTCGGACTCTTCGATGTTCCTCCGCTGCGGCGGACGTTCCCGCTTCTCGCGGGTCTCGGTCTTCGTGGGAACGGTAAAGTCAACCACGATCAGCTGTTCCTCCGGCTCCGGCTCTTGCACGATTCGGTTCAGGAAGGTGGCCCCGAAGAATACGGTGAATGAACCCATCAGGGTGAGCAGGGCGATTCCGAACCCCCTGAGGAGCCCTATCCGCACATACTTCATGGAGTTACCTCGCCTCGGTGGCGACGCCTACCTCGGCGGCGCCTGCCAATTTGCACTGATCAACCACCTCGACCAGTTTCTCGGTGGGAGTCAGCCTGTCGGCGATGATCAGTACGCTGCCCGAGGAGGAGACGGCCAGGTGGTCTCGCACCAGGCTCTGCAGCATCCAGGGTTTCACCGCCTGTTCATCCATGAATACGCCGCCGCTGCGGTCGATATACACCCGGATAGCCTTACTGGAGGCCACGATCGAACTCTGCGCACTCGGCCGTTGGAGCTCGAGCTGCATGTCTTTCACGAAGGTGGTGGATACCGCGAAGAAGATCAGGAGGATGAAGACCATGTCGATCAGCGGGGAGATGTTCAGTTCTTCAGGTTCGTGTTTCTTCGGCAGGAATTTCATGACTTGTTCAGGTACTCCTTTATCTGTTCGATCTCCTCACGCATCTTCATCTCCTTGCGGTCCAACAGTCGCCCGATCACCATGCCGGGAATGGCGATGACGAGTCCGAACTCGGTGGTGAACAAGGCCTGGGAGATACCGTTGGCCACGCCGCCGGATTGCGAGTAGAAGGTCTGGTCGCCGAGGGACTCGAACATCTCGATCATGCCGCTGACTGTTCCCAGCAGCCCGGCAAGGGGGGCTACCAGCACGATAGTCCGTATCAGCGTGCGGAATCCTCCCATGTCCTCGATCAACTGAAACAACTCATCGTCCAGGAACCTGCGGATCTCTCCGGCATAGATCCGGCGGACCCGCACTGCCACTACAGCCGCGGTGTCGATGAAGCCGGTGGTAGCCGGCGGTTTGGCATCCGATTCCCCCGGGATCCTCTCGATCAGCTCCCGAATGCCGAGGTTCGTGCCCCTTCGTAACTTGAAGAGGCGATACGCGAGGGCAAACCACAGGACCACCGCGGAAACCGCGAGCGGCCACATGACCACGCCACCCTTGGCGAGGAAGGAAAGCCATTCACTCCACAGCTCTTCCATACTCACTCTCTACAGCAACCGTCTTGTATCGGACGCCATATCACCCGGCCGCCTCGATCCGATCGAATCCGCCGGCGATGTTGATCAGGCGAAGCGCCGACACTTCCAGGCTCGAAGTAATCCGGTCCGACCACGATGCGAGCAGGTTCCCGATCAGGAGCGTCGGAATGGCGACCATGAGTCCCAGTTCGGTCGTGATCAACGCCTCGGAGATACCGCCGGAGAGCAATTTCGGATCGCCCGTTCCGTGGATCGTGATGATATCGAAGGTGGCGATCATTCCCGTCACCGTTCCGAGGAGTCCGAGCAGGGGCGCCACGGCCGCGAACACGCTGATCGCCGACCGGTACCGTTCCAGTTTCGGTTGTTCGTTGAGCACCGACTCCGCTACCGCGTCCTCGGCCTTGGCCGGATCGAGACGCAGCGCCCGGATCGTCGTGGATACGATCCGGCCCATGGCACCGGGCAGTGTGCCGCTTGTCTCCTCCGCCTCCTCGAGAGACCCGCCGCTCACCTGTTCGGCCACCCGTCCCAGCGCCTTGGAATCGTTTCGAGACACTACCGCCAGGGTGAGGATCCGGAGGAGTATCAGCAGGAGACTGACCGCCCCGATCCCGAGTATCACGAGCCCGATCATGCCGCCGCCCTCGATGGTGTCTCGCAGGCTCTTCTCCGATTCGGTCTGGGCCGAGGCGTCCAGTGATTCATATAGGTACAGCGGCAGTTGAGCGGGTGTCTTCCCATCGGCGAGGGCACGGGCGACGTCACCACTGTCGGTACGTACCATCTTCAGCCGACCGCCGCCTGCCGGTGCCAGCGTCCCGGACGCCTGGTCGTGGATCCCGTAACTCGCGATGCGACCGAGGTGTACGATCTCGCCCGCGACTTGGGTTCCGTCGACGAGAAAAAACGTATCCTCTACGGTCCTGAAGCTGCTCAGAGTTTCGAGCAGGGCGAAGGAGCTCTCGAAGCCGTATTCAAGCTCCATCACCATCTTGTCCTGCTCCGGGATCTCCTGTGAGAGCTGCTGCGGGTCGAAGGGCTGAATACCGAAATTGTCCAACCGCTGCGCCGCCTGTGTCAGGATGGCGTACAGGGTATCGGTGGCGTCGTCGGCGGAGGAGCCTTCGTCCTCGACGATCCGCAGGTCTTCGGACCGGCGGTCAACCTTGGCGGTCACCGCGAGGAGTTCCGCCTCGAGCTCCTGAAGGTCCGCCCCTGCCTTGGCCACCCGGATCTCGCCGTCGCTCTTCACCTCTTCGATCCGTTCTCGGAGGAGTCGAATCTCGTTGTCCAGGAAGACGAACTCCTTCTGGTACGCCGCCAGGAGGGGATCGGTCTGGTCCTGGGCCTGTACCGACATCGCGAGGATCGTGAGCAACATCGGTAAAATCGATCGGAGTATTCGGTTCGGAATCGATCTACGCATCTGTTTCATCTGCATGGTCCTATAATCCTGCCGCGGGATTGGGCAGCACGAAGAATCCTTCCCGCAGGTTTTTTCGTAGCGAGTCGAACAGGGAGCGGATATTCTGCGCCTGATCACGGTCTCGAGCGATCAGATACCGCCCGCCGTTTCCGTCGGGAATCACGTATCCGTATTCGTCCTTCAACGTGCGGAAATACATCATCACCATCCCGAGTCGGGCAACCTCGGCGAGTTGCGGGTTCCCCCGAAGATCGATGGTCTGTTTGTAGAGTCCGCTTTCGGCGGTCATTCGGAATTCCGACTCCAGCATGTTCCAGATTCGGGCCAGTATCTTGTCTTTCTCTACCGAACCTTCCGCCAGGAGTCGCTCGAGAGTATCGATCTCCGCCAGCCGCTCATCCACCTTAAAGGGGATTCCCCGTTCGATGTACGTACGGGTCTGGAGGAGCATCCGTGCCAACAGTGGTTCGATAGACTCGAGTGAATCCTGGGTGTCGGTGATACGGCTCTTGAGTTCGTTCATCTCCTGTTCGATCTGTGCCAACCGGAGTTCCTCGCGGTTGATCTGGGCCTCGATGTCGGTCTTCTGCATCGATAGCGACCGCAACTGTTCGTTGTACTCGGTCTTGGTCAACTCGAGTTCGTTGGTGAGAGACTCGACCTGCGATCGTTTCTCGGCGATCCTGCCGGCGAGGTTGGAGAGTGCGTCTTGTGAGTCCTGCGCCGGGAGCTGCCACAGGGTGCAGGTGAGAGCGCAGATAGCCGCGAGCAGTATTCCGGGGGGAGTTGGTCGGATTCGCCGACCGTTGGGTCTTCTGGAAAATCTCTTGGTAGATAGTTTCGATAGCTTCGATAGTGTCGAAAAGAAAGCCCGCATCGTTGTCCTCCAAAAAACCCCGGCGTCGCATGAGGCGACGCCAGGGATTCGAAATCTAGAATGTAATCGGACAGACTAACAGATTAGTCCATGTCCGTGGTGATCCAGCCGGAGTACCAGGCCGTCGCGGCATCGGGATCGACTGCACCGACGTAGTCGGTATCGGCGAGAGCGTTTCCGGCGTTGTCGGCGGCAGGAATGGTCCCCGCCGTGGCGCTAGGATCCGCGGTAGGCTGCATGGCGAACGAGTAGGTGTTCAGGCTTACCGGATCGCCGTCGTCGTCGACCTCGGTTGCATGGAACTCTTCCGCGGCCATGTAGCCGGTGGGCATGTAGGTACTGCCTTGGGCTATACCGTTACCATTTGTCGGCGTCGTGAAGCTCGATACGTAGCTGGAGTCGCCGATTGCAGTTTCGCTGTCGACCAGGACTCCTTCGTACGACACGGTGTTGGCGTCTCCGGAATCATGGGTCTCATCCAGAGCCTCGCCACCGGCCTCGTCGAAAGCGGTTACGATCGTGTTGATCAGGGTGGCGTCGGTGCCGCGACGGAAGAGAACGCCTTCGCTGCTGCCGTTGCCGACCATGGTGAAGTTGGCCAGGATCGGGGCCGACCGGGGGGTCGCCTCGGTGTCGTCTTCCAGGTTATCGGCTTCGACGGCTTGGTCGCCGGTGCCGGGGTAGTGCTGGGTGATGACGTACTGAGCCGATCCGATCCATCCTGAAGTCCAGTCGAGGGAGTCATCCTGGTTCCCGGTGAGGACCACGTGCTTGACCTGGACGGTACCGCCGAAGAACTCGACGCCGTCGTCTTTATTCTGGTGCACCTGGATGTAGTCGACCTCGGTTCCCGAACCGACGGCCTGGAAGGCGATACCGTTGAGCTCGTCCTCGGAGGTGAAAACACGTCCGGCGTATTCGACGCGCACGTACTTCAGGGTTCCGCTGTCGTCGTCGTTAAGGCCGCCGCCGTAGGTTCCGGAGGAACCTTCACCCTCGCCGGTACCGTTTACGAGGTTGACGGTAGCAAGCCCGTTGATGACCAGTCCGCCCCAGTCACCGGCGGCGCGGCTGCCTGCGGGAAGAGCCGAGGTGAAGACGATGGGAGCGGCCGCGGTTCCCACGGCTTCGATCTGGGAGTAGCGGGTGATAACCAGGGTGCCCGGGGTGATACCGCCGTTCCCCAAGATGAGGGTACCTGCCTCGATGGTGAGGACCGCGCTGGTAGCAGCGGTGTCGTTTCCGATGAAGACCATCGCGTCCAAGAGGTACACATAGTCGGAATCCCAGGTCTGATCGGTGGTGAAGATTCCGGTGACCATCTTGTAGTCGTCACTGTCGATGGTCTTGTCGGCGATGTACCCGCCGCCTTCGTCCACGTAGGACACGATCCATCCATCGCCGACGTCTTCGCCGATCGCTACGACGCCGTCGGTGTCGCCGGCGTCGCCGGTTCCGTCGTCACCGTCAGTCGGGGTTCCGTTGTCACATCCGGTCATGGCCAGACCGAAGACGACGAACAGCACCATGAGGTACATGAAAAGCTTCTTCAGATTCATTGAATCCTCCTAGAATAATGTGTGGGGTTTCCCCCAAGATTTGATACACCATGGTTGTTCCAGGAAGATGAGTAGATGATTAACGTCACGTGAAAATTGTGTCAGGTTCCGATGAATTTATTACTAGATCGGTATTAGATTTGTGTTAGCCGAATTTTCCGGAGATATACGCCTCTGTCTGTGAGTTCCGCGGATTGAAGAAGATCTGTTCTGTGGTACCCACCTCCTCGATCACGCCGTTCAGGAAGAAGGCGGTACGGTTGGAGATACGCCCTGCCTGTTGCATATTGTGGGTGACGATCACGATGGTATAATCGGTCTTCAACTCGTCGATCAGGTCCTCGATGCGGGAGGTGGAGATGGGATCCAGGGCTGACGTGGGTTCGTCCATCAGAAGTACGTCCGGTTCCACGGCGAGTACCCTGGCGATGCAGAGGCGCTGTTGCTGCCCACCGGAGATGCCCATGGCCGATTCGTGCAGGCGGTCCTTGATCTCCTTCCATAGGGCCGAGGCGATGAGACTGCGTTCGACGATCTCGTCCAGAACCGCACGGTTTTTTATGCCGTGTATCCGCGGGCCGTACGCGACGTTGTCGTAGACGGTCATCGGAAAGGGGTTGGGTTTCTGGAACACCATGCCGATCCGTTTCCTGAGCTCGATCACGTCGTAACCGTTATAGATATCATGGTTGTCGTAGATGACCTTGCCCTTGAAACGGACGCCGGGGATGAGTTCATTCATCCGGTTAAGCACGCGCAGGAACGTCGACTTGCCGCACCCGGAGGGTCCGATGAGGGCCGTGACCTGGTTCGTCGGAATCTCCAGCGATACGTTCTTCAGGGCTTGGAACTCTCCATAGTACAGATCTACGTTCTGGACATGGATCTTGATATCTGTAATCATGCGGTTGTGCACCTCTTATGGCTTTGAGTATGGCTTTGAGGTCGAATTATCCGGCAAATATGGCTGCCAGCTTCGACATAGCGTCACTACTGGTCACCAATGAAAGGGATGTCGATGAATTTATGATTATTTCAGTGTTAAAAACCCGTTAGGCTTTTGTAGAAGGAGTGATAATCGAGATGAAAAAAAGGCCACCGCACGTGGCGGTGGCCGTTACCTTACTTATATATCCGAATAACTTACTTCTCGTTGAAGATCATGGCCAGTTCCACCATGCGGTATGAGAAGCCCATCTCGTTGTCGTAGAAGCTGGTGCACTTCACCAGGGTGTTTCCTCCGACCGGCACCGCCAGGATCGTGGGAATGATCATGGAGGAGTAGGGCTCGCCGACGCAGTCCTGGCTGACCTCGTAGGCGTCGCCGAAGTAGGCGGTCTGCTTCATGATGGTGGAATCGTTGATCTTCTTGACGTTCTCGGTGATCGATGCGGTCAACTGGTCTTCACTCACGTTGCCCTCTACCAGGTAGATAGCCTCGACCACGCTGCCGGTATCGGTGGGTACGCGCAGGGCGGTACCGTTGAGTTTGCCGTTCAGGTGGGGGAGTACCTTGCCCACCGCGATGGCCGCGCCGGTGGTGGTGGGTATGATGTTGTTCAGGGTGGCCCGATTCTTGGCGCCGCCGAAGAAGTCCACGACCCGCTGGGTGGAGGTGGCCGCGTGGGTGGTGCTCATGAGTCCGCCGATGATCTTGTGGCTCATGTCGACGGCCTTGGTCAGGGGTGCCAGACAGTTGGTGGTGCAGCTGGCGTTGGAGAGGATGGTCTCTCCGGCCTCGATGGAGTCGTGGTTCACGCCGACAACCACGGTGTGGGTGTCGTCCTTACAGGGAGCACTGACGATGACCTTCTTGGCGCCGCCTTTAAGATGCGCGGAAGACTTTTCTGTGCTGAGATAGAATCCGGTGCACTCGAATACGATGTCAACCTTGTGTTTGCCCCAGGGGATGTTGGAAGCGTCTTTCTCCGCATAGACGGTAACCTCGTGACGGCCCATCTTGATGACGTTGTCGCCCTTCAACGATACTTCTACCGGGAATTTCCCGAATATGGAATCCCGGGGGAGGCTCTTGGCGATGTCGGCGGCGGGAACGAGGTCGTTCCCCGCTACGATGTCGAATTTGTCGTCCAGTTTGCTCAGGATGACACGCATGACGTTCTTGCCGATGCGGCCCATGCCGTTGAAACCTACTCTGATCTTACCCATGTTTGTCCCTCTTCTGATTTGATTTGCTGTTTCGCGTTCGGATTCGGTTCGTAGTACACCTCTACGAGCTCATCAATTAGGTCTCACACGGTGAGAACACCATCAATTTTGGTGTAATACGAGCGATCCCGAACGGAAGATATGTCTCTTCTCTCTAGATAGCGATTCTATGCCGAAATGTCAAGGTAGTTCGATACTGCTCGAAAGAGTGATATGATTGTGAGTCCGACATGCATAGAATGAATACCGAATCGAACAGGAGTGACCGATGGAGATACGTGAGAGCCTGAAGACTCGAGCCGCGGGCTTACCGTGCGGCCCTACGACATCCCGATCCGGGCCTGTATCGCCGCGGGCGTTGACGGCCTCCTGATGGCCGGGCGCTGCATCAGCGGAGACTGGTACGCCCATGCGAGTTATCGGGTCACCGGCGAGGCCGTGAGGCTCGGGGAGGCCGCGGGAACTCTGGCGGCGTTGAGCGCCGAGCAAGGCCGGCCGCCTCATCGAGTCGCGTGGTCCGACCTTAAACCGTCGCTGCCGGAGATTCAGGAGTATTCGGTCGACCCGTGATCCCGCTTTCCGTTTCCGTCAAATGATGGTATCGTTGAACGGTTGGGATGGAACGAACACAGCCGTACCCGTCCTCCGTATTTCATGCTATTCAAGGAGACCAACCATGACCGAACAACCGAACATCCTGCTGCTCATGACCGACCAGCATCGTGGTGACTGTCTGAGTATCGATGGGCACCCGTACCTGCAGACACCGTATATCGACCATCTGGCCGCTTCCGGCTTCAGATTCAGGAACGGATACACCGCCTGTCCGGTCTGTGTTCCCGCCCGGAGGACGCTGATGACCGGCAAGACACCGGAGGGCCACGGCGTGTTCATGAACTATCACACCTGGCTCGATGGACCGACCCTCCCGGAGGTACTCGGCGAGGCCGGCTACCAGACTCACCTCGTCGGGAAGCTGCACCTGTGGCCGCTGCGGAAGATGTACGGCTTTCAGAGTGCCGACTGGGCCGACAGCCCCCACGATGAGAACGACGACTATCATGCCTTCCTCCGGGAGAAGGGGGCCACCATGCCGTTGGCCGGAGTCTCCCACGGCGCCAACTATAACGGCTGGGTGGCGCGGCCTTGGCATCTGCCGGAGGAACTGCATTTTACCAACTGGTGTGCCGACAAGGCCATGCAGTTCTTGGCCCGGCGCGATCCGACCCGCCCCTTCTTCCTGAAGGTGAGTTTTCACCAGCCCCATGAGCCTTGCACCCCGCCGCAGGCCTACTGGGATAGGTACATGGCGATGGACATTCCCGCACCGCCGGTGGGAGAGTGGGCCCGGGTGTACGACGAACCGAACATCGGCCAGACGGTAACCAGCTGGCGAACGGCCCTCCCGCCGGCGCTGCAGAAGCAGTATCAGGTCGGCTACTACGGAACCATCAACCATATCGACGATCAGATCGGCCGCCTGCTGGTCAGGGTCCCGAAGAACACGATCATCCTCTTCATCTCCGATCACGGGGAGATGCTCGGGGAGCACCAGTGGATCAGAAAGCGCACTCCCTATGAAGGATCGGCCCGAATTCCTTACATCATCAATCTACCGGACGGATTCGGGATCGAACAGGGCAGGGTCCTCGACGCGCCGGTTGAGCTCATGGATATCATGCCGACCCTGCTCGATGCGGTGGATGTAGACATCCCGGATTCGGTGGAGGGCTCGAGCCTTCTGCCCCTCCTGCGTGGCGAAGCCGGACCTCCGCGGGAGTACCTGCATGGCGAGTGCTGCGCAGTCCCCGAGATGGACGGCGGCATGCAGTATCTCACCGACGGCCGGCGGAAGTACGCCCTCTTTCCCGGGCGCTTAGAGGAGCAGTACTTCGACCTCGAGAAGGATCCGGGGGAGATGGTAAACCTGATCGACGATCCGTCATACGGCTCGGAGATAGACGTGTGGCGAAAACGGCTCAAGGAGCGTCTGAAGGACCGGCCGGAGCGATTCGTGGAGAACGGTGAGTTTCGGCAGACCGACGGGAGTACACCTCCCTGCCTGCCGGGAATGGAGAAGGAGCGGTTCTTGGACCGGCTACGGTAGATCTGTTCGTTCGAGTCTCCAAGCCGGTTCGTCTTCAGACACGCGGAATACTATCTCGGTAGTTATAGTTTTCTATAGAGCTCTATAGAAAAGTGCAATAAGTGCTGAAGAATGTCCATTGAGCCTTCTTTGTACTTGTGAGAGAATTCGGGGATATCGCCATATTACAATTTCGAAGTATCTATCATGAGGAGGAAAAGATGGCTGACGACAACAAGGATTTCATGCAATGGTGGCGGGACGCCCGATTCGGGATGTTCATTCACTGGGGCTTATACGCGATTCCCGCGGGGGTGTGGAAAGGGCGGCTCATCCCGGGCATCGGAGAGTGGATCATGTTTCGGGCGCAGATTCCGGTGGAGGAGTACGAGGGACTGACCAAGCAGTTCTACCCGATCAAGTTCGACGCAGCCGAGTGGGTCAAGGTCGCCAAGGATGCCGGCATGAAGTATCTGACGCTTACGAGCAAACATCATGACGGCTTCGCGCTGTTCAAGTCCCCCTGCAGTTCTTACAACATCGTGGACGCTACTCCGTACGGTAAGGATCCTATCGCCGACCTGGCCGTGGAGTGCCGGAAGGCCGGCATCAAACTCTGCTTCTACTACTCCCAATCTCAGGACTGGCATGAACCCAATGGTCTCGGCAACACCTGGGACTTCAAGCCCGATGAGGAAAAGGATTTCCAGAAGTACTTGGATGGGAAGGTCAAACCGCAGCTCAAGGAGCTCCTCACACAATACGGCCCAGTCGGCATGATCTGGTTCGACACACCCAAGAGCATCACCACCGAACAGAGCCTCGAACTCAAGAAGTATGTGAAGAGCATTCAACCGGACTGTATCGTCTCCGGACGTATCGGAAACGAGCTGGGCGACTACGGAAGCCTGGGGGACAACGAGCACCCCGCCGGGCCTGCCAAGGGCGATTGGGAGACACCCTGTACCCTGAACGACACCTGGGGATACAAGAGTTACGACGACAACTGGAAGGACGTCGATGAGCTCCTGGAACTCCTGGTAAACTGTGCGTCCAAAGGCGTAAACTACCTCTTGAACGTAGGCCCCACTCAGGAGGGGGTCATCCCGGAGGAGAGCGTGGAGCGGTTGAAGGCGGTCGGCGATTGGCTGCAGATAAATGGCGAGGCCGTGTACGGCACGCAGGCCGGACCCTACCCCTATGATATAGAAGGCGTGCGTATGACCCGGAAGGGGCATACCCTGTATCTCATGTTCAAGCAGTGGCCGAATGAGAATTTCAGCCTTTTGGGTCTGAAGAATACCGTGCTGGGAGCCAGGCTGCTCTCGGACGGCAGGGCCGATATCGGAGTTGAGCAGACGATGACCGAAGGCTGTGAGTTGCTCACCCTCTCTCCCCCGGTTATCAATTCCGACGAGTTATTTCCCGTCTTCGCCCTCGACCTGGATGGGGCGGCCCAGGTAGACGAGCGTATCTGGCAGCAGCTGGACGGTTCCATCGCCCTGCCGGCTCACGTGGCGGTGATGAGGAACTCCGACGGCGGGAAGGCGAGGATCGGCCGCAATGGTGCGACCGAATTCTGGAACGATCCTTCGGTATCGGTGGAATGGGAATATCAATTGCGCGAACCCGGCACGTTCACTGTGGTACTGGAGATGATCATGAATCGCCACCGCACGAACCGCTATGGAACATACCGGGTGGAGTTCGAAGCGTCCGGAACCACCGTATCCGGCGAGGCGGGTCTTAAGAATATCTCCACAGACACAACCGGTGATCCCTGGCACACCGCCACGGCCGAGATCGGCGAGTTGAAGATTGGTACCGCCGGCGAGGTGAAGGCCTCGTGTACAATCAAGAACGCCGTAGATGGGGTGGAGGACGGATTTCCCCTGGCCACGGTGAAGCTGATACCGAAACGATAGGAGAAGACTCGCGATCAGACGAGAGTTCGCATCGGCGTGATTTTGATATATCTACGGGCATTCTCTGCTGAACGCAACGGGAATGCCCGTTTTCTTTCTCCGCGGTTTATTGACCTGTAAAAAAGTATGAGGTATCCTTTTTCTATGAGTATCTTCAAAACGAATATCGAAGCGGTCAACCCTAAACAGGAACAGATCTCCACCCCACCGATTGAAGTCATCGTGGACACCGGTTCTGAATTAACCTGGCTGCCCGAAGAGATATTGAAGGAAGCCGGTATCATGCCTCGCAGGAAACGTGTGTTCATCATGGCGGACGGAAAGAGGATAGAGCGCGAGATAGGATATGCTATTTTGAGAGTAGAGGAGTTCGAGACCACAGACGAGGTTGTGTTTGCCCGAGAAGGCGATCTTCTATTGCTCGGAGTTCGAACGCTCGAGGGATTCGCGGTAATGGTCGACAACATCGGACACAAATTCGTGGCGCAATCAACTATGGCTTGTTGAAACCATCGTGCCGATTGTATCGACAATATCCTTCGAGTATCTCTTCAGATCCGATATTTCCCATTTTTCAATGCGGAAACCGACAGCTCCCTCGTGCCCGCCGCCGTTTTCGATCTCGAGTCTATGTAGGATGTCGCGCAGATCTATCTGCTTGAAGAATTGACTCCGACGGAGACGATATTGTACCAGGTCGGATATCCCACGTGGATCGTAGTAGGCGACCATCCCGACATACCCGCTGTCCTCGGCCAGCATGTCCGCCACGGAGCGTGCGGCGGAGGTGAAAAATTCCATATCGATGTCGGACGGCAACGCGGACATGTCGCGTTCCGTCAGTTGTGCACTGGAACAGAAGGGATGGCGCTCAATCCGCTCCATCATGAAATTCACGTACTCTTCTTCGAGCTTCGATAGACTCGTGATCGCCGCGTATACGTCCTTCATCGAAGAGAGATTGACCGAATTACGGTGTGTTTGCTCCGAAAGCATCTGAGAGAATTCTGTGCTGAAGAGCCGGTAGAACCACTCCTCCCGGCGTGATTTGAGGAATTTCCCCATCTTGGTGTCACCGATAATTCCCGTGAGGACTGCGAGGACGAAATTCCGACTGAACAGTTCGTCCGGATGATATTGGGAGAGAAGTGCGGGTCTGTTACGGAGCTTTAGTGCCAGATACCCTACCAATTCTGCGGAGGAGGATGCAGTAGTCACTAAGCAGTACCCTCGATCTCCGGCGTATAGGCTGTCGGCGTCCAGGTGGTGATCGATCTCTATCTTCCGGATTGCCGATACGGTGAGGAGGGCTTGAACGTCCGAGTACCCTTGGATCATCTCGGGTTTGGGCGTATCCATTATCACAACCGCCTGCGTCGTCGGGGGAATGTCGCCAGCTTTCTTGATGATGTTGATGGAGTTGAACCTGCATATTCCTAACAGATACTGATACTTCTCGTGGATGGTCTCCGGAAGAAACAACTGCACGCTTTTCGAGAACTTCCGTATGAGTAACGCCATGGCGACCATGGAGGAGATGCAGTCTTCATCGGGATTGTGGTGACCGAGAATGAGGAACCCATCCCTACCCGCGATGGAGTCGACGATGTTGTGCACGATCCTGTTCTTGACCTTGAGTGAATGAATATGACGTTTCTGCATAGATCTATCCTCTCGAGTATATTTCCGCCCGGTTTCTCCCCGCTTCCTTGGCCCGATACAACGCGGTATCGGCATAATCAACCAGTTTTTTCACTTCGTTCGCATGTTCGGGGTATGAGGCTATCCCGATACTTGCCGTTATCTCTCCGATCTCCCCACGGCAATGCTTCAGGTTGTCGAGTCGTGATATCCGCTTGCACACCGAAGAACAGATCGTGTACGCATCGCCGGCTGATCGGCCCGGAAGGAGGAAGGCAAACTCGTCACCACCGTAGCGTGTGAGGATGTCTCCGGACTCGAATTCGTCGAAGAATATCTTGGACGTGTCGAGGATGATGGAATCGCACACCTTCTCGCCATATTGCTTGTTGAGCGTGCCGAAGTGGTCCAGGTCTACCATCACAACAGTCATCTCGTCGCCGCTCGAGGCTGCGCGTTTCAACTCCGAACCCACCGCGGAATCCCAGAATCGTCTGTTGTAGAGGCCTGTGAAATCATCCGTGAGGGCCCGTCGTCTCGCTTCGTCACCCCACCGCACCATTTCGTCCAGGAATTTGCCGGTATTCTGTAATCTCGATGCCGTTTCTGAAAGCATGTTTCGCATGATTGTGGCGGCCGTCTTCGGATGGGCCGAAATCAGTGCGAAAAAATCGGACTTGTGGATCGAGTAGAGCCTGCTCTCCTCCATGGCGATGCAGCCGGCTGAACGAGGCTGGTCCTGGAAGAATGACATCTCTCCCAAGAACTCTCGCTCTGTGAACCGTGCGACTTCCACCTGTTCACCGGTTTCGAGTGTGACCATGACGGCTACCCGTCCGGATCTGATGATGAACAGCTCCTCGCCGTAATCGCCTTCGTCGAAGAGTCTTTCGCCGTCGGTCGGCCGGATCTCCTCCGAGATAGAGGCGATGATGCCGAGTTCCTCTCTCGAGAGTCCGGCGAAGATGCCGACACCGGCGAGAAAGTTGATCTCCGCCGTCATTTCCGACGTTTTGGTTTCTCCACCATTCGGATCATTCGACATAGAGTATTTTCCGTCCTCCGATCGTTCGCCCCCGCATGGCCGTTTCGTGAGTCACCTCTATCGCCCTTTTTGAATCGGTACACTCTAAATGCACGTTGTGGCTTTCCCTACTGCCGGCCACACTACCGGTATCGGTCTCGGTAGTCTCCCTCGCGAGAACGCAGACTCCGACGCTGGCGGTGAGTGGCACCGGAAGAACTCCTACCGTCTCCGAGAGATCGATGGCGCATACTGTTTCCTGGAAAAACTCGGCCCGTCGACCGGCATTTTCTCTGTCGGTGTCCGGCAGGATTACCGCGAACTCGTTGCCCATGAACCGGACCGCCACCTCTTTCGCCTCGCAACCGTGTTCTACGTGCCTAGCGATCTCCTTGATCGCCATGTCGCCGGCGTCGTGACCGAAGGTGTCGTTGATGATTTTGAAGTTATCCGGTTTTATCATCAGAAGCCCAAGTTTGGACTCTCCCCGATACT
>CAZAKE010000063.1:0-23064 GCA_964485495.1 uncultured Spirochaetales bacterium
ACCAGGATCGGTAAGAGAAACCTGCCACCTTAGTTGGAACTGCTGGAACCACACTCAGCAATTCGAAAAGTAAGTAGAAAGTAAGGCGTGTATCAGTCCCTTTTCTGCGATATCGACTTCGTTCCTCGTCGAATCGCCACGAAAAGGTCGGAAAGAAAGAGTGATGTAGTTATTCGATATATGGCAGTAGCCAATTTTTGAATAGCTTTCCTCCGGAAGCTGGAGGAGCGGGAGTATCTCGAATCTCTCGATCCGGAAAAATTTCTGAATAGGTGAATGAACCGACACAGCGAAAGCACCGTCGGGGCGGGTCACGTCGTACGGCGTTATCGCCATGCCCTCGCAATCCTGTGGAAAATTCTTTACACTTGTAATAGAGACTATTCGGTGGAGAGTATGGTAGCAGGAATTCCTCATCCTCGATACACATCCCCCGCAAGATATTCGACGGAACGACACATTGTTTTTAAAGGAGTACACTGATGGAGAAGAGAGCATACGGAAATACGGGTGAGAAGCTGTCCGTCGTCGGGTTCGGCGGCATTCTGGTGAAGGACGAGACCACGTCGGAGTCGGCACGGCTGGTGTCACAGGCGATCGACCGGGATGTCAACTACTTCGACGTGGCGCCCCAGTACGGCAACGCCCAGGAGATGCTGGGTCCGGCCCTGGAGCCCTACAGGAAGAACGTGTTCCTGGCCTGCAAGACGCTGGAGCGGAAGGCTGAGGGAGCGGAGGCGGAACTGCACGATTCGCTCAAAAAGCTGAAGACCGACTACTTCGATCTCTACCAGTTTCACTCGGTTACCGTGGCGGACGACGTCAACCAGATCCTCGGGCCCGGCGGGGCCCTGGAAGCGGTTCGGAAGGCCCAGGAGAAGGGACTCATCAAGTACATCGGCTTCTCGGCCCATACCGAAGAGGCTGCCGTCAGACTGATGGACGCCTTCGACTTTCAATCGGTCCTCTTCCCCCTGAACTGGACCTGTTGGCTGAAGGGTGATTTCGGCCGGCGCATCGTCGCCAAGGCGGAGGAGAAGGGCGTAGCCATGCTGGCCCTCAAGATCATGGCGAAACGCAAGTGGGGCGAGAGTGAGGAGCGGGAGTACAACAAGACCTGGTATCGTCCGGTTGAGAGCTACGAGGAGGCCAAGGTGGCGGTGAGGTTCTCACTCTCGCAGCCCATCACCGCCGGACCAAGCCCGGGGCATGAGAAACTCTTCCTGTGGATGTGTGACGCGGCGGAGGAGTACTCGCCCCTCACCGAGGAGGAGGAGCGGCAGCTTAAGGCCAGGGCCGAGGCCCTGGACCCGATCTTCTCGGTGCACGAATCACGCTGGGAGGAGTAGCCACTGCAACGGCAGACGGTCGTGACCTTCGTACCGTCTGCCTGCCGCCGTTTTCATGAAGCGGCCGTTCAGCCCCCCTAAGCGGATATTTATCTCATCCATGTTGAGCCGGCCGTTGGCGTCGAAGTACGAGGTCGAGTCCTTCTCTTCTATCGTGGTGAAGTTCATGTCGCACCAGAGGTCCATGTACTCCGGATCGTCCTCCCGTACCGGCAGCCCGTATTCGTCGTATTCGTATACCCGGTATGCCAGGGGGAGGCCGTGGGTGCGACAGATGAGCGGCCTCGCCGGATATATCATACAGGCTCCGTTGCCGTCCAGCATGGCACAGCGGGTAGCCGGCTGCTTTGGCGAGGCCGTGTCGACGCCGACCGTGGTTTGTTCTGTCACGGCATCCGGCACATCCGCGTGGAGTCCGAACCCGTGTGGCAGGATACCCTCCGGCGTACGGTCCACCGAGACCCGGCCGTCGTCGCCGAGGCGGCGGAGCCCGATTCCCGATCCTGCCCGTCGTTTCAGCACGTCCGGCACCTCCGTCCCGGGCTCCGACAACCAGAGACGAACAGCCTCGATCTCGATGGGCAGCACCGAGATCTCCTCGCAGCAGTAGTAGCATCCCCGGCGGCAGCGGATCTGAGCGGCGTATGTGTGGAAGAGTGTTTCCGATCGCTCGGAGACCTCCCGGACGAGACGGGTATATTCTTCGATGACCTGTTCCATCCGATTCACTGTAATACGAACACTGCGATGAGGGCCATAGCCGCATCCGTCAAAGACGCAGAGCCTTCACTTGAGGATATCCACCTCCACATCGTTCGTCCCGTTCGGCCCCGGGGTGCTTCGGCCGTTCGCCGTCTGGGGTGTCTCCCCTGCGAGACCAGCAAGAGATTTCAGCTGTCCAGCTTCAACCCCCGGACCCGTTCTCTGAGCTCCTGGTACTTCCCGTACCCATCCTCGTATTTGCTACTCTCCGAAGGCCGTGGCTCGAACAACCGGTCGGTGCCGACCATCTCGTGGATCTCTTCGGGAGAAGAGTAGACGCCGGACCCGAGTCCGGCAAGGAAGGCGGCGCCGAGACAACCGGCCTCGGTTACCGCCACTCGTTCGACCGGGATGCCCGTGATGTCCGCCTTGAGCTGCAGCCACCGGTCCGATCGCGCCCCCCCGCCGGTGGCGCGGAAGACAGACACGCCGATGTCGCCTCGGGCCAGGGACTCGATGTTCAACCGGACCTCGTAGCAGATGCAATCCAGGATTCCCTTCAAGATCTCGCCTCGGCCTGTATCCAGCCGCAGGCCGAAGATACTGCCGTACTGATCGACATCCAGCCACGGCGTCCCGGCACCCTCGAAATAGGGCAGCACGAATACACGACTCGGACCCTCCGGCACCGTATTCATCATGTACTCGTACGAGTCGATCCCCGCCTCCGCGGCCTTCAGCCTCTCCGGCTCGCCGAGGGTGTCGTGAAACCACTGCACCACCGCTCCGGAGGTGGTCACGTAGGCCAGCGAGGTGTAGAGTCCGTCGACGACGTGGGGGTTACACCCGTGGTTTCCCGTAAGCAGCGGTTCCTGGAGGCTCAACGCCCCCCGCACCGCCATCACCGCCTCCAGCGTGCCCATCCCCAGGGTAGCCGTCCCGGCCGTGACGCCCGCACCCAGGGCGCAGCAGGCCTGATCGAATCCCCCGGCGATCACCGGCGTGTCGGCGATCAGCCCGAGAGAGTCGGCGACTGACCGGGGAATCTCCCCGATCACCTCGGCGGACCGGGCAAGGGGAAACAGTGAAGAGGGACTCAGGCCACAGGCCTCGAGGAGGGACTCGGCATACTCGAAGCGACGGATATCCAGCAGCATGGTGCGGCCTGCCAGAGAGTAATCGCTACGGGGATCGATCCCCAATTTACCGTGGATGTACTCCTGGAGTCCGGCGAACTTCTGCGTTCGGGAGAATATCTCCGGCCGGTTTTCGCGAAACCACAGGATCTTCGGGATGACGCAGAAGGCATGCAACGGCGCACCTGTGAGGGAAAAGATTTCCCTGCGGTTCATTCTCGACTCGACTTCGGCTGCTTGTCGTACCGCCCTCCTGTCGGCGGCGCCGATGACGGTCCCCGACAAAGGTTCGTTTTTCGCGTCGAGAGGAGTGACCGAGTCCCCCAGTACTGAGAACCCAACGGCTTCGACCTGGTCTGTGCGGCCCACCTCGTCGGTACACTCGCAGATTACCTGCCGGATGTCGTGCCACACCTCCTCGGGATCCAATTCGCACTGACCCGGTGCGGGGAAGTGCAGCGGATGGGCGCGGTAACCTCCTGCCAAGATCTTTCCGGCCGTGTCGAAGGCGATCGCCTTGCAGCCGGTGGTGCCGATGTCGATTCCGAGCAGGCTCATACCTTCATCTTAGTCGACGGCCCAATGCGTAGCAATAGTGAAAAAAGGCAAAAAAATTGGTAAAATTTATTGACAACGATTCTCACTCGCGATATATTTATTATGAGCATATGCTCATAAAGCGCCGTGGGAGACTATCAAATGCCGAGACCGCCAAAGCCACGCTGGATCGGATTCGATCCGGCGGACATCAGTTTCGTTCCCCAACCGGGACCGCCACCGGCGCCGGGCGGAGTCTTCCTGACGGTGGACGAACTGGAGGCGCTTCGGCTTGCCGATCTTGTGTCGTTGAGCCATGAACTAGCCGCAGCGGAGATGAATGTCTCCCGGGCAACCTTCGGCCGAATCGTGGCCCGAGCGCGGGCGAAGACCGCCGACGCCCTGGTGAACGGCAGGAGCATCGGCATCCAGGGCGGGGTGGTGAAGTATCATCCCTCCGCCCATGGCGGTCCCCACGGCAGAGGTGGTCCGCGTGGACACGGTCCGCATGGCCGGGGTCCCGGGCCGCACAGAGGACCCGGAGCCGATGTGAATTCCAAGGGCGGCGGAGGATATCGCGGTGATGGCGGAACCCGGGGGCGTGGTCGGCACGGCAATCGCGGTGGTAAAGGGTAACCGGTCTGCGGAGAATCGGCTGGGAAGGAAGAGATACGATGGATCTTACGGGGTGCGGATACACCGCCGTGAGTCGATTCGGAGACAATATAGATTGAGTGGTCAGAAAGATCACGAGGAGATGAGTATGCCTAGAGGAGATAGAACAGGCCCGGCTGGAATGGGCCAAATGACAGGACGAGCTGCAGGATTCTGCGCCGGATACGGTGTACCCGGATACGCGAATCCGGCAGGCGGAAGAATGGGTGCGGCCTTCGGATGGGGAGGTGGCAGAGGCTACGGCCGCGGTTACGGAAGAGGCCTTGGAAGAGGATATGGACGAGGCCGATTCTGGGGTGCCTACCCGGTACAGCCGCCGGCCTACGGTCCCTACGCGGCTCTCGGGTACCCGTCGGCGTATCCCCCGCAGTATGCCCCGGGGTATTCCAAGGAACAGGAGAAGGAGATCCTGGAAAACCAGGTAACCGCCCTAGAGGGGCAGATGGAAACGCTCCGCAAGAGATTGGATGAGATCGACTCGGGTGAGGAAGACGCCTGATCTGGGGCCGGCCAAAGAAAGAAAGTAGATAGAAAATCTGGGCTACTGGCCCGAAAATTGTGGAATTGCGGTGTTGAGGTGATCTGTAGCGTACTATATGCCGGTTCAACCGGGTAAACCACGCCATATCTGGTGTGACGGTTGATTTCCACAATTTTCGGGCCAGTACATTCACTTCGGCGACGAAAGGGCCTGACGGACGAGTAACGCCGCTATGAGAAACCTGAAACGAACGAGACCGACTATTGTCGTGTTAGAAATCGCCTTCGAGAATGGTTCGGTCAGGTCATTCCCACTCACCGAGATGCCCCGAGTCTGTAACACGCCGTCCACCGCCCTTGCGAATATGTCCGGGTCAGCAGTCACATATCCCACAACCTTACGGATCTCCGGGTATCGACCGTTCAGTAGGGACCGTAGCTCTGTGGTTCCGGCCAGGTCTTTCTCCAGGAAGAGGCTAAAGAGAGTAAAGAACCAATCACCCATACCCGACAGCTCCGAGACGGCGAGTATGATCTCGTCCCGCACGAACGGAGCGATACGCGGTTCCAGCCGTTCGAGCAGCGGAGATATCAAGGCCGGATCCCCGAACAGGGAGAACGCCCGGCACGCGTGAATCACGGTGCGGGGATTTTCGCTGTGTTTGAAAATAGACACGATGGCGGGGATGGATTCGGTATCCTCGAGCTTCGCCAGAGAGACCATCGCCTTTCCGCACAACATGAAGTCCTCGGTACGTATTGCCTCCCGGAGCACCTCGACGGATTCGGTGATTATTTGGTTTCCCAGGATTTCCGCCGCCACCCACGCGGTGGTGTAGTGATGATCCCGGACCTCGTCGATGAGTGCCTGCTTGAGCGGATCCGCCGGAGGGTGGCCGCGCAGGGTCGCCAGGGTCTCGTTGCGGACGGCGAAGGAGGGTGACTTCAGTTTTCGGAGCAGTTCCTCTACCGAGACCGCGGAGGGCTTCCCGGCCAATGCCCGGATCGCCTGCTGCTCCTCATCGGCTGTCTTGGATTGATCCAGGCGCCGGAGCAACCTGAAGGCTCGCAGGTTCCGGGGAGAGAAGAGGATCGAGACGGTGTTCATGATCGAATACGCCCCGAAATTCGGCAGCCGTGAGACCAGGTAGGCGGTGCCTAGGAACAGCAGCTGCATGGCGGCGAAGTAAACACGGAAGACGGTGTCCGCCGGTAGTGCGAGAGCGCCTATCAGTCCGTCCAATATCAGGCCGCCGAGTATCGCCCCTGCGGCGCCGGATAACCCTGAGGCGATGAAGATGAAGATCCCGAGGTTCAGCCGCTCCTCCGGCCGGGCGGTGGCGAAGAAGTAGTCCTGGGCGCAGTTCTCCATTCCCATGGCACCCATGTTGTAGAGAAAGAATACGCCGCACGGCACGAGCCATGCGATCCATGTCCCGACCTGCGGTGTCGTGAGTGTGATCGGGAACAGCGACAAGGCTGTGAGGATGGTGAAGGCGAAGAAGAGCGGCCGCGCGCCGACCTTGTCCATGAGGAGCCCCGCCAGTGCGGCCATGACGATGACCCCCATCCCGCCTATCAGGGTGATATATACGACGCCCGAGTCGGTATGTTCCAACACTCGCTTGAACTGAACGATCAGGAACGAACCGGTCATGGCGAGGAGAAAGTTCTTGACGAATGTAAGGGAGATGAGTTTACGGAATCCTTCGTTCTTCCATCCGTCACGGAGGCTGGAGAGGATCTTCACCTTGGAGGCGAGAGCAGCGTCCTGTGGTTCCGGAAGTCCCTTGAGGGCCAGGGCAGAACCGACACCGAAGATGATGCCGAGTGTAAAGGTGACGGTGTATACGCCGAAGGGGGCGTCCTCGCCCATCGCCAGACCCAGCAGCAGCCAGGCGGTGGTGGAGAAGATGGTGTTGAGGGTTTGAATGCGTGAGAGGACGACCCCCCGATCCTTTTCCCCTGCAATCATTCCCAGGATCACCCGCTGCCCCGCCAGGGCGATTCCCTTGGATGTATGAAACCCAAACACACCTATGGCCAGCAGTGTCAGCGCGAGAACCTGATTGCTTCGGATTCCCGGCAGAGTCGACGCCACCGCCGGGATCATGAGAATATATCTGGCCGTCCAAAAGATCACCTGATTTCGAACGACACCGATCCGCGCCGCCAGGGGACGTCCGCCCAACAGGAAAGCCATGGAGAGGTACATGATCGAACTCAGCATCCCTACGAAGGTATTCCCCGCTCCGAGACGGATGGCATAGAGGGTGATGATCCCGCCGGCCAGGAGCCGGAACGAGATCGCGTTCAGGGTGTTGTGGATATAGTACCTGCGCCGGGCTTTCTCGAGTTCGGAGGTACTCAGCGGTTCGGGTTCGTTTACAGCCGTATTTTCACTCACTGTCGTTCCTCGGTATCTGCAGCATGCCTTGCGGCGGGACCGAATGTGCGGCACCTCGCGTTTCGAATGGTGCAACGGTGCCGCGGACCATCCCGACGTGATGCTCGAAACCGTGCCGGTTGCCGATCAACCTTCGGCGGTATCCTGCTTCGGGCTCTGTCCGGCGATGTCGGCTACGGTCACGTCCGGGTGATGGTACCTTCGCAAGCCCTTGGTCTTGTCGCCGTACTGGATCGCCGTCTGTGGGCAGAATTGGATGCAGGCGAAGCACTGCTCACAGTTCCCGGACCACACCGGTGTGCCATCCTCAAGTCGGACGTTTCCCACCGGACAGACTCGTACGCAGATGCCGCAGCCGTTGCAGTCTTCGTCGGCGGTAAAGCTCCTGTCGAGGGTGTTGATGAAGTTGTACCCCATCGCGTACATCAGGCCCGGATGGATGAGGGCCGCGAAGATGTTCGCCTGTTTGTCGAAGTGAGAGCCCCGGGAGGAAACCACCGAGACGATCTCATCGGCTTTCTCCGAAGCATTTCGATACACCTCTTTCCGCTCCTCCTCCGGCGCCGCCTCGCCGAACGGTAGGTAGTTACTCGGCATCGTGACACTAAAACCGGCACTCAAGGTGACGCCGCGCTTCCGGAGGAGCCGCGATACCGTCGAGAAGGCACGGCCGACGTCACCGCCGTTTACCGCGACCATGAAAACATAGGGGGATGTTGTGATCCGTTCGATGAAACGCATTACTATGTGCGGAGGCCGGTGCATGTAGATGGGGAAAATCAGGCCCATGGGTTCGGACGGGATCTCCTGCTCCTCGGTAACCGATGCGATGGGGACCAGCTCGGGCGCATCCTCTGTTCCCAGCTTCGCGGCGACCATTCGTGCGACGGCGAGTGAGTTTCCGGTTCCCGTAAAGTAGTAGATTCGCATTATATCCTCCCTGCATGAACGGCCGGTGTTCGCTGTCGGACGGAGTGGCCCGTTTATGACCACCGACCCTGTGAGCGAACTCGTCTCCTCGTCCAGACGTTTGTACCGCAGCCGAAGACCGAGCAGGTCGCTCGTCTTTTTTACCGCGTCCGAGAGTACGCTATCCTGATACCGCAGTCCGGTCAAGGACTCATTTCGATCGGAGGAGCCCGCACGATCTCCGTCGGCCGCGGGTGTCCGTTTTCGTTCCGCATCCCGTAGCCCTCTCATCCGGATGTGTTCGTATACTACTACGGAATACACTATGAACGGTAACGGGTTTTCCGGGTGGAATTTGAAGCCGGGTTCACCATTTTCAATATTCGCAGTATCCTTGGATAGGATGAGATAGGGAGAGAAGGAGGAGATGATGACCGAAGAGAAGATCCGCGCAGCATTGCGCGAGTATATGGACGGGCTGCGGGTGATCGACGCGCACGAGCACCTGCCCACCGAGGAGTCACATATCGCCGGAAGGGCTGACTTCTACAGCCTCTTTAAACACTACTGCCGGGGAGACCTGGTCTCGGCCGGGGCCGGTCCGGAGCAGTTCTCCCTCTGGGAGGACGAAGAGCGGGACGAACACGAGAAATGGCGAGTATTCAAGCCCTATTGGGAGGCGATCCGAACGGGGGGATATGCCCGGTCGGCCAGGATCGTGATCCGGAACCTCCTCGGAATATCCGAACTCGGAGACGATACATACGAGGAGGCGGGATCGAAGTTGCGGCAGCTCCGGCAGCCCGGTGAGTATGACATGGTCTTAAAGGACCGGTGCGGCATATCGGCCTGTATCCAGTGTTGGCGATATGGTGAACCCGGTCCTGATTACTTCTACCATCTGGCGCCGTCGCCGGAACTCGTTGACGTCAGGAGCGTGGCCGATCTGCAGACTCTGGGCGAGCGGTGCGGGATTCCGGTGCATGGACTCGACGACCTATGCGCGTGTATCGATGAGCGTGTCGCGGCATGGGCGGCCGATCCGGCGGTAGTGGGTATCAAGTCCGCTCACGCGTATTCCCGACCCATCGACTTCGCCAGGACCGACGTGTCTGAAGCGGAGGGAATCTTGCGGGAGATTTTCGGCACCGCCGGACGCAGCGTCTCGCTCCAGCAGGCAATCCCCCTCCAGAACTTCCTGATGCGCCGCCTGGTTGCCGCGGCCGAGGCGGCGGAGCTGCCGATGGTCTTCCATACCGGGCTCCAGGCCGGGAATTTCGGCCGTCTCGCAGACACGAACCCTCTCCTCTTGCAGTCTTTAATCGAGGACTTTCCGAAGGTGAAGATAGATCTCTTTCACGCCGGAATACCCTTCACCAGAGAGGCTGGGATCCTGGCGAAATACTTCCCCGGGGTCCATCTGAATATGGCCTGGACCCACATCATCAATCCGACGATGAGCCGTACGCTTCTCTCCGAGTGGCTCGAGATGGTCCCGAATACCAAGATCTTCGGCTTCGGCGGCGACTACCACATCGTCGAGAAGGTCTACGGGCATCTATTCATCGCCAAGGACAACATCGCCGCCGTTCTATCTGAAAAGGTCTCAGAGGGAATCATGGACGTGGAAGAGGCCCGAAGGATTGCGCGGCTGCTGCTTCGTGACAACCCGGCGGAGTTTTACGGCCTGCCGTCGGAGAGGTGACCGACGTATAGGTTGTGGGTCAGGGACGACAAAGAAACACCCCTCCGGGGGATGCCCCTCCGAAGGGGTGCGTTGAGGCGGCGGCACTCCGGGTAGTGCCGGCACCGCCGCGGGTTCGACCACGATCTTCAATCGACCGTGTGGGGGATATAATGGACGAGCGAAACGGCACGACAGTGAAAGATAAATACGAAGGAAGGAAACAATGGCACCACGGAACCCGGCGGACAAGCCGAACGTCATTCTGATCAACTGCGACGATCTCGGATATGGAGACCTCGGCTGCTACGGCAGTACCATCAACAACACGCCCTTTCTCGATCGTATGGCCTCCGAGGGGATGCGATTCACCGATTTCTACATGGCCAGTCCGGTCTGCTCCCCGTCCAGGGGTGCGATGATGACCGGTTGCTATCCCCGGCGGATCGGGTTCGGTTCCTTCGATGGGAAGTGGGTACTCTTCCCCGGTCAAGGGGTTGGGCTGAGTGACGACGAGGTGACCGTGGCGGAGATCCTGAAGGGGCAGGGGTACGCCACCCGGATTGTCGGTAAATGGCACTGCGGAGACCAGCCGGAGTTCCTGCCTACCAGACATGGGTTCGATGGATACTACGGATTACCCTATTCCAACGACATGGGACGGCAGGTGGGAAGGCCCGACAATCCGCCGATGCCACTGCTGCGTGACGAGGATGTGATCGAGGAGCAGCCCGACCAGGCGACCCTCACCGAACGGTACGTCGAGGACTGTGTGCGCTTCATCAGGGACAACGCCGACCGACCATTTTTTCTCTACTTTGCCCACATGTACGTACACCTGCCGCTCTACGCCCCCGGCCGATTCCTGAAGACGTCGCGGAACGGCTCCTACGGCGCGGCGGTGGAGAGTATCGACTGGAGTGTCGGCGTACTCATGCACGAGCTCGAGGAGGCCGGACTCACCGGGAATACGATCATGGTGTTCACCTCCGACAACGGCTCCCGGGGCAGTTTCGGCGGCAGCAACAAGCCCCTGAACGGCCGGAAGGGCACCACCTGGGAAGGCGGTCAGCGCCTGCCCTGTATCGTCCGCTGGCCCGGCACCGTTCCTGCCGGCGACACCTGCTCCGAGATCGCCTCCTCCATCGACTTCCTTCCGACCTTCGCCCGTCTGGCGGGGGGTGAGGAACCGCGGGACAGGACCATCGACGGCAGAGACATCTTTCCCCTCATGCGTGGTGACGAAGGGGCAACGAGCCCCCATGACGCCTTCTTCTATTATATACGCGACGACCTCGAGGCGGTGCGGTCCGGCAGATGGAAGCTGTTCGTCGCCCGGGGCGGCGAGCCCATCACGGAGCTCTATGATCTCGCGGAGGATATCGGCGAGAAGAACGACGTGGCGGAGGCGCATCCCGACGTGGTGCGGGAGCTGCAGGCCAAGGCGCAGGCCATGCGTGAGGACATCGGCGACACGGTGACCGGGATCGCGGGAGAAAACTGTCGTCCCATCGGGACCGTCTCTGATCCGAAACCTCTGACGGAGTACGATCCCGACCATCCCTACATCGTCGCCGAGTACGACCTGCCCGAGATCGGCTGATGCAGACCTTCACCATCGTCCGGACCGAGCATCTGAACCACTACGGGTATCTGTTCGGCGGCCAGCTCCTGAAGTGGGTGGACGAATACGCCTGGCTCGTGGCGGCCAAGGAGTTCGCCGGACAGTTCCTGGTGACACGGGCCATGGAGAGCATCGATTTCAAGGAGAGTATCGTCAACGGATCGATCCTGCGGTTTGACATCCGCCGGGCCGCACTCGGTCGGACCAGCGTCACCTACGCCGTCGACGTCTACGCCGACGAGCCCGGCGGAAAGCGGGAGCGATTTGTGTTCTCCAACAAGGTGACCTTCGTGCGGGTCTCCCCGGAAGGCGAGAAGACGCCGTTGGATCCGCCGGTGCCGATATCCTCGGAAGGCTCCTTATCCGCTCCGTAGAAGTCTGCGGATCAGTTTGGCGATCTCGTTCACGATAAACGGCAGAATTGAGAAGGCCGCGACGATGCCCCAGTCCACCAATCGCAAAGGGGTTACCGAGAAGAATCGGGCCACCGGGGGAGTCATGATGAGGGCGACCTGCAGCAGCACGCCGAAAGCCAGAGATCCCACTAGATAGGGATTCCCGAACGGTCCCAGTGTGAACAGCGATTTCACCGCATGCCGCACGTCGAAGGCGTGGACCAGCTGGCTGAAGGAGAGGACCCCGAAGGCCATGGTTCGGGCGTGTTCCAGGTCTTCCGGATACAGCCTGCGGGCGAGGAAGAATACCCCCAGCGTCAGTGCGCCGACCAGCAGGCCGTTGGCGACGATCCGCCTGCCGGTTCCTCCGGCGAATATGCTCTCCTTCGGGTCCCGGGGAGGGTGTTCGGTGACGTCCGGTTCGTCCTTCTCGAGCCCGAGACTCAGCGCGGGGAAGGTGTCGGTGATCAAGTTCACCCACAGGATGTGGGTGGGTCGGAGCGGCACCGGCCAGCCGAAGAGCACCGCCACGAACACGGCCACGATCTCTCCGGCGTTGCAGGAGAGCAGGAACTCGATGGTCTTCTTGATGTTGGTGTAGATGGTACGTCCTGCCGCGACCGCGGAGACGATGGTCCCGAAGTTGTCGTCGGTGAGGACCATGTCACTGGCGCCCTTGGCGACGTCGGTGCCGGTGATCCCCATAGCCACGCCGATATCGGCGGACTTGAGGGACGGCGCGTCGTTGACGCCGTCTCCCGTCATGGAGACGATGTTTCCCAGGGCCCGGAAGGCCGAGACGATGCGGACCTTATGTTCCGGCGAGACCCGGGCGAACACCCGGGTGGCGGCCGCCTGCTTCTCGATCTCCCTGTCACTCATCGAATCGAGCTCCGTGCCGGTGATCACCTCCCGCTCGCTGCGGGCGATGCTGAGTTCCCTGGCGATCGCCAGGGCGGTCACCTTGTGGTCGCCGGTGATCATCACCGTCGTGATCCCGGAGGAGCGGCAGGTGGCGATGGACGTCTTCACCTCCTCCCGGGGCGGATCGATCATGCCGATAAACCCCAGGAAGGTGAGTTCCTTCTCGATTTCCGGGTCGAACAGCTCGGGGACGCCCGCGGCGGCTCGTACTCCGGTTGCCTCTCCAGCCGCCGCTTCGACCTCCGTGCCGGCCGATCGGTCCGACGGCGCCGGTTCGAGTCGTCGCTCCGCGGCGGCCAGGATGCGAAGGGCCTCACTCGAAAGGGTTTCTGCCGTCTCGTATGCTCGTGCGCGGTCCTCCTCCGTGATCTCTCTGATTCCCACCCGTCCCATGATATGGGTGCAGCGGGGGAGGATGCTGTCCAGGGCTCCTTTCACGGCCAGCAGTCTGCTCCCGTCGTCAGGGATCTCGTGGACGGTGGACATCATCTTGCGGGATGAATCGAAGGGCACCTCGCCGATCCTGGGCAATTCCTCTTCGAGGTGCTCCTTGTGTATGTCGAACCGTCCTCCGAAGGCGAGGAGCGCGGTCTCGGTGGGATCTCCCGTCTCACCGTCTTCTGACCAGGTGGCGTCGTTGCATAGCACCAGCGACCGCACCAGTCGCCGGGACGCATCGCCGTTCGGATCGAACTCTTCCGGTTTGATCGGTGAATCCGAGACGGCGGGAACGAAGGTCCGAGTCACGGTCATCCGGTTCTGTGTCAGGGTCCCGGTCTTGTCGGTACAGATGATCGACACCGAACCGAGGGTTTCCACCGCCGGCAGATTGCGGACGATGGCGTTTTCCCGGCTCATCCGCATCACGCCGAAGGCTAGAACGATGGTGACGATGGCCGGCAGCCCCTCGGGAATCGCCGCCACCGCCAGACTCACCGCCGTCAGGAAGAGCTCGAACAGGTCTTCCCGGGGAAGGCCTCCATGGACCAGGTACGACCGCAGGGCGCCGACGGAGAACATCACCGTACACAGCGCCACCACCGCGATTCCCAGCCCCCGGCCGAATCTGGCCAGCTTCAGCTGAAGGGGAGTCGCCTCCTCCTCCGTCGACTCCAGCATCCCGGCGATCTTACCGATCTCCGTGTCCATGCCTGTGGCCACCGCGGTTCCCTCGCCCCGGCCGTAGGAGACGACGGTTGAGGCGAATGCCATGTTGATCCGGTCTCCCAGCGGGATCTGCGAATCGGTGAACCCGGCCAATGCGTCCTTTTCGACTGCCACCGATTCGCCGGTCAGGGCCGATTCCTCTATGCGCAGGTTCACCGACTCCGTAAGTCTGATGTCACAGGGAGCGATCCTGCCGGTCTCCAGGACCACCGTGTCACCGAGAACGATCGACTCGGACGAAATTTCCGCCACCCGGCCGTCCCTGCGGACCAGTGCCTTCGGCGAGGCCATCTGCTTCAACGCCTCGATGGCATGTTCGGCCTTGCTCTCCTGCACGACCCCGACGATCGCATTGATACCGATCACCGCGAAGATGATGATCGCGTCGGGAACCTCTCCGAGGAGGATGGAGACCACCGCCGCGGCCATCAGGATATAGATGAGGGGGTTGTTCAATTGTTCCACGATCAACAGACCGAGGCTGCGCCGCTTTCCCTCTGAAAGTTTATTCGGCCCGTGTTCCGCTAGGCGTCGTTGGGCCTCGGCCGAAGAGAGCCCGTCTCTCAGGCTGGTATCGAATTTGTCACGAATATCCTGTTCGTCAAAGGTATGCCACATGGCGATGACTCCTGAAGAGTGAGTGTTCCGCAGGTGCGGAGTGTTTATTCCGGTAATCGCAGCACCGATTGTATCGGAGAATTTATCGGGGCACAAGGAAGGCGGATAGCGGTGGATAGAGCGGTGTTGCGCAGCAGGCATCGATGGGCGTAGAATGGCCTTCAGAGGATGCGGCCGATGTGCTCCTCCGGAGGTATATTTGAAGATCCTACTCATCGGTGGAACAGGCACGATCGGCCGTTCCGTCGCGGAGGCGGTGCTCGACGCCGGTCATCACCTGACCCTCTATACCCGGGGAAGCCGGGAGGTCCCGCAGCAGTGGCGTTCCGGCGGCCGGCTCAGCGTGGTGTACGGCGACCGGAGGGACTACGCGGCGTTCGAGGATGCCATATCCGGACTGCCCGTGTTTGATTGCGTCATCGATATGCTGATATTCGAACCGGAAGACGTCGAAAGCCTTGTCCGGGCGTTCGGGAGAAGGACCGGTCAGGTGATAATGGTGAGTACCGTGGATACATACCACAAGCCGGCCTCCCGGTATCCCGTTCGTGAGGATGAACCCGCCGGATGGAACAGCGACTACGGCCGGAACAAGGTGCTGTGTGAGGAGCTCCTCTCCACCGCCGCCGGGAGGGGGGTGTTCGCAGTCACCTGTATGAAGTGCGGTCATACCTATGACGACGAGGGGTGGACCCTGAACACCATGGATGGGAGTACCCTCTTTCTCGACCGCATGCGTGCCGGCAAGCCGGTGGTCATCCACGACAATGGGCAGGGGCTGTGGTCGAGTGTCCATGCGACCGACGTCGCGGCAGCCTTCGTCGCCGCGGCGGGAAACACGGCGGCCTTCGGACAGTCGTACATCCTGGCCGGCAGTCCCATCACGTGGGAGCAGTACAACCGGCTCTATTCGAGGGTTGTGGGGAACGAGAATCCCGAGTTTGTGTTCATCCCGTCGGAGTTCATCCACCAAATCACCGGGAATGCGAAAATCCTCATGGACAATCTGCAGTTTCCCTCGGTCTACGACACATCCAAGGCCGAGACCGAACTCGGGTTCCGTCTCACCGTTCCTCTTGCCGAGGGGGCCCGGAGACAGGTAGAATGGCGCCTTGCCAACGGCGGGTTCGTTTCCTGGACTTCCGCTCCGGCGTATGATGAGCTGATAAAGAGTTGGCGGGTGTTCAGGATGGGTGCCCCGCGGCTCTTCAGGGAGGATCAAAGATGAAACTCAAGTATGGCATGAACCCCCATCAGGGATCCGCGGAAGCCATGATACCCGGCGGCGCACTCGCTGTGTTGAACGGCTCGCCCGGTTTCATTAATCTCCTGGATGCCTTGAACGCCTGGCAGCTTGTGCGCGACTTGAAGACCGCCACCGGCCTCCCGGCGGCAACCTCCTTCAAACACGTAAACCCCTCCGGCGCCGCGGTAGGCACCGCCTTGACCGACAGAGAACGGGCGGCGTTCTTCGCGGACGACTTCGAGTTGTCTCCCCTGGCGGTGGCCTACGTCAAGGCCAGAGGCGCCGACAGGATGGCCTCATTCGGCGACTTCATCGCCCTGAGCGACCGAGTCGATGACTCGGCCGCGGAGGTGATCGGCCGCGAGGTATCCGACGGCATCATCGCTCCCGCATACAGCCCGGAGGCGCTGGGGCGGCTGAGGAAGAAGAAGAAGGGCGGGTATCTAATTTTACAGGTAGACCCCGCTTTTCGGCCCCCCGACGTAGAGGCACGGACCGTATTCGGCGTCACCTTACAACAGGAACGTAACGACACGGCCATCGGCAGGGATCATCTTGCCAACGTCGTCACCGCCGAGAAAAACCTGCCCGAGACCGCTCTAATCGATCTTCTTGTGGGTCTCGTCACCTTGAAGTACACCCAGTCCAACTCGATGTGTATCTCCTTGGGCGGTCAGGCCATCGGAATCGGAGCGGGACAACAATCCCGTATCATGTGTACCCGGCTGGCCGTCTCCAAGGCCGCCAACTGGGCCCTGCGGCAGCATCCGGATCT
This sequence comes from uncultured Spirochaetales bacterium, assembly GCA_964485495.1. Taxonomy (GTDB): domain Bacteria; phylum Spirochaetota; class Spirochaetia; order CAZAKE01; family CAZAKE01; genus CAZAKE01. The sequence continues at coordinate 16,629 of CAZAKE010000063.1, forward strand.
CCTATCCCTGGACCTCTCCGGACACAAGACACGCACGATGAAGGATCAGGCGGTTGCCGACTTCATCGATGAGCGGTTCGATCCGGGCGAAGCCGTCTCCTGGCTTGCAGAGTTCGGCCGTACGAGCCTCTCCTCGGACGGATATATCCCCTTCGCCGACAACATCGAGATCGCACACCGAGCCGGCATCGGTTACATTGCGCAGCCGGGGCAATCGATTCGGGACGAGGAGATCATCACCGCTTGCAACGAGCGCGGGATGATCATGGCCTTTACGGGGCTACGGCTCTTTCATCACTAACCCGGGGAGCACATAGTGGAAAATCTCTCGTCGGACCCGAATGTATCCGGCCTCTCGACCGTTCCGGGAAAACCGCTGCCCCTCGGGGCGGTCCCCATGCAGGGGGGGGTGCAGTTTGCCATGTTCACCCGGAACGGCACCGGCGTCACCCTGCTTTTATTCGACCGGCCGGATGACCTGCAACCCGCCGCCGAGGTCGAACTCGATCCCGCCCACAATACCACCGGGAACATCTGGCATGTGTTCGTGCATGGCGTGACTGCCGGTCAGCTCTACCTGTATCGGGTGTATGGGCCGTGGGACCCTCGAAACGGACACCGCTTCGACGACACAAGATACCTCATCGACCCCTATGCGAAGGCACTCACCGACGGCGGGTCTCGGGATGTACACCGGCCTGAGGGGATGCCCAAGTGCGTCGTCGTCGACGGCGGATTCGACTGGCAGGGGGACCGGCCGTTGAACTACCCCCTGCGCAAGAGCATCATCTACGAGACCCACGTGAAGGGGTTGACGGCGCACCCCTCCTCAGAGGTGACGAAGCCGGGGACCTTCGCCGGCGTGATCGAGAAGATTCCGTATTTTCGCGATCTCGGCGTCACCTCTCTCGAGTTCCTGCCGATTCAGGAGTTCGACTACCGCGAGCCCATGCGGCAGAACCCCGAGACAGGTGAGGAGCTTACGAACTACTGGGGATACAACCCGATCGCCTTCTTCGCACCGGCCGCTGTGTACTCCTCTGCGGGAACCATGGGCGAACAGGTTGTCGAATTCAAGACCATGGTGCGGGAGCTTCACAAAGCCGGCATAGAGGTGATCCTGGATGTAGTATTCAACCACACCGCCGAGGGGGATGAGCGGGGACCCACCATCACGTTCCGGGGACTGGACAACCGGATCTATTACATCCTCGGCAAAGACCGCCGGACCTATCGGAACTTCTCCGGGTGCGGCAACACCTTGAATTGCAATCACCCCATCATGCGTACCCTGATTCTCGACTGTCTCAGGTATTGGGTGATGGACATGCACGTCGACGGGTTCCGTTTCGACTTGGGATCGATCCTTGGGCGGGACGGGGAGGGGCACCTGCTGGAGAATCCCCCCATCGTCGAGCGGATCGCCGAGGATCCTGTACTCCGACACACCAAGATCATCGCCGAGGCCTGGGACGCTGCCGGGGCGTATCAGGTCGGTTGGTTTCCCGGGGGTCGTTGGGCCGAGTGGAACGATCGCTTTCGGGACGATGTCCGCATGTTCTGGAGGGGCGAGACTGGTGTGGTTGGGAAGCTGGCCATGCGTATGACCGGCTCCAGCGATCTGTACCTACGGGACGGCCGAAAGCCCTTCCATTCCATCAACTTCATCACCTCCCACGACGGATTCACTCTCAACGACCTGGTCTCATACGCCCGGAAGCACAACAGGGCCAACGGCGAGGAGAACCGGGATGGAAGCGAGTACAACCTGAGTGACAACTACGGGGTGGAGGGACCGACCGTCGATTCCGAACTCGACACGCTTCGGACGCGTCAGCTCAAGAACTTCTTGGCGACCCTGCTCCTTTCTATCGGCACACCGATGCTACTCGGTGGCGACGAGTTTCGCCGGACCCAGCAGGGGAACAACAACGCCTACTGTCAGGATAACGAGGTATCTTGGTACGACTGGACCCATCTTCGCACCTATGCCGATCTGTATCGATTTACCCGCGAATTGATCGATTTCAGGAAGCGGCATCCCGCCTTCTCCCGTCCGGAGTTTTACGCCGGGGCCGACTCCGACTACAATGGGCTCCCCGACATCACCTGGTATTCGGCGGACGGCGAGGAGATGGACTGGAGCACAGCCGAATACTTCCTGGCCATGCGGATCGACGGAAGCCGGGCGGAGATCAGGGCCGATCGGGACGATAACGATTTCTATATCCTCATCAACAGTGGAGAGGAGGATGTGCGGTGCCGGATCGGACCGGCTCCGGCCGGCAAACGATGGTGCCGCAAGATCGACACGGCCCTCCCATCACCCGATGACATCCTCCACTCCGGTATGAGCGAACCGATCGAAACCGAGGAATCCTACGTCGCCGCGGGACGCTCGTTCGTCCTGTTCGTGTCGGTGTGATCTATGTTTGCGGTTTTTCTGCATTCCCTTTTGTATCCCCTTTATAGAGGGTAATTGTATTTCGGCCGGCACGCTTGGATGCGTAGAGGGCCTCATCGGCCTTGGCTGTCAGCCGCTCGATGGTGTCGCCCGTACGGTACTCGGCGACCCCGCAGCTGAAGGTGACGGGCATCTCTCTGCCGAGGAGCTCGCGATAATCGGCCGATCGCACCTGCTCGAGTAGCCTCTCTGCCGTGGCCAGCGAACTCTCGCCGTCGCTTTCGGCCAGGATGATGAACTCGTCGCCTCCCCATCGGGCAAGCCGGTCGGTCGGGCGGATGTTGTCCTTCAGGATACTCGAGATCTCGATCAGCAGCCGGTCACCGGTGAGGTGTCCGATGGTGTCGTTCACCTCCTTGAAGTCGTCGATGTCGATGAGGATCACCGAGAACGTGGTGCCGTACCGGTTGAATCGGTACTCGGCCTGCTCGAAGAGGTTGGCGTATTCCCGCCGGTTATGCACGCCGGTGAGTTCGTCGGTGATGGCGATATGTTCCAGATTGCCCTGGTAGTGCGAGACCACCACCCCGACGATGATGAGTATGATCAGCGAGGTTATCCCCCCGGTGAGGAGCGTCCGGACCAGGTTCTTCCTGGGGTTCTGCAGCGCCGGCGCCGCGTCCTGCTCGACGATGAGGAACCAGTCGAGTTGGGGGATGTATCTCGCGGTGATAAGCACCTTTTCATGGTCTCTGGAGTACTCGCCGTCTACCGGATGGCCCACCGGGGTGAGGAGCTCCGCCGCGATCTCCTCGATCCCGGGATGCGTGTATATGTTGATGGTTTCGATTAGGCTGCTGTCGGAGTGAGCCTGTACGTATCCTTCCGGGTCTACCAGGTAGATCCGGCGGTGGTACTTCTGCTGGGTCTCCGCCAGGAATGCCGCGAAGCTCTCCATTTCGAGGCCCACTCCGGTTACACCCAGGATGTTCCCCTGAAAGTCTTCGACACGGTAATTGATGAAGATTGTGAGAAGGTTTCCCGCGGCCTCGTTGGTGTCCACGTCCAGATCGTACAGTTTGTCCGACTCGATGAACCGGTAGAACCAGACGTCGTGATCGTCTTCGGTGCTGATCTGTTTGAGGATGCCGTTGGGGTAGTAATAATTCTTGGAGGACGCGGAGACGAAGAAGGTCGAGAAGAACCCGTACTTCTCCTGGATGTTCTGAAGGTACGTGATCACCGGAAGCCGGTCCCGCTCTCCTTCGGTCGCCCATTCGATCAGGAAGGAATCGTTGGCCATCAGCGACGAGATGTTAAGGGGGGGCATCAGGTCCTTCACGATCTCCGAGTAGATGTTCTCACGGGTGAGCGGCAGCCCGGAGGTCACGATCTCGTTCTCAATGGAGCGCCTGGCCGACCTGAAGTTGAGGTAACTCACGGAGGTGAAGGAGACCAGCAGGATGATGCCGGTGATGACGATCAGTCTGATTCGAGGGTTAACGATCATGGTTTCAAGATATCTGAAATTTTCGATCTCGGGCAGCCCCCGTACTTGCCGCGGCTCACGTGAAGCGTGATTTTCCGATACGGCATAGACGCAACTCGCGAAAACCGATATGTTTTCGCGATGAATTCCGAACCTGAAGAACCGAAAGCCGGCACGCTGTGGGCGTCCCTGAAGAACTCCCGGGGGAACCAACGGGCGTGTATCCTCACCGAGCCGTTGTGGGGCATTCCGTTCAACCTCTATACGCCGTACATGTCGGTGTATATGCTGGCCCTGGGTGTCGGCGACCGGGGCATCGGACTCGTCGCTTCCATCGGCTTGATGTTCCAGGTGTTCACCGCCCTCCTCGGCGGCCCGATCACCGATAAACTCGGCAGGAAGCGCACCACCTTCATCTTCGATCTCCTCTCTTGGAGTATCCCGGCACTCCTGTGGGCGGCGTCTCAGAACATCTACTGGTTTATCGCCGCGGCGATCGGCAACTCGCTGTTCCGGATCACCATGACCTCCTGGTCCTGCCTCCTGGTGGAGGACGCGCCTAAGCACCAGTTGGTGAACATCTGGTCGTGGGTCTACATCTCGGGGGTAGTCGCCGGGTTTGTGGCGCCGATCAGCGGATTCATGGTGGCCAAGTTCTCGCTGGTGCCGACGGTGCGTGGGCTGTTCGTTTTTACCTTCGTGATGATGACGGCCAAGTTCATCATCCTGAACGTCTTCGCCGAAGAGACGCCCCAGGGGAAAAAGCGGATGGTCGAGACCCGATCTACCTCGATCCTGACGCTGCTGCGGCAGTACACCGGCGTCGTGCAGGAGCTTCTCCGGAGCCGGGCCACCGTCGCGGCGGTGGCGGTGCTGCTGGCGGTGATGATCTACAAGACCGTGCGGAACGCCTTCTGGTCGGTGCTTCTCACCGAGGGGCTGCAGTTCGCGCCGGAGACGCTCGCCTGGTTTCACGCCCTCAGGTCCGCGGTGATGCTCTTCTTCTACTTCGTGATCTTGCCGCGGATCGATCATGAGCGCATCAAGGAATCCCTGGTGATCGGGTTCGGCCTCTCGGCGGTGGGAGTCGCGGTCTTGCTGATCACGCCGCCGAAGGCGCTGGTCTTCGTGCTGGTGTCGACGGTGATCGAGGCGGCCGGGTTCGCACTGGCTGGTCCATTCATGGAGGCGCTCCTGGTTCGAGCGATAGATCCGGAAGAACGGGCGAGGATACTGGCCTTGGCGAACGTGTTCGTGATCGCATTGACCACTCCCTTCGGCTGGCTGGCGGGGGTCTTGTCGGAGATGAACAAGTCGCTGCCCTTTGTCCTGCTGCTGGGGGTTTTGGCGGTGGCGGTGGCGGCCATCCTCTACTACCGGCGGCCTCAGCGGCCGCGAAAGCCCCAGAATTCTCAAGGGTCACCCCGATGATCGTCGGCCAGCTCTTCGCCCTGGTGACGGCCTGCTGCTGGGCCCAGAACTCGATCGTCTACTCCCTGGCCGGGAGGCGAGTCGGTTCGGTGCCGGTGACCCACATCAGGCTTTGGATCGCCCTGCCTGCCATGATGCTGATCCACTTGATCTTCACCGGGACGGTGGTTCCGCTGGGTCTCACCGGCATGGCGTATCTGGTTCTGGGAATCTCGGGACTACTCGGGTTCTGCGTGGCGGATCTTTTCATCTTCCGCGCCTTCGTGGATATCGGCCACCGGGAGACCCTGGTCATCCTCACCCTCTCGCCGATCTTCAGCACCGTCATCTCCTGGATCACGCTGCACGAGCGGCTCGCGCCGTTGCAGCTGACGGGCATCCTTGTGACCGTCCTCGGTGTTGCCTGGGTCGTGCTGGCGGAGTCCGGCCGAGGTCGAAAGCGGGTTGTGGATGCTGAGACTCAGGTGCATCCGGCGCCCATCCCGGCCGCTTCTACTGTACCGGACTCACCAATCTTGGATTCTGATCTCAGTAGCGGCGATTCCGGCGGGTACAAGATCCTGGGTTTCACCTTCGCGGTCCTCGGCGCCCTGGCCCAGGCCGGCGGCATGGTGTTGGCCAAACGTGGCATCGGCGAAGCGGTGCACCCGATGTCGGCCAACCTCCTGCGCATCACGGCGGGTCTCGTCGGGCTCATCCTCTTTCGCCTGTTGAGCGGCAGGTTCATCCAGGACTTCCGCAAGATGCGCGACACCCGGGCACTCCTCCTGATCGGCGCCGGGGCTTTGGTGGGCCCCGTCCTCGGCATCATCATGACCCTCTACGCCCTGAGCCTGGCTCCGGTGGGCATCGTCACCACCATCATGCAGACCAGCCCGATCATCCTCCTGCCGGTGGACCGATTCGTCTTCAAGAAGCACCTACCGGTAGGGGCGTACGCCGGCACCTTCCTGGCGGTCGGCGGCGCGGTGCTGTTGTTCGTGTGAAGCGAGATTGAGGTTTCGATGTCGGATCACTCTATCATCAGAAAAAGATCAGGATGTGGTATACTACATAGTACCATGGCGGAAAGCGTATATATCGAAACCTCAGTGGTGAGTTATTTAACGGCG
>CAZAKE010000063.1:23164-24228 GCA_964485495.1 uncultured Spirochaetales bacterium
TAACTATGCATAGAGATGAAATAATAGTCGAAGTCTGGCAAAATCGAGATGCCTATTCCGAAAAGCACCATCATAGCTTAGATGAAATTGTAGCCGATCTTCAGCTACGGCAAAAAAGGCATAACGTCATATTTGTGGACAGAAGTGATCGATCAAAGGCTTGCAGTCAATTTCGTCCCGAGACCACATCGTGATATGAGAAAGGTAGCCATAATCGGTTCAAGTGGTTCTGGAAAATCGACGTTGACGACAAAACTGCAGAAGCAGTTGCGCATTCCATTGTATCACCTGGATTCACTTTTCTGGAAACCAAACTGGAACAGAACTTCGGAGCAAGATTGGGTAGGTTTACAAAAGCGTCTCGTTCAGGAACCCGAATGGATCATCGATGGAAATTATGGTGGCACGCTCGACATCCGATTAGACGCAGCAGATACAATACTCTTTCTCAAGTACTCGCGCATACAATGTTTGTGGGGTGGTCTGAAAAGGCATATTCTGCGGAATCGAGTAGATCGGATACGAGGATGTAGGGAGAAATTCGATTTGGAGTTCTACAAAGGAAAGACATACGCCGGTTCCCACCTTTTCTCTGATGTTCGTCATACTCATATTATATAAGGATCAATCCGATGAGCTACGATACATTGGTAAAGTCGATAGAGTCCTACGGAGCATCTCAGGAAGACATATGCCGAATGGTTCTCGGACTGGAGAGGGATAGGGTACCTGAGTCGGTGATAGTCGCACCGTGGTGGGAGCCCGATGTGTATACGATTGATTCCGCCTGTGTAGAGTTTCTCGGCCGGCACGCAACCGTCCGCGCCTGGAACCTTAAATCCAAGGACCGGGACATCACGTATATCAAGACCGGAATCGGCGCGCCGCTTATGATGGACGTCGTATTGGCGCTGGGGTTGTCACGATTGAAACGCCGTGTAGCGAGAAATGTACCAAACGGCTGCCATTCACATAAGGATATGCACATGGAATCTTGAACCTTCTCGGCAGACCCGGCACCGGGTTGCCGGCATTCGCAAGAGGCGGTCCTCCGGCAATGCCTG
>CAZAKE010000064.1:0-24077 GCA_964485495.1 uncultured Spirochaetales bacterium
TCGCGGAAAAGGAGCTGATAAACGTCTTACTTTCTACTTACTTTTCGAATAGCTGTACAGAACAGAAGAGCGTTGACATCTCGAAATTCCGCCGATACACTCATCTCGGAGCCCGGTACCCCCCGGGAATGGTTGTTGTAAACTCGCATGCAGGGAACAATATCGAACCGGCACCTCGCCGGCGATGGGTCGAAGACCGCACCCGAGGAGAACGTATGGCCGAGTTGACAGAGATCCGCAGCATCTTCAAGAAGTGCTACGAATTCACCGTTGCGGCCGATGCCCGAGCCCAAGGCCTGTATCCCTATTTCCGCCCCATCGAAAAATCGGATGGTACCAAGGTCATTATCGAGGGTCGTGAGGTTATCATGGCCGGCTCGAACAACTACTTGGGACTTTCCCTGGACCCGCGGGTTCGTGAGGCCGCAATTTCCGCCGTCGAAGAGTACGGCACCAGCTGTTCCGGGTCCCGGTTTATGAACGGCACACTCGATCTTCATGAGGAGTTGGAGGAGCGTCTCGCCGAGTTCACCCACAAGCCTGCGGCCGCCGTGTTCACCACAGGATATCAGACCAACCTCGGATCCATATCGGCTCTGGTGGGAAGGGGAGAACACGTCTTCACCGACAAGCTGAATCACGCCTCCATCATGGACGGAATCTTCATGTCCATCGGTATGAATCACAACGTGAACGTTCACAGATACAAGCACAACGATATGGAAGACCTGGAGAAGAAGCTGCTGGAGGTGGACCATGAAGCCGCTAAGCTCATCGTCACCGACGGCGTGTTCAGCATGGAGGGGGACATCGTCGACCTTCCGGAACTCAAGGGTTTGGCGAACCGATACAACGCCGGGGTCTACCTCGACGAGGCACATTCCATCGGTGTGCTGGGAGCCACCGGGCGGGGAACCGGTGAGTACTATGAGGATATGTCTCTCGCGGACGTGGTCATGTGTACGTTTTCCAAATCCTTCGGTTCCATCGGGGGATTTGTCTCCGGCGAACCGGAGGTTATCGACTATATTCAGCACTTCGCACGGCCCCTCATCTTCAGCGCGAGCATCCCTCCGGCGAGCATCGCCGCCGTGATCGCCGCCCTGGACATCATCATTCAGGAGCCGGAACGGGTCGCCAGGCTGCAGGAGATCGGCAAGAAGATGGGTGAAGGCTTCAGGGATCTCGGATTCGATGTCGGAAATACACAGACGCCGGTGGTTCCCCTCATCATCGGCGATTACGACAAGACCTTCCTCTTCTGGAAGAACCTCTACGAGCGGGGCGTATACGTGAATCCGGTAGTGAGTCCTGCGGTGCCTCCAAACAAGTCGCTCATCCGGACCTCCTACATGGCCACCCATACAGATGAGGAACTTGATATTATCCTCGACATCTCTGCCCAGGAGGGCCGGCGGCTGGGAATTATCTGATGGCCGGGCGGGACGGTTCGGGCTACTGGATCGACTTGTTGAACCTGCAACCCCATCCTGAGGGCGGCCACTATTCGGAGAGTTACCGCTCCGGCGAGTGTGCCGAACTCTCCAGAGGGAAGCGGCCCTTCTGCACCGCCATCTACTACCTGCTGCACGAGGGGGAGGCATCCAGGTTTCATCGGATACGGTCCGATGAGATCTGGCACCACTACGCCGGAGGAGTGCTGCGGCTGTACGTGCTGCAGCCGGGGCGGTGTATCGGTGAAGAGCCGACGGACACCGAAATCCACCGTCGCGAAGCGGAGCCATGGCTCGAAACACTCTATCTCGGCGATTCCCCCTCGGTGCCGGCCCGTCTTCAGGTCGTGGTTCCTGCCGGTCTATGGTTCGCGGCGGAGCCGATCGAGGGGAGCGGCTTCTGCCTTTCCGGCTGCACGGTGTCTCCCGGGTTCGACTTCGCCGACTTCGAACTGGCCGGCCGCGGCTCCCTGACCGAGGAGTATCCCGCCCATGCGGAGCTGATCCGCCGACTGACGTAAAAGATCATCTAACGAGCGCAATCCGGGGCTCGCTTACACACCCTGTTTCCGCTAGAACGCAACCTATGATCTTTTTCCCCAACCGGGTAAGATAGCCGTCGTATTCAAGCTACCTGTCGACATGAATGGTCGCAGACCGATCACGGTATCTATACCTGGTGGGAGTTTCCCGATGAAGCCTACCAAAACGGAGACAGGAACGCTGAACCCGATTATGACGCGATCTTCGACCTGGCGAAACTCCTCCAGATCCCCGATTTCGGGAAGCCTCCCGAGGGGGCGGAGTATCTGGATCCGATGAGCGTCCTGCGGGATTGATTTGACGGTTCCGACGGCCGGCCGGTTCCATTCACCGGCCTACACGTCTTCGGGCTCCCATCCCGTCTCTTCGGTGATGTACGCGGTATCGCAGAGACCGTGACGGTCGAGCCGGTCCATCGTCTCGTGGAATTCCTGAACGCGTCCCGAGTCGGAACGTAGGCAGGCCGCCGCGGCCGGAAGGTGTTTGGCCAAAAACTCCGACGGCACCATTCCCCGGGGAATACCGGCGGCAGGCAGATAGACCCGGTACCCGGGCAGATTCGACTCGAGCAGCCGCAGCAGCAGCCGGGAGGCGTCTTCTCTGGAGATTCCTAGACACGGCCACAACCACGCCATCGATTCGGAGCCCGACGGATATCGGTCGGCATCGAACTCCTCATAGAAGGGCCGTCGATCGGTGAGGGATCTAAGCCCCGGAAAGCGGATCGAGACGGCTTCTATCCCCCGAAGGGTGGAGAAATATTCGAGGGTCCTCTCTCCGAGGACCTTGCTCAGGCCGTAGGGATTTCGCGCCGAGATCGGCGTATATCTGTCTATCGGTAGGAAGGGCAGGTTTTCGGCCGCCTGTTCCGGGGTCCGGAGCTCTCCCTGGTGGACCTGCACCGAGCTTGCATAGACCAACTTCCTTGCCCCTGAATCAACCGCCGACTGGAACACGTTCATGTTCATGGTGACGTTCTCGTTCAACACCGTCTGGGGGGTTCCCCTATTCGCACCGGGATGGTTCGCGAGGTGGATGACGGCATCGGGTTTCACCGACTCGATGAGGCGTTTGGTATCGCCTTCGTTCAGCAGGTCCAGGACGTCCCTGTCTGCGGGGATCACCTCGTGGCCGCCTCGTCTCAGGATCGGGAGGGCGACACTCCCGAGTCGCCCGGCGGAACCGGTCAGGATGACTCTCATAAATAGACCCTCATCAATTCACCTCATCATCTCCCGGGGTGATCGTGTCCCGGCGGTACGGCAAGGGCTACGCAATGGTATCTTGGTTCGGTCACCCTTTACCCCTCCGGTTGAAATTCGTATCCTGTATCCGACTACACCGGTCAAGCCGGTCAAACAGACACGAGGATATGCCAATGAAGAGTTTTCGAAAGGAATTATGGTTCAACGTACCCTCCCGCAGGGGTTTCGTCAACATCACGCCGCAGGTGGAGGAGGCCTTGCGGGAGTCGGGTATCACCGAGGGGCTGTGTCTGGTGAACGCCATGCACATCACCGCCTCGGTGTTCATCAACGACAATGAGGGCGGCCTGCACGAGGACTTTGAGGGGTGGCTCGAGGGGTTGGCCCCGGAGAAACCGTACAGCCGGTACAACCACAACGGATATGAGGACAACGCGGACGCCCATCTGAAACGGACCGTCATGGGGCGGGGCGTGACGGTTGCCGTAACCGAGGGACGGCTCGATTTCGGACCCTGGGAGACCATCTTCTACGGTGAGTTCGACGGCAAGCGGCGGAAGCGGATCTTGGTCAAGATCATCGGAGAGTAGGCACGGCCCATGCGCTTCGTCGCCGACCTCCACATCCACTCCCGGTACTCCATCGCCACCAGCAAGCGGCTAATCCCTGAGTATCTCGATTACTGGGCGCGGATCAAGGGCATCCGGGTTTTGGGGAGTGGTGACTTCACGCACCCCGGTTGGATTGTAGATCTGGAGGAGGCCCTCAGGCCGGCGGAGGACGGCTTCTTCATCCTCGATCTGGAGCGAAAACGTTCGTTCCACTCAACCCTGACGGCCAAGACGGAGCGGCCGGTCTTCATCCTGCCGAGAGCTGCAGACACCCGTTTCGTGCTCTCGGCGGAGATCAGCACGATCTACAAGAAGCACGGGAAGGTCCGGAAGGTGCACAGCGTGGTCCTGGTGCGCCGGTTCGAAGATGCCCGCAGGATCGCCGCACGCTTGGCGGCCATCGGCAACATCACCTCCGACGGCCGTCCGATTCTGGGTATGGACGCCAAGGATCTCCTGGCGATCTGCCTGGATGTGGCACCGGATGTGGTCTTCATCCCCGCCCATGTCTGGACTCCCTGGTTCTCGGTGTTGGGTGACAAGTCGGGATTCTCCTCGGTGGAGGAGTGCTTCGAAGACCTCACCGGCGAGATTCCGGCCGTCGAGACGGGGCTCTCCAGCGATCCGCCCATGAACTGGATCGGAACTGGTACCGAAGCCGGAACAGAATCTGGAACAGGAACCCGAATCGGCATGGGAACCGGTGAGATCGGCTTCCTCGCGGATCTGCCGTCGTCGGAGATCGACTGACAGGCGGGACCGGTGATTGCCGAAGCGGTGGACAGGATGCGGCGGCGACGGGTGTTTGTCGATGAGGGGTATGACGGAGAATACGGAACTGTGATGGTTTTCGACGCCGCACATACCCTGCCACCGAGTCCCTTCCTGCCGATTGAGTAATTCGGCGTGGTCGAACGAGTCGATCCGGGATATCGAAGGACGGCCTTGGCCGATACCCTTCAGATGCGACTATTTTGATATCCTTGCCATTTTGCAGTATACTTACAGAACTAATCGGGTATCGATGAGAAAGCGGAACAGTATCGCATTGGGAGGGAAGTCTCGTGGATATTCGAAGCACGGCACAGGCGATGGGAATTGACTTCCAGGAGTATCTATCCTTTGTCGAATTACTGGTGACAGCGAACTCGCGTGACCTGCCGGAGTTGGTGTCTGCACTGACCCGGGGGGACTGCATTCGGGTGACCGAAATTGCCCACCAGATCAAAGGCGCCGCGATAAATCTAGACTTACCCGATATCTATGGACCGGCGGAAGCACTGGAGAACGCAGGCAGGTCCGGAGACAGAGAAAGGGCCATGGAACTGAAGGAAACGCTGGCGCAGGCCTGCAGCCGGCTGGCGGATGAGGTGGCTACAAAAGCATGAAGAGAATTCTGATCGTCGACAACAGCGAGATCCTCCGCACCTACCTGCGGAACCTGCTCCACGGCATGGGGCACGAGCCGATTACGGCCGCTGATGGAATCTCGGGGCTCAAGAAGGCGATGTGCGAGCGGCCGGATGTGATATTCATCGATCTGGTGATGCCGAAGATGAGCGGGGAGAAACTCGTCACACTTCTGCGGCAGGAAGAGGCGACCAAAGCGGCCTATCTCGTCATCCTGTCGGGTATCGCCGCCGAGTCGCGGCTCGATTGGATCGCATTAGGAGCGGATGCGTGTATCGCCAAGGGACCTTTGGACAGGATGCGTAATCACATCGAACGTGTACTCGCAGAATCGGATCTGCCTCCCGCAGAGAGATCTCTTGACGTTATCTTGGGGCTCGAAGACGTATTCAAGCGGGAGGTCACTCAGGAACTCCTCACGACGAAGCGTCACTCCGAGGTGGTGATGGAAAACATCGGCGAGGGTATCGTCGAGATGACGCCCTCGCACGAGATCGTGTATGTGAACAAAGCCGCGTCCAATATCTTCGGCATGGAGGAGCACGACATGCTTGCAGTGCCCTTTCCCGATCTGTTTCCGGCCGGAGAGGATCGGGAGCGGATCCTGTGGCTGATCGGCATAGAGGAGCCCAAGGCCCCGCCGTATCGACCGGAGTGTCTGCTGACGATTCGCGGAGTGAATCACAGCGTCTCCAGCTATCGAATCAACGATGACGGCAATGTGTCGCTTCTAGTGATGATACGGGACGTGACGGCAAGTCAGAAAGCTCTGGAGGAGAAGAACGTCCTCCTCCGGGAGATCCATCATCGGATCAAGAACAACCTACTGATGATCACCAGTATCGTCAACCTCGAACGGGACCGCATGCGGCACCAAGAGGATGCGGAGCTGCTCGACCGGATATGCAATCGGATCAATTCGATCTCGCTGCTCCACGAGAAGCTCTACATGAGTACCGACCTGCGTTACATCCCCATGCAGGAGTTTGTCGAGGATCTCTGCGTCAACCTCACGACGGTGCTTCTCGCCGATCCGGGGCGGATCCACCTCTGCGTAGATGCCGCCGACACGACCTTCAACATGAACACCTCCATGCCCATCGCCTTCATCATCACCGAGCTGCTCACCAACGCGCTCAAGTACGCGTTTCCCGACGATAGGAAGGGCACGATCGAGGTCCTGTTCGAGAAGGTGACGGACCCGGAAGCGGACACGAGCTCCGGCACAGAAACCGATACCTGCACAGATACGCAGGAGTCCCTTTCGACCTTTCTGCTGACGGTGAAGGATGACGGTGTCGGAATACCTTCTGATCTGTCCGTGCCCGATTCGGATACGCTCGGGCTGAGGCTGGTGCAGGAGTTCTCCATTCAACTCGACGGTCGCCTGGAGGTCGAATCCGGCGTTGGGAGGGGGACGACCTTCACGGTGGAGTTTACCTCTCTTCCGTAAACACCGCATCCACGATCTCGAATCGTGGGACCGTCTCTTTTTCGCCGATATCTCTCGTCACCCAGCGCAGTTGGGACGCCTTCGCCGCATGCCGTAGGTCACCCTCGGCCTGCCTGACGGCTCTCAGGTCCTCCGCCGATCCGCGCATCTCCAGCAGCTTCAGCGGTGCAGCCGGCGAGCGACCCTCCCTCGTCTTGAGTCCGTGGACGGCGCTCAGTGCCGCCCGGCATGTATCCAGCGTTCCCCGACCCGTATCATCAGGCACCATGTCCGCCGTATCGGCAACGGTGTCGGTGACCGGCCAGGGGGCACGGTGGATACTCTCGCAACCGCTCTCCGTCGCGAAGGCCCAGCTCCAGATCTCCTCGGTGATGAATGGAAGGTAGGGAGCGAAGAGGCGCAGCAGCACCGAGAGTCCGGCCCGGAGTGTCCGGACGGCCGAATCTCTCCCGTCGTCGTCGCCGGCCCGCGCCCGATCCTTCACCAGTTCGATATAGCTATCGGTGAATCCGTTCCAGAAGAACTGTTCTATCGCCTCCAGTGCGGTTGAGTGATCGTACCGGTCCAGGGCCGTCGAGGCGTCCCGTACGGTTTGGCCGAGGACCCGGAGGAAGTCCAGGTCCAGCGGTAAGGTGACCCGGCCGGGCCCGCACGGAATGGCGAGGACGAACTTCGCGGCGTTGTAGAGTTTCGTCACCAGACGCCGGCCGGTCTTCAAGACCTTCTCGTCGAACACGGCGTCGGTCCCCAACGACGCGCCCGCCGCCCAGTACCGCACCCCGTCGGGGGTGTATCTTTGCAGGTACTCTACCGGTGTGACCACGTTTCCCTTGCTCTTCGACATCTTCTTGCGGTCCGGGTCGAGGATCCAACCGGAGATCAGGACGCTCCTCCAGGGGATACTCCCGTGATGCAATGCCGCCTTGACGATTGTGTAGAACGCCCAGGTTCGGATGATGTCATGGCCCTGGGGCCGGACATCCATCGGCAGACCCCCGGGAGTCCCGGTTCCGTCCCACCCGAGGGTGATCTGGGGTGAGAGGGAGCTGGTAAACCACGTGTCGAAGACGTCCCGCTCTCCAGTGAAGCCACCGGGCGCTCCGCGTTGATTTTCGGTGTATCCCGGAGGGGTGTCGATGAGCGGGTCCACCGGCAGCCGGCCGGGATCGGCGGGTATCGGTGACGCGTATACCGGGTTTCCGTCATCGTCCAAGGAATACCAGATCGGGAAGGGCACGCCGAAAAACCGCTGTCTGCTGATACACCAGTCGTATTTGAGACCTTCGGTCCAGTCGGCGTACCGCAGACCCATATGTTCCGGGATCCAATCGATCTCTCGGCCCATGCGGAGGAGGAGGTCCTTCTTGTCCATGAGTCTCACGAACCACTGACGGGAGGAGATATACTCCAGGGGGCGTCGACCCTTCTCGTAGAAGCGCACCGCCCGAGTCGTCGGTACCGGTTCCGCGGTGATGGCAGGTCCCGGAGGTACGTTCACCTGCGCCGGGAATGGCTGAGGGTCTGTCCGTAGCTGCTCTACGATGAGCGTTCCGGCGGTATGGGTTGTTTTCCCGACTACTGTTGCGTATCGCCTGTCGGCCGCCTCCGGGCAGCAGCTCTCCCATCCGGTTGTTCCGAATCGGATCGGCACCATCCGTCCGTTTTGGTCGATCACCTGCCTGGTAGGCAACTCCCTCTCACGCCACCACTCGACGTCGGTAGCGTCACCGAAGGTACAGACCATGAGGATGCCGGTGCCCTTCTCCGGGTTCGCCTCGATGCTCGGGAAGATCGGCACGGAGACACCGTAGAGGGGTGTCACCGCCCGTCGGCCGAAGAGGTGCGAATAGCGTGTATCGTCAGGGTGGGCGGTGATGCCGACGCAAGCCGGAAGTAGTTCCGGCCTCGTCGTGGCAACCGTGAAAGTCTCTCCGGTGCCGGATTCCAAGGCGAACCGGATTTCGTGATACGCCCCGGCCACTTCCCTGTCCTCGACCTCGGCCTGGGCCACCGCCGTGGCGAAATCCACGTCCCACATGACCGGCGCCATCCGGACGTAGGCGTGCCCCTTCTCGTACAGATCCAAGAAACTCAGCTGGGCCGTGCGTCTGGGCCGTGCGGAGATAGTAGCGTACTCCAGCGACCAATCTACCGAAAGCCCCACCCGCCGCCACAGGTCCTTGAACGCCTCCTCATCGATCTCAGTCAGCCGGTTGCAGAGTTCGATGAAATTGCGTCGCGAGATGCTTCGGACGGGGGCCCTCGATTGTGCCGGTTCGGGCGAGAAGTCCGGCTGATATGGGGCGTCGGGATCGCAGCTTACGGAGAAGTAGTTCTGCACCCGTCGCTCCGTGGGCAGCCCGTTGTCGTCCCACCCCATGGGGTAGAAGACGGCGTCGCCTCGCATCCGCCGGTACCGAGCGATGATGTCGGTGTGGGTATAACTGAAGACATGGCCGACGTGCAGGCTGCCGGAGACGGTGGGCGGTGGTGTGTCGATACGGAACACCCGGCCGTTTCCGTCCCGTCCGTTATTGAATCGGTAGATTCCCGCCGAGTCCCAGAACCGAAGCCATCGTTGCGTGGCCGTCTCGTCGTCGAAGTGTTTCGGGAGTGTTACCGGATCCACGGTGATGGGCACCGGTCGCCGTGTTTCCCGAGTCGATCCCCTGTGCTGTGTCGACTCCTTTTCCTGTGAGTGTTTCGTTGCGTGTGTCATCGTTCCAACCTCCTGTCGGCTCTGTGGAGGCGAGTCCGTTCCCGTATATGGAGAGGAGGGCGGAATCGCGTGTGCCCGAGGCACAAAAAAACCCGCATCCCCTCGAGGGGCGCGGGCTTCACGTTCCATCTGCCGGTATGGTGACGCTACGACTCCCCCGCCCCGTGTGGTACGACTACGGGTACAGCTACGAGTACTACGGCTGCGTGGGGCGCGAAGAGACTCTTCGCTTTGTTCGGCGTCATAGCGGTATCATGCATCGATTCCGACCGCGGAGTCAAGCGGAATTTTCTCAAAATGCTCCCCTTAGGTTGTCTCCATCGTTCCTGGGGCCGGAATACGCTGAGCACCGCGGCGCTATCACGTGTGTCGGTGGATCAACCTTCCAGGCTGTCGAGATACTTCTTCAGTTCCGTTACCCTGCCGGCATATTTCTTCTTGACTGCGCCGGCCTTGAACGCTGCGGTCAGGGCCTTCAAGCCGGACCCGTACACCTGCACCTTGAAGTCAACCTTGATGTCGGGACCCTCTTCCACCAGAACCCACTGGAGGTTTGTAAACAAGCCGTCGTCGTTGATGATGAAGGCGACGAGTTTTGGGGGTTTCCAGCTGCTGACCTCCAGTTCGAACGTCTCGGTTCCCGCTGCGGTCTTGCAGGTCTCCTTGAATTTCGTACCGTTGGCGACATCTCCCTCACCAATCTTCTCGAACGATTCCACATCGTTGAATACCTTGGGTACCAATTGAGGGTCGGTAATGCAGTTGAAGATCTTGTCGCGGTACGCCTGCATCTTTTCGGTAAAAATGAATTCTGCCATGGGAATCTCTCCTATTTCGAAGGGTCATATTATTACAATAACTATGTCGGAAAAAAAAGATTTGGACAAGTAGGTTTTTTTGGGATTTTCGTCCCGTCGTTCTTTTCGATCCGATTCTCAGAAACGCCGCCGATGGGTGCGCGGCGGTTGGAATATGAAGATCAGGTGAAGCGTTCCGGATTTTTCCTCTTTCGGTAGAGCAGCTGGATCGATTCCTGCGAGAACGAATACGAGGTGTTGCAGTTGTGACAGGTAGTAATGAGCGGGAAGGGGCCGTTTTCAGCGATCTCCTCGAGTTCCGCGAGATCCATGGCGGCGAGAAATTTCTCGAACCCGGCCTTGCTGCAGTGGCACATGAAGGCAACCCGCTTGTCGTCTAAGATCCGCAGGTCCATGTCGGCGAACCAATCGGTCAGGCAGTCGGATGGCTCCTCGCCGTTCGCCAATGCATCTCCGATGGAGTCCTTCTTCAGAAAGGCCGATTCTACGGCGCGGATCGTCGAGTCCGACACCGGGGCGTCGGACTCGAAGCGTTCGGCGGACGGAAGCACTCCCAGGAACAATCCGCCTGCCCCGACAATCTTCCCTTGGGTATCGAATTCGATACTCAGGTCGAAGGCCGCCGGCGTCTGCTCCGATGTGACGAAGTAGTACGCGAGATCTTCGGCGAGGGTCCCGTATGCCAGGTCTACGGTACCCGTGAACGGCGTATCGCCTCCGGAGAGGTGCTTCGTTACCGAGAGGCCGCCGATGCCGAACAGCTCCGTAATTGGTGGGATCGTGTCCGCATCCTCCGGCAGGGGAATAGGATTGGAGGAGAGAAACCCGCGCACCTCGCCGAAGGAATTCGACTCCGCCCGCAGGCCCTTCACG
This sequence comes from uncultured Spirochaetales bacterium, assembly GCA_964485495.1. Taxonomy (GTDB): domain Bacteria; phylum Spirochaetota; class Spirochaetia; order CAZAKE01; family CAZAKE01; genus CAZAKE01. The sequence goes on from CAZAKE010000064.1 coordinate 11,087, forward strand.
GGACCGTTGCACTGTACCTGAATGATCGTCCGGTCGCCGTCTTTCATGTGTACCATCAGGAGTCCCGCGGCGATATACGCCTGGCCGAGGATCAGGGTCTCCAAGGGACCGGTCTCGTGGTTGGCCCGCATCTCTCGTACCATGCGGGTGGCGTGGAGAAACGCTCCCCGGATGGTCCCACCCACCAGCGTGAAACGGTAGAGCTTGTCTTTCGAGGCGGCGACGAGTTGCTCTTTCAGGTCGTCGCCGAATATGTCCTTCTTGATCATCGGATACCGGTCAATCGTCCGCGGAAGGCCCCCTATCGGTGACCCCCGTCTCGAACTCGACCTGCTCGTCAATCTCTTCGCCTTCTTTGCCGGTCTTGAAGTTACCGATGAGTTCTTCGAGTTCCGCCACACTCCGGGAGTTGCTGGTACCCGCTTCGGAAACGTTCTGGGCCGCCGCGAAGATCTCCCTGATCCCGTATGCGATCTCCTCCATGCCGTTGGCGGCGTCCGCGGAGAATGTCGTGAGGCGTTCGAGAGACTGGGCGATCTCCGCCATCCGCGAGTCCATGTCGCCGGATGCGTCCTGGACCTGAGAGGTGATTTCGATCAACGATGTGAGTGCCTCCAGTATCTGGTCACTGCCGGCGGAGAGCTCTCGGGTGGAATCCTGCATCTCGTTCATCGCCTGGGCCACCTCTTTGATCTTGTCGATCATTCCGCCGAACATGCTGCTCGTCTTCTCGGTGGAGGTCCGGGACACCCGGATATAGTCGATCACCTCCTTCAGCGAGCGGGAGATCTCCTTCGCCGACTCGCTGGAGGACTCGGCCAGGTTCCTGATCTCGTCCGCCACTACCGCGAAGCCCTTCCCGGCGTCGCCTGCGTGAGCCGCCTCGATGGCGGCATTCATGGCCAGCAGGTTCGTCTGTGACGCGATGCCGTCGATCACCTCGATCATCTCCATCATCACCCCGGCGGATTCGGCCACCTTCTTGATCACCTCCATGGTGTTGTCCATCTCGGTCTCGCCGGCATAGGAGATCTCCTCCAGCTCCGCGGCAATCCGCTGCTTCTCTTCGGAGACACGGGCGATGTTCTGAATGGAGGAGGACATCTGTTCGATGGAGGCGGAGGACTCGGTGATGGCCGAGGCCTGTGAGGAGATCAGGTCCGCCACGTGGGAGATGAACTGCTTCACCGAGTCGGCCGCCTTGTTGGATGCCGTGACCTCCTCGTCCAGATGCACGATCTTGTCCTTCATCTGCTCGGTGTTCGCCTGGATCTCCTCGAGGGCCGCGGCGGACTCCTCCGAGGAGCTTGCCAGGTCCAGGCTTATCTGTCTCGTCCGTTCCGTCACCCCCTTTATGTTGCCCACCATGGACTTCAGGGACGACAGGAAGTCGTTGAAGAAGACCGAAAGCTTGCCGATCTCGTCTCGACTCTTCACGACGGCCTCGACGGTGAGGTCGCCGCCGGTAGCCCGTTCGAAGTTGGTGATATACAGCGTCAGCGGCCGCGTGATTGCGGAGATGAGGAACCACAGGCCGAGGCTTAGTATGGCGATGATGGAAACCGTGACGATGGAAATAACCACCGCCGCCCGTTGAAACTCGGCTTTCGCCGCGTCTAACGAACTGATGATTACGAAGGCCCCGTGAACCTCGCCGACATTCCAGCCCTCCTTGATGCCTCCCACCGGATCGACCGCTCCCTTGGGATCTCCGTGGCAGAGCATGCACTCCTCGGTAAGGCGTATCGGCCGGTAGTATCGAATCTCGTCCTCTCCGGTCACGACCAACTCGGGCAGGTTCTCCTCCTGAAAACGCTTCAGTATCGCCTCCTCTTCGGGTGTCGGCGTATTGGCCGGATTCCGCGGCGAGATCTTGGGTACCCGGAACTTGTAGTTCGCCTCAGCCGCGTTCTTCTCGGCGACTTCGATGGCGGAGATGATCGGCACGGCCGAGACCAAATTTTCCCGGTTATTCATGGCCGCAAGTTCTTCGAAGTCACGGATGATTCCCCGTTCGATCTTTTCGGCCGTCTGTTCCCGCACGGCCTCGACCGTATAGACGATCCCCTGGCTCTTCTCCAAGATGGCGTTTTCCGAGAGGGCGCGCACCCCTTGGATGTAGATAAGTGTGATCACCAACGCCAGAATCACGATTCCCAGGACAGAAATCACCAGGATTTTTACTTTAATACTCAAATCTCTCATAGATGCCATACGATCCATCCTTCCTCACAGGCTTGCGGTTTTGTATTCGCTGAGTATAATCATACTACAACCGATGAAGAATGCAAATTCATATCGACTTCTCCGGGTAGAACCGGGGGATCGACTTGGAAAAAAGTATGTGAGATTCGATCGTATCGGGATATACTGGTTCTTTAGATAGTAGATAGTCCTGCCGGAGTTCATAAATGGCCGATCTTTTTTCTAACCATGTCCGCCGTATCAGAAAGATTCTACCGGAGGCGCATGAGGACCGAATCTCGGTGGCGTTGCGTGACAGTTTCTTCCAGCAGGTCTTGCACCTGCCGGAGGATATGCGCTACGACCTGTTCGATTATTTCCTCGAGACCACCGATTTTGAGATCGTGGAATATAGGGGGTTCGACACCCTCACCGAGCGCCTTCGGGCGGTGATTGCGCTCTTTCTCATGGATTTCAGCCCCACCGACGACATCTTCACCGCCGACGATTGGACCTACCTCAAGGAGATCGTCAACGATTATGCCCTCGATATGGACGATAGCGCCCTGCTGTATATCATGAAGCTGATCGTCGAGAAGGGGCATTTCGACACCTGATTCCCCGGAGGCGGGATCGGGATTCCTATGTCCAAACCGTCGACCCACGCGTGACGGTATACACCGCCATCAGGGACACCGACCAGATGAAGATCGACGTACATATCGACTCTGAGATCGACCCGCTGCGTGGTATACCCTTCGATCCGTTCCTTTTATCGCCTGCTCTTGCCGTGCCGTTTTTTTGCTGATAGAGTTACTCTTTTCATGCGTGATTTGAGACCGAGGAGGATACTATGCCCGTGAACCTGCGAGGCCGTTCGCTGTTGACACTCAAGGAGTATAACCCCGAGGAGATCCGCCATCTCCTCGATCTCTCGGCGGACCTGAAGAGGAAGAAGAGGGCGGGGATACGGGGGGAGTCGCTCCGGGGCAAGAACGTCGTCCTCATCTTCGAGAAGACCTCCACCCGGACACGCTGCTCCTTCGAGGTGGCCGCCTACGACGAGGGGGGGAACGTCACCTTCCTGACCAACAGTCAGATGGGAAAGAAGGAGTCCCTGGAGGACACCGCACGGGTCTTGGGTCGGCTCTACGACGGGATCGAGTATCGGGGGTTCGACCAGAAGGTGGTCGAAGCCCTGGCCAGGTTTTCCGGTGTTCCGGTCTGGAACGGACTCACCGACGCCTTCCATCCCACCCAGGCCCTGGCGGACCTCCTGACGATCCGCGAGCATGTGAACAAGTCGCCAAATCGGACCAAGGTCGTGTTCGTCGGAGACGCACGCAACAACACCGCCAACTCCCTGATGATCGGCACGGTGAAATCGGGCATGCACTACACGGCCCTGGCACCGAAGGGGCTGTTCCCGGACCCGGCTCTGGTGGAGGAGATGCGCCAGGTCGCGCGCTACACAGGCGGAACGGTGGAGGTCACCGACGATTGTGGCACCGGGGTCCGGCAAGCGGACGTCCTGTATACCGACGTCTGGGTTTCGATGGGCGAGGAGGACCGCTTCGAGGAGCGCATCCGCCTCCTCGAGCCGTATCGGGTGGACTCGGCCATGGTGGGACGTACCGAGAACGACGGCGTGATCTTCATGCACGACTTGCCGGCGTGCCACGATCTCGAGACAGAGATGGGCCGCTACGTGAAAGATACCTTCGGCCTGGATGAGATGGAGGTGAGTGACGAGGTATTCCGCTCCCGCCGCTCCGTCGTATTCGACCAGGCCGAGAATCGCATGCACACCATCAAGGCGGTGATGGTGGCCACCATTGGGGGAAATCCATGAAATTCGCCGACAGAGAAGAGATCATCCGGTTGACGCCGCTGTGGCAGGGAGAGCGGTTCCCGGACGGCCGACCGAAGGTTCCGGCGGACATCGTCCGGCGGATGGAGAAGGTCACCACCGAGGAGGCCTGGGCCGTGCTCTGGGGCAAGGAGTACCGCTATCAGTTTGAGCCTGACTGGAAGATCATGCATCCCGATAGGGTACTGGTGGGTAGGGCGGTCACCGCGGTGTTCATGCCCCGCCGTCCGGACCTTCACGACTGTCTCATGGAGTACGGGCATACCCGGGAGGGCCGCATCGGAGAGATGAACTCCTGGGTAATCGAGACCCTGCAGGAGGACGACGTGGTGGTGGTCGACCTGTTCGGGAAGATCTTCCAAGGCACCTTCTCCGGTGGCAACCTCTCCACCGCCATCGCTACCAGGACCGGCAGAGGCCAGGTCGTCTACGGCGGAATCCGTGACGTTCAACAGATCCGGGGGATCGAGAACCTGCAGACCTTCTACCGGGGGAACGATCCGACGGGCATCCGGGACGTGACCCTCACCGGTCTGAACGTGCCCTGCCGCATCGGCGGCGCCACCTGTATGCCCGGCGATATCGTCTTGGGCACTATCGCGGGTATCCTCTTCATCCCGGCACATCTGGCCGAGGAGTGTGTCGTGCACTCGGAGCGTACTCGGCTGCGGGAGATATTCGGGCTGCAGCGGCTCAGGGAACGGAAATATACCTCCGCCCAGATGGATACGAAGTGGACGCCTGAGATCGAGGCGGATTTCGCCGAGTGGCGCACGACCAATGCTCCTGAGGAGTTCAAGCACCTCTCGTGGGGCGAGGAGTCGGAGACGGACAGGCGGCAGGCTGACGAGGAAACCCTGTTGTGAGTCGGGACGGGACTCCACCGGCCGAAGCCGCGGTGCTGGATCACGTCCGTATCGACTCCCGGCCGTCGGATCTGCGCATCACCGACATGCGGTTTACGGACGTGGTCGGGGCACCGATGCACTGTACCCTCCTCAAGATCTACACCAATCAGGGAATCGTGGGTCTGGGGGAGGTGCGGGACGGCGCCAGCCGAACCTACGCGGCCATGTTGAAGAGCCGAATCCTGGGGGAGAACCCCTGTGACGTTGATCGGCTTTTCCGTCGAATCAAGCAGTTCGGCGCTCACGGCCGCCAGGCCGGCGGGGTGTGCGGCGTGGAGGTGGCCCTGTGGGATCTCGCCGGGAAGGCCTACGGTGTTCCGATCTATCAGATGCTCGGGGGCCGGTTCAGGGATACCGTGCGCATCTACTGTGACACCCACGTCGATGGCGGCGATCCGGCCGAGATGGGACGGAGCCTGAAGGGACGGATCGAATCCGGGTTCACCTTCCTCAAGATGGACGTCGGAATCGGCCACCTCATCGGCGTGGACGGCGCCCTGAATGCTCCGCCGGGGTTCCTGAAATCGTATCGCAGACGACGAAGGTCCGTCCCCGCGGCCGAGATGGGTGACGCCGACCGGTTCGAGCGGAACCGCCTCTACGAGATCCACAACACCGCGCACCCCTTTACCGGCATCCATATCACCGAGAGGGGCCTCGACATCCTCGAGGAGTACGTCGGCACCGTGCGGGAAATAATCGGATACGAGATTCCCCTTGCCGTCGATCACATCGGCCACGTACCCGTTGAAGACGGGATCAGGCTCGCCCGGAGGATGGAGAAATACTCGCCGGCGTGGCTCGAAGACCTGATCCCCTGGCAGTATACCGACCAGTACGTCCGGCTCCGCAACGCCACCACGGCACCGATCTGTACCGGAGAGGACATCTATCTGAAGGAGAGCTTCAGGCCGCTCCTCGAACGCGGCGGGGTCGCGGTGATCCACCCGGACGTACTCAGCGCCGGCGGAATCCTGGAGACGAAGAAGATCGGCGACATCGCCACCGATCACGGCGTCGCCATGGCGTTACATATGGCCGAGAGCCCCGTCGCCTGCATGGCCGCGGTCCATACCGCGGCGGCGAGTGAGAATTTTCTGGCCCTGGAGTTTCACTCGGCGGATCATCGGTGGTGGTCGACCATGGTCACGGGGCTCCCGGAGCCGCTCATTCGCGACGGGTTCATCAAGGTGCCCGACGGGCCGGGTCTCGGTATCGAGGATTTCGACGACGGGGTCCTGGCCGAACACCTCCACCCCGATTTTCCCGGGCTGTGGGCTCCTACGCCTGAGTGGGACCACGAGTGGAGTCACGATCGCACATGGAGCTGAACACGAGGCATCCGAATCCTACCCATCCCACCACCGCGCTGATCCGTCTCGATAACCTTAGGCATAACCTGGCGGTAATCCGAGAGCGGATAGAGCCCGGCACCGGCGTATGTGCGGCGGTGAAGGCCGACGGATACGGCCACGGCGCCGTACCGGTGGCACGGGAGCTGGTCTCCGCCGGGGTGGGGGCCCTGGCGGTGGCCTCGGCATCGGAGGGGCTCGAGCTGCGGCGGGCGGGAATCGTTGTCCCCATCCACCTGCTGGGACTGACCGTGCCGGAGGAGTTCTCCGTGGCGGTCGGGGCGGGGCTTCAGCCGTATGTAGCCGACGAGGAGTACGCGAAGAGAATCGCCGCGGCGGGTCGGGATGCGGGGATTGCAGGAGGTGTCTCGGTTCATCTGAAAGTGGATACCGGCATGCGGCGGATCGGCTGTCCTCCGGAGGATGCCCCGCGGATCGCTCGGAAGATCGCCGGGATACCGGGATTGAACCTCGCGGGTGTCTGCACCCACTTTCCCGTGGCCGACGAAGTTCGATCCGACGGATTCACCGGCAGGCAGGTTTCCCGGTTCCTCGATGCCGTCGAACGGATACGGAAGGCAGGTGTTGATCCGGGGACCGTGCACGCCGCCAACTCCGCGGCGATCCTGAACCGATGCGCCCCGGGGCTGGACATGGTGCGGCCGGGAATCGCCCTCTACGGCTATCCGCCGGCGCAGCCGTCGAAGCATGCCCGTTTCGGCGAAGAGCGGCTCGCGCCGGTCATGGAGCTCCGAACCCGCATCGTGTTCATGAAGCGGATTCGGGCCGGGGAGGGAGTCTCCTACGGCCTCATCTGGCTGGCGCCGCGCGATACCGTCATCGCGACGCTGCCGGTGGGATACGGCGACGGCTACTTCAGGTGTCTGTCCTCCGACGGCCAGGCTCACCGCGCCCGGGTGCTGATCCGGGGTAAAAACTATCCGGTGGTCGGCAGGATCTGCATGGACCAGACCCTCGTCGATCTGGGTCCCGAACCCGAGCCGAGGCTGTACGATCCGGTGGTGCTCTTCGGTCCCGATCCCGCCGGTCCCGACGCATGGGACCTTGCAGCGGCCGCGGACACCATCCCCTATGAGATCACCTGTGCCGTGTCTCGTCGAGTCCCCAGGCTGTACACCGGCGGCGAATCCGCCGCCGCCGATTAGCGGATTCGAATACCCGGTTTGGGGATGCTGCGGAACTCGGTGGGTGAGAGGCCCTTCCGGAGCTTGAACGCCCGGGAGAACCGGAGCGGATCGGCATATCCCACCGAATTCGCCACCACCTTCACCGGCAGGTTTCGGTCGGTGAGTAGCTCCGCCGCCTTGTCCATCCGAAGATCGAGCAGAAACTCTTGCGGACTCCTGCCGACACGGGCTCGAAACAGCGAGCTGAGATATTTTCGCGAGATGCCCGCGTGAGCGGCCACACCTTCGACCCGGATCGGTCGGGAGTAGTTCCGTAGGAGATACGCCCGGGCCATTTCGACGTACCGTTCCTGGACCGAGCGTGCGGCAGCGGCAGGCGGTCGTCTCTCCGGTCCACTCTCGCCTGCTCTTGCAGTGCCGAACGCCTCCGTCTCGTTCGGCTGCGGACGCCCTTTCGTGCCTCCTCCGCTCCTCTCCGCCATCAGGAAGAAGAACTCGTAGAGGAGCTTGAGGAGGTACGGTTCGCGGCCGGGCCCCGGGGCAGGCGGGTCGTTCATTCCGGATACACACACCGGCAGCGGCCCGTCCAGGTCGAACCTGAATACCGGCGAGGAGCGCTCCAGCCCCACCGAGTCGCAATACCGTCCCGCCATACATCCGGAGAAGCCGAACCAGCCGTAGGCCCATGGTTGCTCTACGTCCGCCTTGTAGGAGGACACGATTCCGGGGCGTATCAGGAAACCGGTTCCGGCCTCGAGCCCATACCGTGTTCCGCCCTCGGTGAAGGCTCCGCGGCCCTCGAATACCAGATGGACCAGATAGTGGTCCCGCAGACTCGACCATGCGTGTCCCGGCGTACACCGCTGGTATCCGGCGTAGTAGAGTACCAGGTCCCGTGAACGGCCCTCGTCGCGCCGGGTGTATTCGTGGGAGCGGAGCGGGCCCGAGGACCTGCCCTCCGATCCAGCAGGCGAAGGATCATACGCGGGATCAGCGGGAAGGGGCGGATAATAGGACATTTTACCATGCGAATCCGACATACACGCATATTATCCCCGAACGCCGGGATATACCATAGGGGAAACCATTGTACCCCATGCCGTCGAAATCACTCCGGACGTCATGGGCAGGAGGAATCTACGTGAGTAAGAAGATAGCATTCATAGGAGCAGGAAGTTTCGGATTTACACGGAAGTTGGTGAAGGACATCCTCACCTTTCCCGCCTTCGCCGACGCGGAGATCGCGCTGATGGACATCAATCCGAAGCGGCTCGAGTATAGCAAGAAGGCGATCGACAAGATCGTAGCCGCGGGAAAGTACCCGGCCAAGGTGAGCGCCACCGAGGACCGGGCGGAAGCCCTCGAGAACGCCGACGGGGTCCTCATCACGATCCTCGCCGGCGGCGTACAGGTGTGGCGACACGATATCGAGATCCCCAAGAAGTACGGGATTGACATCAACGTCGGCGACACCCGCGGCCCGGCGGGTATCTTCCGCACTCTCCGGACCATGCCGGTCATGCTCGAGATCGCCCATGACATCGAACGGTACTGCCCCGATGCGGTGGTCCTGAATTACACCAATCCCATGGCCATGCTGTGCCGGGGCGTGCAGGGAGAGACCGAACTCAGCTTCACCGGCCTCTGCCACAGCGTCCAGGGTACCGCGATGATGTTGGCCAAATGGATCGATGCCCCCTTCGAAGAGATCACCTATCTCTGTGCCGGCATCAACCACCAGGCCTGGTACCTCGAGTACGAGTGGAACGGGAAGAACGCCTATCCTCTCATCAGCGAGGCGATGAAGAAACCCGATATCTACAACGAGGAGCAGGTACGGAACGAGATGTTCATCCATTTCGATTACTACGTTACCGAATCGAGCGGCCATAACTCCGAGTACAACGCCTGGTTTCGCAAGCGCCCCGACCTGATCGAGAAGTACTGTACCCACGGCACCGGCTGGAACCCCGGGCACTACGCCTATATCCTCGACAATTATCTGGAACGGGAGGAGACCTGGGAGAAGAGTATCAAGGAGTGGCTCGAGGAGGACGAGATCGACCTGGAACGGGGGCACGAATACGCCGCCAGCATCTTCAATGCCACCATCGGCGACGGGGAGATGTTCGAGTTCAACGGAAACGTGCGGAACTTCGGCCTCATCGACAACCTGCCCGAGGGGTGCTGTGTCGAGGTGCCGGTTCTGGCGTCGAAGCGGGGCCTCGATCCACTGCACGTCGGCCCCCTGCCGGAGCACCTGGCCATCATCAACAACGTAAGCGCCCGGTGTGAGGAACTGGCGGTCCACGGCGCCCTGAAGGGTGATCCCCGGGCGGTCTTTCACGCCGTGTGTATGGACCCGCTGACCTCCGCGGTGTTGAGCCTCGAGGAGATCAAGCATATGACCGACGAGATGTTCGAACAGAACAAGGACTACCTGCCGCAGTTCAAGCATCTGAAATAACCGGCAGTCGGAAATACCCGGCGGCATATCCGGCGTCCTACACTCAAAAACAGTGTAGGATACCGCGCCGGGTAGCCGTGGTTCCCGCGGCTACTCCCGAGTTCGGATTTCGCGCAGGCTTCTGCTTCGGCCTCCGTTCGGACGGCCGATTCTGTCCAGCTCGTAGGGCGTCTGCTGATAGACGGCGTAGTTCAGCCAATTCACGTAGAGAAGGTTGGCGTGTCCCCGCCATCGCATCGACGGAACGGCCCCGGGATCGTCTCCGGGAAAATAGTTCTTCGGAATGTCGATGGGGAGTCCCCGGCCCATGTCTCGGAGATATTCCTGCTGCAGAGTCTCCCGGTCATACTCGGAGTGGCCGGTCACGAACACCTTGCTCAGATCTTTCGTGGCGGCAACATAGAGTCCCGCCTCCTCCGACTCGGCCAGCACGTCAACTGCCGTGATCTTCTCGACGTCCTCTGTCCGCACCTCGGTGTGGCGGGAGTGGGGAACCCAGAACTCGTCGTCGAATCCCCGCATCAGCTTTGAGTAACGCTCCTCCACGTGATGCGAGAAGACTCCGAACATCTTCGATTCCAGGGGATACTTGGGTACTCCGTAGAAGTGATAGAGTGCGGCCTGGGCCCCCCAACAGATATGGAAGGTAGAGAACACGTGCTTCTCCGACCAGTCCATGATCTCCGTCAGCTCCTTCCAATAATCCACCTCTTCGAAGGGCATCTGCTCCACCGGCGCACCGGTGATGATCATCCCGTCGTACTTGGTGTCCTTCACCTGGTCGAAGGTCCGGTAGAAGGTCAGGAGGTGCTCCTCCGGGGTGTTTTTCGAGGTGTAGGTGCTTGTCTTCAGGAGATCGATCTCGGTCTGCAGGGGAGAATTACCGATGAGCCGCAGAATCTGCGTCTCCGTGTCGATCTTCCTCGGCATCAGATTCAGGATCAGTATCCTCAGCGGTCGGATGTCCTGGTGGATCGCCCGTTCTTCGGATATGACGAAGATGTTCTCGTTCGTCAAGATTTCCGCCGCCGGCAGGGTGCCGGGAATGTTAATCGGCATGGGTCCTCCTCACACGGCGGCCAGGGCGTTTCGAAGGTCTTCGATGATGTCGTCCGGATGTTCGAGACCGATGCTGAGGCGGATCATGTCGGGCCCGATTCCGGCGGCCTCCAGGCCCGCTTCGTCGAGTTGTGAGTGGGTGGTGCCGGCCGGATGGATAGCCAGACTCTTGGCGTCGCCCACGTTGGCCGCACAGGTGAAGAGCTGTAGGGCATCGATGAACCGCCGTCCGGCCTCGACCCCTCCGCGGATGCCGAAGACCACCATCCCTCCGAACCCTCTCGGAAGGTACCGTCTCGCGGTCGCATACCCTTCACCTTCGGGAAGACCCGGGTAGGTCACCCAACCGACCGTGGGGTGGGATTTCAGGAATTCCGCCGTGATCAGGGCGTTCGAACAGTGCCGGTCCATCCGCAGCGGGAGGGTTTCGATTCCCTGCAGGAACATCCAGGCGTTGTCAGGCGCGATGCAGGCCCCCAGATTCCGCAGTGGAACCAGACGCATGCGCATGATGTAGGCGATGGGATTGAGGTCGCCCAGGTCTCGGGAGTACCTGATGCCGTGGTACGATTCGTCGGGTTCGTTGAGGAGTGGAAAGGTACCCGCACTCCAGTCGAATCGCCCTGAATCTACCACGATCCCCCCGATACCGGTCCCGTGGCCACCCATCCATTTTGTGAGGGAGTGGACCACGATGTCGGCCCCGTGCTCGATGGGCCGCAGCAGGTAGGGGGTGGTGAAGGTTGAGTCTACGATCAGCGGAAGCCCGTGTGCGTGGGCGACATCCGCCACCGCGGCGATATCGGCGACCTCCAGAGAGGGATTCCCGATGGTCTCGGTAAATACACACCGGGTTCGCTTGTTGATGGACCCGCGTAACGCCTGCATGTCGCCGGGCGTGAAGAACCGCACGGTGATCCCGAACTGTGGGAGGATATCCTTGAACATCGTATAGGTTCCGCCGTAGAGATTGGCCGACGAGACGACCTCGTCGCCCTGCCCGCAGACGTTGACGATCGAGTAGAACACCGCGCTGGTGCCCGACGCGAGGGCCAGGGCGGCGGCTCCTCCCTCCAGCGCGGCCACCCGCTCCTCCAGCACCGCCTGCGTGGGGTTTCCTATCCGGGTGTAGATGCTTCCCGGTTCCTCCAGCGCGAACAGCGCCGCCGCCTGGGCGGAGTCGTCGAACACATACGCCGCCGTCCTGCTCACGGGTACCCCCATCGGGGCCGTGTGGCCTACAGGGTCGTACCCGCCGTGTATCGCCGCCGTCTCGAAACGGTAGTCGGCACATTCGGTTGGGGTATCGGATCCGTCCTGCCGTTCCTTCGTGTTGTCGTTTCCCTTCATTCGAACCTCCAAAGTGTATGTCGCGTGTATGTCGCTTACGATGCGTCTATGATACGTCGTCGCAGATCATGTCCGCCAGGGTGATTCCACCAAGGGTATCACGAATCCGTCGATTCAGAAGGCACCATGTCGATCTCGCGTCACACTCTCGTTCGTGATCGCATCCGTCGGCGTCTTCGGAATCCAGGTCGATGCAGGGGACGACCTGAACCGGACCCTCCATGATCTCGGCGATCTCGAGAACGGTGACGGTGTCCGGAAAACGGCGCAGGGAGTAACCGCCCCTGGCGCCGCGGGTTGCCTCCACGAGTCCCGCCGCCTTCAGGGGGATGATTATCTGGCTGAGGTACTTCTCGCTTATCCGTTCCGATTCGGACACCGCCGAGAGTCGCAGCGGATTGTTGCCGTACTGTCGGGCCAACGCGCACATCAGGCGCACCGCGTATCGGGTCCTCGTCGATATGGCGAACCGCATACTATTTCCGCATCTCCTGTCCCTGTCATGGCTCGGTTTCGGCACCGTCAAACTACGATGCCGATCGCCGTCGATTGTCTACTATTTCTATAGTAATAGTAGACAAAAAAGTGCGGAAACGCAACCCCCCCCAAATGGGCGAAGAGAGTCGATATTCGGAGCTGTTCCGTGGTGTTGC
>CAZAKE010000065.1:0-22575 GCA_964485495.1 uncultured Spirochaetales bacterium
AAGGAAGCCGGCGCAATATAACAACGTCTTCCAGCAGAAGCCGGCCTTCAACGTCGCGGTGAAGGGGAGTCTCCCCATTCTACAACACCGTCTGGCCCTTACGGGCACCTTGGTCGCTCCGCCCGGCTCAGCTGAAGATGTCCGATGTAACGAAGCATTCAACTGGTAAGCATGAAGGAGGGTGCAGATGCACCTCATCACATCACTCACCGTTTCCGAGTCGAAGCGGCTCATCGCCAAAGGCATCCTGAAGGATCCCCGGGTAGAGAAGGCCCTGAAAGAGGGGAGGGTAGCGGTGGTGCCGGGCACTACCACCGGCTATATCATGGAGGAACTGCTTGGGCGGTTTCCCAAGGGAATCGACGAGAAGGCATTCGGCGCGGTCTTCGACAAGCACAAGTTCGTGGCCGGCCGGACGCTCCCCAGTGGATACGACGGGCCGAAGCTCGAGAACACCCTTCCTGCGATCCTTTTCCAGGGAGACGAGATCAAGGTGATGAGCGCCGGAGAGGCTGCTCGTGAGATGAAAGCCGGGGATGTGTTCATCAAGAGTGTGAACGCCATCAACTACGAACTCGACCAGGCCGGCGTCCTGATCGGTCATCCCGAGGGCGGGAATGTCGGCGAGGCGCTGGGTCCGATCGCGGCCCGTAGGATCCTCTATCTCCACCCGGTGGGCTTGGAGAAGAACGTGTGCACCGACCTGGAGCAGGCGGCGCGGCTGGTGGCCGAGGACGGCGACGGCAAGGGGCCGACATTGTGGATGGTGCCAGGTCCGCTCTTCACCGAGATCGAGGCGTTGGAGGTCTTGGCGGGTGTCGATGCGGTACCGATCTCCTCCGGCGGGGTGGGCGGTGCCGAGGGCGCGGTGTGGCTGGCGATCTTCGGTGATCAAAAAGCCCTCGACAAGGCACGGGAAGTCATTGACGGAGTGAAGGGAGAGCCGCCGTTCTGCTGACTACCACCCCGGGTGTATAGTACAATCCGTGCTCATGATTAACCCTAAGGTAACGGCCGCAACGGCCTACGGCTTCTCCGTCATGTTCATCTACGGCGTGGCGGTGGTGATGATCGGCACGCTGCTTCCCGAGATGATTTCCGACTTCGATCTTTCCTTGAGCAGGGGAGGGCTGATCGTCACCTTGCAGAGCGTGGGGGGGCTCGTGGTCCTCGGCCTCGGTATCGGCCTGGCCGACCGTCTGCCGAAGGCGGTCACCATCCTGGTCTCGTTCGGCAGTCTGGGAATATTGCTACTAGCGACCGGACTGGCCTGGTCGTATGTGATTCTCCTGGCGGCCTTCCTGCTGTCGGGCATCGCCTTGCGGATCCTGGATACGATGCTCAACGCCTTCATCGGCGACATCCGGGTGCGACGGCGCGGGTTCTATATGAACCTGCTGCACATGTGTTTCGGTATCGGTGCCTTCTGCGGGCCTCTCTTCGCCTCGGCCGTCATGGCCACAGGCGGGAGCTGGCGGAGTGCGTATTATGTGATCGCCGTGGTCTTCGGGGTTGCGTTCATTCCGGGCCTCTTCATCTTGCGGAGGTTCGGATCCGGGGGTGGTGCGGATGACGACACAGCCGGCGGTCGGGATAGCACAGAACGTGATCCTGTCGCACGGTCCGATTCGACTCTTGTTACTCGAGCCGGCGGCGGAGAAATACTCCTGGCCGGGTCGGGACTCATCCCGGCCGGTCTCGGGCTCTTCTTCTACGGGATGCACCAGAGCGGCGTCACGGCGTGGCTGCCCTACTACATGGGTGCCGCGCTGGGGAGTGCCGGCGCGGTCGCGAGCGGCGCCCTGTCGATCTACTGGGCGGGGATCATCCTGAGCCGGGTATCCGCCTCGAGGCTCAGCGGTGTGGTGGGTCCGGGGCTGCTGATCATGATCGGGGCATTGTCAGGGGGCGTTTTTTTGGGGATGGGACTACTGAGTTCGATACCCATCGTGGTGATGGCCGCATGCCTGCTCTCCGGCGTGTTGAGCGGGGCCACCATACCGCTGTTCCTGACGCTCATCCACGACCGCCACCCGAACAACACCGGCATGACCACCGCCGTGCTGATGCTCTTCATGCTCGCCGGCCGACTGATTGCGCCGTGGATGATGGGGGCCATCGCGGACTCGGGAAGCCCCAAGGGAGCCATGCTGGTGACGGTGGCGGCATCGCTGCTTTGTGGTATGATGGCGGCAGTGTCACGCCGAGGATGATACAGTGACAAACAATCGTGAAAACACAAGGAGATATGCATGGCCGTAATATTCGACACCATGGGAAAGGGAGCGCCGGAAGGAGCGGAAGTGCTGTTCGACGGGACGAGTCTGGACGGCTGGACGAATCAGGACGGCGGTCCGGCGGAGTGGCTCGTGAAAGACGGAGCCATGGAGGTGGTGCCCGGGAAGGGACGGATCCTCACCGAGTATACCTTCCGGGACTGCTACCTGCACCTAGAGTTCAAGCTCTCCGACATGCCTGAAGCCACCGGACAGAAGAAGAGCAACAGCGGCGTGTTCCTGCAGGACCGGTATGAGATACAGGTCCTGGACTCCTACGGCTGGGAGATACCCGGCACCGGCGACTGCGGGGCCGTCTACAACCACCACGCCCCCCTGGTGAACGCCTGCAAGCCTCCGCTGGAGTGGCAGACGTACGACATCTTTTTCCGGGCACCCCGGTTCGCACCCGGGCGTAAGAAGATCGAGAACGCCCGGATCACCCTCTTCCATAACGGCGTCCTAATCCATAACAACGTGGAGCAGTGGTGCCGCACCGCGGGAAATCCGCCGCCGCCGGACGAGTGGGACACCAGCCCCGGGCCGCTGCAGCTGCAGGATCACAAGGACGTGGTCTGGTATCGCAACATCTGGCTGCTTCCCTTACCCGAGCAGGGATCGCCCGATTACTCGCCGAAATAGGCTGCGTAAGCAACACATGACCACCCGCGAACGCATGAGCCGAATGTTTGCCCATCAGGAGGCGGACCGGATCCCCATAACCGACTCTCCCTGGCGGTCGACCATCGACCGCTGGCATCGGGAGGGGATGCCGGAAGGCGTCTCCTTCACCGATTACTTCGGACTCGACCGCTTCGAGTCGATCCGGGTGGACACCAGCCCGAGATACCCTGTAGGCGTGGTATCGGAGACCGACGAGTATGTCGTCGCCACCACGGCCTGGGGTGCTACGCAGAAGAGTTTCAAGAAGCGGACCTCCAGCGTCGACTTCCTCGATTACGTCATCAAGGATCCCGACGCCTGGCGCGAGGCCAAGGAGCGGATGACACCATCGAAAGACAGGATCCCATGGGAACACCTCCAGCGGAATTACCGGAAGTGGCGGGAAGCCGGAAGCTGGATCGATGCGGGGCTGTTCTTCGGCTTCGACGTGACCCACGCCCGGGTCGTGGGCACCGACAGGCTGCTCATAGCCATGGCGGAAGATCCGGAGTGGGTCCGCGAGATGTTCGGCACCATGCTCGAGCTGAATTTGACGCTCCTGGACATGGTGTGGGATGCCGGATACGAGTTCGATGCCGTTCAGTGGCCCGACGACATGGGATACAAGCACTCACAGTTCTTCTCGATCGGGATGTACCGTGACCTGCTGAAGCCGTTTCATGCCCGGGCCGTGGAGTGGGCCCACGCCAAGGGGATCAAGGCTCATCTGCACTCCTGCGGAGACGTGAACCCCTTCGTCCCGGAGCTGATAGAGATCGGGATGGACGGCCTCAATCCGCTGGAGGTGAAGGCCGGCATGGACCCGGTGGATCTCAAGGCGAAGTATGGTGACACGCTGCTCTTCAAGGGCGGGTTAAACGCCCTGCTCTACGAGGAGCCCGAGGCGATGCTCGAGACGGTCCGGCGGGTGGTGCCTGCGATGATGGAACACGGCGGGTATGTGTTCGCCACGGACCACTCGGTCCCGGACAACGTGAGTCTGGAATTCTTCAAGCAGATGGTAGAATTAGTGAAAGAGATAGGAGCGTACTGATGCCAAAAATAGTGTTTATCGGAGCGGGAAGCGGATTCGGGGCCAAGTCGTTCGCGGACATCCTCTCGTTCGAGGAGCTGCGGGACTCGGAGATCGTGCTGGTGGACATCAATCCGGAGAACCTGGCCCCGGTGGAGGCCTACTGCCGCAAGGTGGCCGCCGCCTATGACGCCGGAACCACCATCTCCACCGCCGCCGACTGGCGAGACGATGTTCTCGAGGGTGCGGACTACGTGATGACCTCCTTCGCCCAGGGCGGGCCGGCCTACCGGGGCGTACCCTATCACCACGAGATCACCATCCCGAGGAAGTACGGCATCGAACAGCGGGTGGCTGATACCGCCGGAATCGGCGGGGTCTTTCGGGCTTTCCGCTGCGCCCCGGAACTCATAGCCATCGGCCGGGAGATGGAGCGTCGCAGTCCCGGCGCCTACCTGCTCAACTACGTGAACCCTATGTCCATGTTGACCCGGATCCTCAACATCTCCTGCCCCGGCATCACCATGCTCGGACTCTGTCACAACATCCAGTACACCATCCGGGATATCGCCCGATGGCTCGGATGCAGCCACAAAGAGTTGCGCTATACCGCCGCCGGAGTCAATCACATGGACTGGTTTCTCACGCTGGAGTACCTCGACGGACGGGACGCGTATCCCGACCTGCTCGAGGCGGCGGAAAATGACGAAGAGATCTATCGCTCCCGAGCGGTCCAGTTCGAGCTGCTGAAGGCGTTCGGGCACTTCACCACCGAATCCAGCGGTCATTGTGCCGAGTACCTGCCGTACTTCATGCCTCGCAAGGAGGATCGGGAGGCGGTGTTTCTGACCCCCCGCCTGACCGAAGCGACGGTGGATATCACCGCTCCCCGCTGGGGGAAGGAATCCGACCTGGTGCAACAGACCGACGGGCGGATGGTGTTGAAACTCGACCGCTCCTTCGAATACGGCATGCATATCATGCACGCCTTGGAGACGGACAACGCCTACCGGATGCATCTGAATGTCCTGAACGACGGTTGCCTCGACGACTTCACCGACGACACCTGTGTGGAGGTATGCTGTACCGTCGACCGCAACGGCATCCACCCTCATCGGGTGGGCCGCATGCCCGTGCCCCTGGCCGCGCTGTGCCACGGCCTCTCGGACATGCAGACCCTGGCCTCCGACGCCGTCCTGGAACGGGACCTCGACAAGGCCCTGCAGGCCTGCATGATCGACCCCACCACGGCAGCAAGCGCTACGCCGTCCCGCATCAGGGAGTGCTTCAACGAGCTCCTGGAGGCCGAACGCCCCTGGCTCGAGAAGGAGTGGGGAGACGCACTCAAATTCTAAAGGGTGAGGTACGACCGTGGAAGATCTTAGACACGATGCAACTCGTCCCTCGTCCAGGTACTGCCGGCGGAATCCACCTCCGCCGTATCCATCAATCTGAACGTGTCCTCCAGCCATTCATCCGATGCAGACACGACAGTCTGTTCGATGAGTTTTCTCACCAGCGCGTTGAAGGAAATATTATGACTTCGGGCGTATTCCCTGCCGGCCTTGAGAATATCTTCATCGATTGAGAGGGTAATATTCTTCATATCTCCTCCTATACTACACAGAATATGTGTGCACAGGGTATTGTCAATCGGTAGTGCCATCAGATATCGATCCAATTCCGAGTACAATTTTTGCACAAAATTGGGGAATCTCAGGCATACCGTTCTCACGGATTAGGGTTACAATACAATCACGCGCGTATATCTAACTCTTCCCGATCGAGGACAGGATAGTCGGATGTTTGACTATGTTGTGTTTCGTATTGCAGTGTAATTTGAATTGCTATGTAAATTGCTATGTAAAAAGAGACGACTCGTAATCTACAGGAAAGGAGAATTGTAAAGAAGGAAGGAGCATGCTTCCTGCGCTGCTCGATCCGGCGGTTCGGGTGAACGAGCACGTGGTCATCGAGTTCAACCGTTTTCAGGTGACCCGGGACACCTTCGGCGGGTTTCAGCCGGTCAGGGCGATTTTTGACGGGAACCACAAACTCGTGGTGAACCTTCTGGATACCGATGAGCTCTACGACACGACGGAGGATCCCCAGGAGATGGTGAATCTGATCGACGACGCGGGTACTCGGTCGATTCGGGACTCGTTGCATGATGTACTCATCGAGTGGATGAACGAGACGCTTGATCCGCTGCGGGGGTATCCGTGGATCGCCAGGAGCTGGCGACCAGACAGGATCGCCACCTGGAAGGACACCGGGCTGGCACGGCAGCGCTGGGACGAGGAGTATGAGAAGCCGCAGATAGAGTATCGTACCGGGCTTGAGATGAACTCGGAGAAGACATACAGTCAGTACTGACATAAGGAGAAAGAAGTGGAACCAGTGAGAGTAGGAATCGTGGGCTTAGGTTTCGGCAAGGAGTTCATCCCCATCTATCGGGATTTCGCCAAGAGCGAAGTCGTCGCCATCTGCAAGCGGAACAAGGCGGAACTGGACGCCATCGGCGACGAGTTCGGTATCTCGGCGCGATACACCAAGTATGAAGATATGCTGAAGAATGACGAGATCGACGCGATCCACGTGGTCACACCGATCCTGGATCATGCATCCATGTCGGTGGCCGCGTTGGAGTCGGGCAAACACTGTGCCTGCACGGTGCCGATGGGGGTTACCATCGAAGAGCTGGAGGAGATCATCCGGGCCAAGAATGCCTCCGGCAAGTACTACATGATGATGGAGACCGCCGTGTATACCAGGGAGTTCCTGTATGTGAAGGAGTTGGCGGAGAGCGGCAAGCTGGGGCGCATCCAGTTCCTGCGTGGTTCTCACATCCAGAACATGGGGCTCGAAGGATGGCCGGAATACTGGAAGGGATTCCCCCCCATGCACTACGGCACCCACGCCATCGGCCCCCTCCTGGCACTGGCCAAGACCCGTGCGGAAAGCGTCGTGTGTCACGGATCCGGATCGATCTCCAAGGAGAGGGCCGAGAAGTACGGCTCGCCGTTCGCGGTGGAGACGGCGACCTTCAAATTGGAAAATTCCAACATAGTAGCCGAAGCCGCCCGCGCCCTGTATGAGACGGTGCGCCAGTACAGGGAGAGTTTCGACGTGTACGGCGACAAACTCTCGTGGGAGTGGAGCCAGGTCGAGGACGACGGCCACGTGCAGTTCGACGGCGGCGAGGAGGCTCATAAGATGGAGGCTCCCGACACGGACAAGCTGCTCTCCGACGACATTGCCAAGTACACGCTCAGAGAGCAGATCCTCGATGCCGACCATGTCTCCTTCATCCAGGGGGCAGGTCATGGCGGCAGCCATCCCCACATGGTGCAGGAGTTCATCGACGCCATCGTGGAAGAGCGCGAACCGTTTCCGGACGCCATCCGGAGCGCCGACTGGACCGCCGCCGGCATCTGTGCCCACGAGTCGGCTTTACACGACGCGGCACGGGTCGAAATTCCGGACTTTTCGAAGCTGCGAGGTGCGATATGATAGGCATTATCGGAATAGGCGCCATGGGGTACGGAGTCGCTGCAACATTTCTGCGTGAGTTCCATGACGTCATGGTGTATGACATAGATGAGTCGCGGGTCGGCGCCGCCGAGAAGATGGGCGCGATGGCGGCAAAAGACCCGGCGGAACTGGTAAAAAACTGTGATCCGATATTCTTGAGCCTGCCCAAGTCCCACATCCTGGTGGATGTGGTCGAGGGTGGTGTCCTGCCGGCGGTGAAGAAGGGGCAGACCGTTATCGACCTGGGCACCACCGTCGCGGAGGAGACCCGCCGCCTCTGCGGCGAGTTCGAACAAAAGGGCGCCTGGTTCATCGACGCGCCGGTCAGCGGCGGGCCCATCGGCAGCAGCACCGGTACCCTCTTCATCTTCGTGGGGGGAGACCGTGAGGCGGCTATAGCTCAATGGCCGCTGCTCAAGAGCCTCGGTAAATCCCGCCTGACCTATTGCGGCTCATCCGGCGCCGGTCAGATCACCAAGGCGGTGAACCAGCTAGCCATGGGTCTGAGTCAGGCCGCCTTCATCGAGGCGGTAGCCTACGGCGCCAACGCGGGGGTGGATCCGTCGGTCCTCCTGAACGCCGTGGGAGATAAGGCGGGCTTCAGGGCGCAGTTCTCCGGTGTGGCGTCGAGGATCGTTAGCGGCCTCGGTGATCAGATGGACTGCAAGTATGCCGAGTTCGAGTATTTCCTGGCCGAGTCGGAGCATGCGGGATTCCCCACGCCGATGCTGGAAGCCCTGAATACCTACATGAAGAAGTTCTCCGAGGATGCCCGAGACAACATGGGACGGCCGTTTCCACCCCTCTGGTCCGCCCTGACCGAAGACTCATCGGGAGGCGTCCAATGATCAGGCTCTCATGCGCGACCCTGTCGTTCGACGGATTCGGTGACGAGGATTTTCAGAAGACCTTCACCATGGCCCCGAAGGCCGGATACAAGTATCTCGAGTTCAACTGCTGGTATCCCCGAACCTTGACGGCGGCGAAGATGCGCGACCTGAAGGCGCGGTGTGCCGAAAAGGGGCTGACCCCGAGTTCCATCCATGTCTCATCCTTCGGCGGAGAGGGGCACGTTGGCGTGACCAAGGACCTGTGCCACAAGATGCGGACGGTGGACGCGGCCCTGGAATTGGGATGCACCATGATCTCGGCCACGGCGGTCAAGAAGGGGCAACAAGGGGGTGTGGACGGAATCATCGCCGTGCTGAAGGAGCTGGCGCCATACGCCGAAGAGAAGGGAGTGCGGGTAAGCCTGGAGAACCATGCCTTCAGTAATCTCGAGGATCTGGACGATTACGGGCGTATCCTGGATGCGATCCAGTCTCCCAATGTGGGTATCTGCATGGATACCGGTCACTTCGATGCTGCCGGTGTCTCGCTGGACGAACTGGTCGACCGTTTTTTCGACAGGATCAACCATATCCACCTCAAGGAGAACCGCGGATTCGGCGAGAAGGAGTTCACCCGGTTCGGCGAGGGAACCACCGAGAACGCACGGATTGTTGAGAAGATGATCTCCAAGGGGTATACTGGATACATGGTGGTCGAAGTATCACCGGAGATCGCCAAGACCGACGGCAGACCCTTCACCATTGCTGATCTGATAAAACCGTATGATATGTTCCATCGGTATGAAGAGGAGTAGGCACAGGGGCAGGTTGGGGAGTAGTATTAATCCAGCCGTGTAATCTGTATGAAGATTTTAGGCGTTACAATACGAGAGCACTCGGATGAGCCGGATTATTTTCCAATCGGGAAACTGGATAGTCAGGGAGACGAGTACCGGTTTCACTACTGCTCCCGCGGAAAAGGCATTATCCGAATCAACAACGAGCTTCTCTCGGTCCACCAAAACGATATCGTATTGACATACCCCGATGAGAAGTTTTCCTTCTGGAGCAGCTCCGGCGGAACGTTTCAGATCTATTCGATCCGCTTCATGTTGGTGGAGACCGAATACGATCTGTACAACTTGATAAACATGGAGCTCCGCAAGGAACGCCCCTACTCATCGGCGAAGGACTATGGCGATCTTCTGCGGGATCTCTGTGAGAAAACCCGGGGTGTCTCGCAGCACAAGGAGATATCGGCGCGGTACCTGCTGCTCTCGATTCTCTATGAGATGTCGGACACCGAGGATGAGGAGATCGGATTCAATCCGGAACAGAAGGAGTATATCGACAAGACCGTCACCTTCATCCGGAACAACTTGGACCGAAGCGTCTCATTGACCGAACTGTGCGACCACGTGAATCTGACCGAGAGCTACCTCATAAAGATCTTCCATAAATACGCCGGAACGACCCCCATCAAGTTCCACTCCCGGCTGAGAGTCGAGTATGCCTGCCGGCTCCTGACCGAATCACTCCACAACATTCCCGAAGTAACGGAGATGCTCAACTTCTCCAGCGAGAGTCACTTCTGCCGTACCTTCAAGAAATTCACCGGCATCAGCCCCTACAAATACAAACGGCAGTACATCGCTCACATGGGGCATGAGGAGATCTCGAACGTGCAGGAGGTTTCGCGGATGTTCCACTTCCTCCAGATCATCATCGACTCCGCCCCGGACCTGATCTTCTTCAAGGACAAGCAGGGGGTGCTCCTGGGGTGCAACAATGCATTCTGCAAGATCATGGGGATGTCCAAGGAGCAGATACTTGGGAAGCGAGACCTCGACATTTTCCCCGAGGAGGAGGCCCGGTTCTACATGGAGAAGGACAAGCGCATCTTCGAGAGCGGCAGGGCCTTCCGCAACGAGGAGTGGATGACCTACCCGGATGGAGAGAAGCGCAAATTCGAGGTATACAAGGGCCCGCTCTTCGACGCCGAGGACAATCTCATCGGGCTGGTGGGGGTCAGCCGGGATATCACCGAGCTCATCGATGCGACGAGCGAGTCGACGCACAAATACACTAAGATATCAGGGTGACCTGTCGAGAGACCGGTGGTTCACTCACCCTCTTCGACGATAAAGAACCCCTTGCCGACCGCCCTAAGAGTGGCTCCGACGACCTTGACGACGGCGCCCGAGAGCCGCTTGGCTTGAGCAGGTTCCGCCAGATCGCTCTCCACCAGGAATCGCCGCAGCTCATCGATCGCATGTTCGGCGGTTTCTCGTGATTCCTTTTGCGGCAGGGCGATCACTCGCCCCGTAATCGTCACCTCGGAATCTCTCCGATACTCCGTCGCCGAGAACACCACCGCCCTGTCGGTTTCGTCGCGCAGGATGAATACCGAGTAGTTTGTGAGTGGGACGCCGATGGAGCGTTCGACGACTCCCCGAACCGTGACCCGCTTTCGCAGGAACTTCTGCGGATCCTCCTGGATGTCTTCGATAGGTGTCGTGCATCCGGCGAGGAGCAGGATGAGCGTCGCCGCGAGTATGGCTCTATTAATTCTACTCGATTTTCCCTTGGGTCCCTCGATTTGATGCACACAGGTCAATTGTATTGGTCGTGTCGATCTCATATTACAATCATATGGAAATCCGGCGGTCGAGGCAATACGAAAATAGACACGAACGGGAATTCGGCGTAGAATCTTCGGATGGTTGTAAGGAGTCGAATGATGAAAAATTTTCGGTATTTCGTCGCGGTTGAGGCGATCGCGGCGGCTGCGGTGATGATACTCTCTCTCACCATGCTGCCCGCCTTGGTCGGCTGCGGATCCGGGAGTGAGGAGGAGCCCCTGACCCTGGCCGATCCCGAATGGCGATCCAACGTGCAGACGGATGTATCGTTTCCTTTAGGGGAGCGGTTGACGATCGCCGTCGGAATGGGCGGTGTCGCCGTCAGCGAAGCCCAGGCTATCGCAGGCGATGCGGCCGGGACGGCTTCCGGCGATTCCGGTACGACACAGTCGTCTGGTTCTTCTCAGTCGTCGGGACCGAAAAACATTAGCAGAGAGTGGCTCGAAGAGTATGCCAACATCGAGCTCAAAATCGTCGGGCTGCCTTCCAGTCCCGGCGACGTGCTTCTGGGGGAGATGATCCGTGACGGCGAACTCCCGGACATCCTGCCGGAGCGCCGGTTCGACCTGCGCCTCGAAGAGTACCGGATGATGTTCGTCAATCTGCTTGAGTTCCCCAATCTTACTCCGAACATCACCGCCCTCCGGGAACTCGACCCTGATTTCGATGCCGCCCTGATCAGGAAATACACCGGGCCTGACGAACTGCTTTCCGCCGGCACATATGCTCCCTTCGAAAAACCCTTCGCAGGTACAATTGCCTTCCGGGAGGATCTCTTCCGGCGTCACGGACTCGGGTACGATACGTGGGATGAACTCTATCGGTCCATGAAGAAGCTGAAGGAGCTGTATCCCGGTTCCTACCCGTTCGGGGCGACCGGCGACAGCCTCACCACCATGGGACCGGCCTGGTTCGGTTCCGGATACCGCACCCGGGAGGTGGTGTACTACAATCCGGACGCCGGCCTGTGGGCCTTCGGACCCGGGGAGGCAGGATTCAAGGAGTTCCTGGATTATTTCCAACGCCTCCATGCCGAGGAGCTCTTGTTGCCGGAGTATGTCATGGTCAGGCGGGAAGACCTATCTCGGTACTGGATGAACGAGTCGTGGATGATCGCCCCGCACGGCGGGTACACCGGGCTCCAGTTCCCGTATCGCGTCGGGGAGTATGGGGAGCTGAACGCCGACGGGGAATGGGACGGCTCCGGTATCTGGATCTCCGCCATGCCGGTGCCGCGGGATTCGAACGGGAACCGCGGCCGGATCTCATCCACCAACTGGACGAACCTCGGCCCGGGGTGGCTGGTCAACAACCAGTCTCCCCATGTGGGCGAAGCCGTGGCCTTCATCGACCTGCTCTACCGAGAAGACGTGGCCCGGGTATTGCAGTTCGGGCCGGAGGGTGTCATCTGGGAGGAGCGGAACGGCGAGCCGCGTTTCATCCCTGCCATTTCGGCTCCGTACAATCCCACAGGAAGATCGGACTACAAGGAGTATCTGAAAGACGCAGGGCTCGCCGTCGGATTTCCGGTGCAGGGAGTGGAGTACAACCCGGAGTCGATCCTCGGCCTCGCCTCTCAGCCGTACTATAGATACTATCTGCAGACGGATATCGGAACGTATCTCGATGAGGGAAGCATCGGCCTTTATGCGGTTCCATCGGTCCCGTTTACGGACGATGAGTGGGAGGAGATTGCAAACATCACCGTCTCCCTCTCATCTCATATCGAGTCATATGTGGCCAACTACATCATCGGGAGAAAGGGAGTAGACTCATACGATGAGTTCCTGGAAGAAGGTGTGAAGATCGGCAGCGACAGGTTGGTCGAGATGTATAATGGGGCGAGTGTTCGACCGGGTACAACGGCATCGACGCCCTCTGATTCACGATGATCACGTGTGGCTTTACAGGTGTTGTATGTTGCGGATGAAATATACGTATTGATGAATCGGAACCGTTATCGGTCATCAGGCAGTATCTCACGAATCGTGATGAGAGCGGGATCGCACCGAAGGTATTCTATTGCCTGGTTCTCATCCTTGATAGTGTGGGCTGATGCCTGTCGGTCGTCCCCACAGACGGCTTGATTGAGATTACCGGTTGAGTCCCAGCGCATCGAGCAGGAGGGCAGCGTGTGATCCGAACTCCGGCTCGGTGATCATGTGTTGGCGCCTCGGACGGGGCAGCTCGACTGGAATAATCGTCCGCACTCGGCCCGGGCGAGGGCTCAACACGATCACACGGTCTGCTAAGTATACGGCCTCCTCGATGTCGTGGGTGATGAAGAGGATCGTACGGTTGAGTTCTCTCTGCAGTTCGAGCAGCCAGTCCTGCAGGGATCTCCTGGTGAGGGCATCCAGGGCGCCGAAGGGTTCGTCCAGGAGGAGTGTCTCCCGCCCGCTCATGACTGTCCGGAGCAGGGCCGCACGTTGGCGCATCCCCCCGGAGAGGGTTTCCGGATAGGCGTCCGCGAAATTTTCCAGGCCGAACCGCGGCAGCAATGAGGTGGCCTCCGCCTCGGCGTCCTCCGGATCGTTTCCCTCTATGATGCGTGGCAGGACAACGTTGTCGAGGATACTCCTCCAGGGGAGCAGGAGGTCCCGCTGCGGCATGTAGGCCGTATACCCCGTACGGTCCGTGAGTTCCGCTCCGTCCAGCATGATTTGGCCCTCATCGGGTTCCAATAGGCCGGTGATCAGGTTGAAGATGGTGCTCTTCCCGCTGCCGGACGGTCCGATCACGGTCACGAACTCCTCAGGGTAGACGTCGAAGGAGACCCCTTGCAGGGCCTCGACGACTCTGTCTTCACCGTGGAAGCTCTTCGAGACGTCGATGAGCCTTAGTCTCGGCATGGCGGTATCCTTCATAGTGTTCGTTATTCCGATCTCTCCGCCGATCGTCCGCTCCCGGTAACTCCCGGGAGAAACTCGGTGGTGAAGGCCCCGGCCGGATCGATCTCCCTCTCCAGCACCTTCTGCTCCCACATCCACGTCGAGTAGTCCTCCCACACCGACAGCTCTTGGTGTCCCCACTCGGGTGCGCCCATCAGCATGTGATCGGCCAGCCAGGGTACACTCCGGCGCAGTTCTCCGGCGTCCAACTCCGGTACCGCCGCGGAGAGTATCTCCGCCGCCTCGCCCGGGTTTTCGATGACGAACATGTGGGCCGCGGAGAGCGCCGACAGGAAGTCTCGAACCAGTTGCGGTCGTTCCTCCAGCGTCTTCTCGGCTGCGATGACGAGGGGCGTGTAGTAGTCGGGGATGCAATCGGTGTACTCGTTCAGGGGGAAGTAGTCGATCTCGATCCCGAGCCGCCGGGCCTGGAATCCCTGTGTGCCGTAGAATATCCAGACCAGGTCCGCCTTCTCCTGCTGGAGCATCGCCAGGAGGTCGGTTCCCGCCGGTACAAACTCGATGGTGGCGGGATCCCCGCCCCGACAGCCGACTATCGTGTCGAGGGTCGGTTTCTCATAGGGTGATTGGAACGTACCGTACTTGAGTCCTTCGAAGTCGGCGGGATCACGGATATCTTCCTCGGCCCGAACGGCGAAGCCGGAGGTGTTTGTCTGCAGGACGGCGGCGATGGAGACCAGGGGAACGTTCTGAGCCCGCAGCATGGTCATGCTCTCCTGGAAATCGATTCCGAAATCGGCCCGTCCACTCGCCACGGCCGCGGTGGCATAGACCTCTCCCGGCTGGATAATTTTCACGGCGAGTCCCGCTTCTGCGAAGTAGCCCCGGTCTCTGGCGGTGAAGATCCCCACGTGATTCACGTTCGGCACCCAGTCCAGCATCAGCGTGACCTTACGCGGTTGAATGGCAGGTACACCGTTTCGCCCGGCTGCTTCGGTCTGGGCTTGTCCGGCGGCGAAGAGCCCGCAGGCAATCGTCATGAGAATCGTAAGAATCGAGACGCGCCGTATTGTAGAAAACCGTTGCTGAAAAAGTGAATTGATCATTGAATGACTCCCTTCGTTAGTAGATTCCCTGTTCCTCCCACTGCTCACGGCGACGGGTCGTGTAATACCACGGCAGGCACACACGCTCCACTCCGGAGACGATGAGGAACAGTCCGATGCTCAATAGCGTCGTAATGAACATGGCGGCGAATACCTGTGCCGTCTGCAGGGCGTTCTTCGAACGCAACATATAGAGCCCGAGTCCTCCCGATCCGCCGACCCACTCGCCGATGGTGGCGGCTACCACGCTATACGTCACCGCCAGCTTCAATCCGCTGAAGAACGACGGCAGAGCCGCCGGAAGCCGGACGAGGCGCCAGATCTGTTTTCGGTCGGCGCGCATCGACCTGAGGAGTGAGACGTAGTCCGGGTCGGTGGAGGCCAGGCCGTCGAAGGTCGAGACGGTCATCGGGAAGAAGGAGAAGAGCACCACCACGATGATGTTGGGGGCGAGGCCGAATCCGAACCAGATCACCAATAGCGGTGCCACGGCCAGGATCTGGATCGTCTGCGAGGCGACTAGTAGGGGATAGAGGGCCCGGCGGACGATGGGGATCATGTCCATCAGGGCCGCGAAGCCGGTTCCTGCGGCGACGGCGATGATCAGGCCGATGAGGGTTTCGAACAGGGTTGTGCCGAGGGCCGGCCCGAGAATATCCCAGGTCTCCCGTGCGGCCCGTATGACTTCGAGGGGTGAGGGCAGAATAAAGGAGGGTAGTCCGCTCGTCACCACGATCAACTGCCAGAGCACGAAAGTGCCGAAGACGACGACTGTGGGAGGAATGAATTTTCTCGAAAGGGTAGTTCGCTTAGAGTTTGATGTAGTCGATTCCATGGTTCCGTCCCTTGTGTGCGAGCTGAATCATCGCAGTGGGGGCGGAATGGTCTGTCCTCGATTGAGGAATTAGAATGGAAACGGTCATACTTGGCTCCCTCCGCTGGCATTATCCAGTTCAGGTTCATCGGGTATGATCTCAGCCGTTCCGGCACCCCGTAACGCGTTAAAGATACGATAAATTTTCGTGAGGATCAAGAGCCGGGTCGATACGTCTACGAGTCAGCAGGAAGCCAGTGGTCCAGGGTGCGGACAGTCCCGGAAGCAGTGTCTCCACGCATCCTACCTGTGCGTAGTCTCTGGCGATCTCCGGCGGAATGCCGTACGCGATGAGGCCCGGGACGATTACCTCGTCGTTGAAGATGGCCGGATGTCCGGCGCCACGGCGAATAGTCCGGCTAATCTCGGTCCAGTACTCAGGTGTAGTAGCGTCGTAAATTCTCGTCGAGAGGTTGGGCTGTTTACGACTCACGATCCGGTCCGCGGCAAGGCACAGAAACGACAGTTCATTCACCGCAGGATATACTTCGAGAGTGCATTCAAGGCGATTTTCATGGCACGCCGGAACGTGTGGGTCGTGTCGGATTTTCCGGCAGCCGTCTTCTCTCTGTTGACGATCTCCGCCAGACCGCCCAACCCGCGTGTGAGGATCGTGTCGAAGGCCGGGATGGAGTGTCCGTTCCGGTTGTGCCATTTGTTACTCAGCCCGTGCCGGCCGGCCTTCTGGGCCTCCTCATACGATGGAAGAGAACGGTGGAAGGTGTGTTGCCGTTCCGACCAGAACCCCTTTGCCTGCCTCAGGTCTTCAGGGCGGGTGGTTGCGACGTCTTCAAGCCCGACCTCGCCGACGATCAACTCGTCGTCATGGATTCCGATCATGATTTCACGCAGCGTTCGTCGGAGGCCCATGGCCCAGCGTATGGCGACCGGTTCATCCGGAGCTTCGAGAAATCCCTTCCGAAAGAGGATCGCCCGTTCGTCCCCGCCGTTGGGGTACCAGGTGCGCTCTTGGCCTGTGGGCTGCCATCGTTCGAGTAGTCGCCTGACCCGCTCCGTGGGTACAAGGGAGCCGGCATCGAGACGGTCGGTTGTCATCCTATCACTCTCCAAATGCAGGCTGCTCATGTTGCCCGCCAGGCCTTCATTATGGCACGTACCGAACGGTTCATCTCGGCCATGAAATCCGATCCGGTCTTTCGGATGTAGAAGTGTTGTCCGAGATTGCCGGCACCGTCTACGAAGTTCCTGATAGGATGGGCGCCGTGGATATACATCTCTTCCATTGCCTCTACGCCTTGTCTATCGAGTCGATGGTACTGATTCTCGAATACCACTTGCTCCTTCGGGAGTCGGGATGACAGCGGACCTGAGGCCTGTCTTTCGGTTGCGTATCCGAAACAGAGAAGCGTAATCGGGAAGACCGAATCCGGCAAGTCGAACATCTCACGGTGAACCTCATAGTTCTCCATGATGTCGCCGATATAGCATGATCCGATTCCCATGGATTCGGCGGCGATCACCGCCGTCTGTGCGGCAATGAGGGCGTCACAACAGGCCAGGAATAGATCTCCCTCCTCAGGACCCCGTTGCGGAAGACCGCGAGCACTGCAGAACGCCTCGTCTACTCCGCTGAAGGCAAAGAGATCGGTCCAGCGTCGATAGTCCGCCAGGAAGAGCAGCACCATCGGAGCCGTGGCGATGAACGGCTGGTGATCACAGGTCTCGGCCAGCCGTTCCTTCTTCTGCCGATCGGTAACCTCGATGATGGAATAGAGCATCATGTTTCCTGCGGTGGGAGCCCGGAGAGCGGCATTCAGGATCATGTCGTGCGCTTCTGCGGGAATCGGTGATTCCTGGTATGCCCTTATCGATTTCCGGTTGTGTATCGTCTTCATAGTCTCATTCATGCAGTAAAGTATACAGGAAATCTGGACGGAATCGAATACCAGTATTCCAATCGGAGTGTTGTTAAGTCTAAAGAGGGCCGAACCGCGCCCTGTGTTGACAGTAATTTTGACACTTGTGTGTGCATGTCTTGTTCATCGGGTGAAACGAAGGTATCATCCTCGTATGAACACTAACCCGTTACCCATCGTCCTCGATACAGACATCGGAGACGACATCGACGATGCCTACGCCCTGGCCCTGATCCTGGCGAGCCCGGAACTCGACCTCCGAGGGATTACCACGGTATTCAAGAACACCCGTGCCAGGGCCCGGCAGGCCCGCACAATCCTCGAAATCGCCGGTCGGAGAGATGTCCCGGTGGCTGCCGGTAGCAACGGCGTCCTTTCGCCGCGGATCACCTACGGGGAGCCCTTCGCGACACGCTCGACGGAGCATGGAGAGAGACGGATACCGACCCCGGCCGCCGCGGCGCTGGCCGACGAGAGACCCAGGCAGGATGCTTCGGCTTTTCCGGAGGAGAAGCTGCCCCCCCTACATCCGGCCCACGGCGTGGACCTCCTCATCGAACTTCTCTCCGAAGGCTCGGTTATTCCGGTCACCATCGGAGCGATGACGAACCTGGCCATGTCACTGATCAAGGAGCCGCGGCTCCTCGAGACGATACCACGAATCGTCTGCATGGCCGGGTGTTTCGACCGGCAGCTTTCGGAGTGGAACATCCGCTGCGACCCGGTGGCCGCGTCGATCGTCTTCTCGTCGGGCATCCCCGTTACCGTGGTGGGATTGGATGTCACCATGCGCTGCCGGTTTAACGCGGAGCAAGTAAAGCGGCTTCACGAATCGGATCGCCCGGTGGCCAAGAACCTTTCGACGGCGACGCGGGAGTGGGCCGAACGTACCCGCGGAGGGTGGAAGAAGGGGTTTCCGGTGCTCCACGATCCGTTGGCGATTCTGACTCTGATCGATCCTGACCTCGTCGCAACCCGGAACGGAACCGTAACGGTGGATACCGGAAACGGTGAAGCCTACGGCTATACGCTGTTCCATCCATCAGTCGTGACCGGCGAACCCGGTGTATTCAGACCGAAGGATGGTGAGAGGCATGAGTCGGGACAGGGGATCCACGAGGTGTGTGTAGACGTCGATGCCGGAAGGGCGTTGGAGATGTGGCTCGATCGGGTCTTCTCGCTCTAGTATTCCATATCAGTAAATGAGGGAGGTTCTTTCAAGATGGTAATTTTGAAAGAACCTCGAGGGAGTCGATCTGTGAATATCAGTCTCAACGGCAAGACAACGGTCGTCACCGTCGACGGCAGGTGGATGGGACGGTAGTCCGACCGATCTCCGTTCCGATTATCAATACTCGAGCATCGTGTGGGTCTTTACCGACTCGATGGCCCGGGCGGCCATACGGGTGGCCCTGTATCCCTCCTCCAGGGTGATCTGCGGTTGGCCGCGGTCATGCATGAAGTCTGCGAGCTGCGTGATGAGGCGGAGATCGGCGCCGAAATGTGTTCCGCCGTGGTTGTCGGCGGTGTTCACCGTCATCGTCTCCCGGCCGTATCGATACACGAGGTCGAGTTCCGCGGTATGGCGGGTCAGCCTCAGCCTGCCGTCATCCCCTACCACCTCGAGTGTCTCCTGGTCCTCCGCGGGAGGGCCCGCGATGTTCAGAAAAAGCTGTGCCTTGACGCCGTTCTCGTATTCCACGTTTACCACCGCATGGTCCATGACGTCGTTCTCCGGTGAGTACACGCAGGCATCGACCATGTGCAGCGGATCGTCGGTATTGCGGGCTTGCTCGGTGAATCCCGAGATGTCGGTCTGATCTGCGCCGGTGCCGCCCTCGATCACCCTCCTGTATTTACACTCCCGATCGCACTCGATGCACCGTTTCGGGTAGCCATCCCGGGCGGTGAGAATCGTTCGGCCTCCCATCCCCGAGATCCAGGCCGCCTTGGATTCCGCGAACCAGTTGAGCACGTCGAAATGGTGGGCGCTTTTCTCGTTGAGGATGTCGCCCGAATACTCCGACTTCCTGAACCATCGCTGCATATATCGGTGGAAGGGGATCACGGAACGTAGGAGGATCATCTTAGTCTCGCCGATCCACCCTTGGTCGACGATCTGTTTCGCCCGGATCCAGGCATTCTCGTACCGTCGCGTAAGCCCCACGATCACATCCTTGCTTCCGTGCTTCACCCATGCGTTGTACATGAACTGGGCGTGCTCGAGGGTATGCGCGATGGGCTTGTCGCAGTAGATCTTCTTCTTTCCCATGGCGTACACCACCGGTTCCATGTGGGCATATTGGGGTGTGGTGACCATGACCAGATCGACCTTCGGATCGTCCACCAAGTTCTGGTAAGAATCATAGGCTTTCGGTTCCTCCGCGAGGCCGTATCGCGTATTTAAATCTTTCAGGTAGCCGAGACCGATCTCGCTGCTCTCACGGGAGTGGGCATAGATGCCGGCGACCGCGAGTTTTAGATCTCTATGCTGTTCTACAATCTGACGTCCGAGGTTTTGTAGACCCCTGGACCCGGGACCCACGATGCCGATGCGTTTGTATCCGATGAGATCGTGCTTCATACCGTATTCCCTCTGTTGACTATTTTTCGTTTCAGTCGCTCCTCTACAGTCGATCTTGTTATGGTGGATATTGTGTCGGCCATTCGGGCATCCTCCTTTGCTGACAATTGTACTATGTTTTGGGCGACGTTTCTACCGGAGCGGCAATTTAATAAATCAAGAGACTCCTGTGTGTTTAGAGATTGTCGTGGTATATTTACACGGACCGGCATTCGGCCGTTAGTATATACCGGAAGCAGGGACGGCTGTAGGAGAGAAATGAGCGATCAAGGAAAAGGGCAGGAAAATCAACAATATATCACTTCACAGGAACGGCTCACGAGGAGGCTTCGATATGAGGAGGCGATTTCCGAGTGCTCCAGGATACTCCTCGCCGATCCTCCCGACGCCGTCGACCTGGCTCTCGAACGGTTATTGCAGGCTTCGGAGGTACCCCGTGTCTACATCTTCGAGAATTTCATCGACGATGTCGATGGCTTATGCATGCGCCAGACCCATGAAGTGTGTGCGGGCGGCACCGAATCTGAGATCGATAATCCGATACTCCAGCACGTCGTATACGCCGAAGGGTTCGATCGATGGGAGCGCCGGCTCGCGAAGGGCGAGCACCTTTCCGGGTTGGTCGAGGAATTCCCCGAGTCCGAGCGTGCGGTACTCGAACCGCAATCGATAGTATCGATACTCGTTCTGCCGATACGAACGGTGAAGGAGTGGATCGGCTTCGTCGGATTCGACGATACGAAGCGAAAGCGACGATGGAGCCCGGAGGACATCCGGCTGCTCAGGACTGCCGCCGAATTAATCGGTTCCTACTACTCTCGAAAGGAGTATGAACGGCTTCTGGCGGAGGGACGTGAACGGCTTGCAGGGGCGAATGCGACCAAGGACAGGCTCTTTTCGATCATCGCCCACGATCTCAGGGGTCCGATGGCATCGCTGAAACATGGACTGGTGTTGCTCACCGATCCGAATGATGATCTTTCCAAAGATGAGGAGGCGGAGATTCTGAATAGCTTCTCCGAGCATCTGGATGCGACGCTGGAGTTACTCGATAATCTTCTGCATTGGTCGCAGCAGCAGCAGGGACTTGTAGAGTTCAGACCGCAATCCATCACTCTACACGAGGTGGTAGAAGAAGTAATGCGATTACACGTGCCGTGGGCCCGGAAGAAGGGGATCGAGCTGCAATCCGAGGTGGATCCGGCGGTTACTGCGTATGCCGACCGTAACGCGATCACTCTCGTTCTTCGGAATCTCATCGGCAATGCCCTGAAATTCACCGACGCTGGGGGAGCGGTGCGCGTCTCGGCTCGTACCGACGACGATATGGTCGAAGTGATCGTGCGTGATACCGGAATCGGAATCGATCCGGAAACCCTCGAGAAACTCTTCCACGATGAGCACGTCGTCACTACGCGGGGAACCGCGTCCGAGCGGGGCACCGGCATCGGGTTGCTTCTCTGTCGCGACTTTGTGTACGGCAACGGCGGCCGGATCACTGTAACGAGTACGGTTGGAGAGGGGAGTTCGTTCTCGTTTACACTACCCGTCTCCTCACCTGGGTAATGACATCCAAACATATAGTGTCGAGGCGCCCGTATATGTCTTTGCGCGATTTCACACTGTTGTACCGCGGATAAATCCTGAGTCTTACCGGTTGACCGACCGGGAGAAAAATCGTATATTTAATTTGAACTATGGTTCATAATAACAACGGGGGTGTTCCGTGCCGAGACCGGAGAAGGATCGATTCATACGCTGCCGTCCGGGGGCGGATATCTTCAAACCCGCCGGCGTCCCTGCGCGTGAACTCGAAGAGGTAATCCTCACCCTGGATTGTTACGAGGCGATCCGGTTGGTGGACCTCGAGGGTTGTGATCATGCCGCAGCCGCCGAACGCCTCGGCGTTTCCAGGCCCACTCTTACCCGAATCTTGAAGCGTGGAAGGAACACTATCGCGGACGCATTGGTGCACGGGAAGTCGATCCTGATCGAGGGCGGTACGGTTGTATGGGGGCTCCCGCCGGAGCGAATTCAGGAGACCGGACCTCGAAGTGCAATGACAACCGGTGATAATGGGGGCGGCGGCCGTAGACGAAGAGGAAGGAGAGAAAAACGATGAGAGTAGCAGTATCGACACAGGGCGATGGGCTCGAGAGCATGGTGGATCCGCGGTTCGGTAGGGCGAAGGGGTTCCTGCTAATAGATACCGATTCAGGAGAGGTGTCGGCGTTGCCGAACACGCAGAACCTGAACGCTGTGCAGGGGGCGGGTATTCAGTCCGCCAAGAATATCGCGGATGCC
>CAZAKE010000065.1:22675-23888 GCA_964485495.1 uncultured Spirochaetales bacterium
CCTGAACGCTGTGCAGGGGGCGGGTATTCAGTCCGCCAAGAATATCGCGGATGCCGGGGTAGAGGCCGTCATCTCGGGCAATGTAGGGCCTAAGGCGTTTACCACACTGAATGCAGCCGGCATAAGAGTGTACCTGGCCGCCGACTGTACCGTAGGCGAGGCCGTTGAATCGTTGAAGAACGGATCGCTTCAGGAGCAGAGTGGGGCCAACGTGGAAAGTCACTGGGCATAACCGTCTCTGCGAGACGGGAGGAGATATATATGCCTCGAGGAAACGGACAGGGTCCTGCCGGACCGGGATCGGGTGGTCAATCACCAGGCGGTCAAGGATCCGGCGGAAGAGGAGCAGGTCGAGGAGCATCCGGCGGTCGTGGACGCGGCAGGGGAGGCGGTTTCGCCGCCGGGCCCGGGGGATCGTGTGTGTGCCCGGCGTGCGGAACCGAGGCCGAACACACGCTCGGGGTACCATGCACGGAGATGAAGTGTCCCGAATGCGGTGCCCCGATGACACGAAGCGTGTGACGCGAACGGATAATGGATACGATTACATGCGAATAGCAATAGCCAGCGGAAAGGGCGGCACGGGTAAGACGACTACCGCGACGAATCTCGCGATGACGGCGGCCAACCGAGGGATGACCGTCCGGCTCTTAGATTGTGATGTGGAGGAGCCCAATTGTCATCTTTTCCTGAATCCGAGCTACGATAGGGAGTCCGAGGTGCGGGTTTCGGCTCCCCTGGTAGACGATGACCGCTGCAATGCCTGTGGGGCATGCGGCAGGATATGTCAATTCTCGGCCATCG
The DNA here is from genome assembly GCA_964485495.1 of uncultured Spirochaetales bacterium. Lineage (GTDB taxonomy): Bacteria > Spirochaetota > Spirochaetia > CAZAKE01 > CAZAKE01 > CAZAKE01. The sequence goes on from CAZAKE010000065.1 coordinate 23,480, forward strand.
TGGCACTCAAGACCAAACCACTCACCTTTCCGGAGTTGTGTCACAGCTGCGGTGGGTGCTGGAACGTGTGTCCGACCGGAGCGATCTCCCGGGGGGAGCGCTCCGTCGGCCTCTTGAAGACGGCAACGATGGGGCGTATCGAATTCGCTTCCGGGCTGCTGAACATCGGTGAGGCCCGTGCGATACCCGCGATCCGGGCGGTGAAGGAATCATATGGTCCCGAAGGACTCCGCCGCGACAACGAGCGTGAGCCGGAAGAACTCGTATTTATTGACGCTCCCCCCGGTACGTCGTGTCCTGTCATTGAGGCGGTACGGGATTCCGATGCCGTGATACTCGTGACGGAACCCACGCCGTTCGGGCTTCATGACTTCAGGCTGGCCGCGGAGATGGTCAAGAAGATCGATCT
>CAZAKE010000066.1:0-21900 GCA_964485495.1 uncultured Spirochaetales bacterium
CGCAAACCCCGAACGGTGGATGCCGTGGAACTACCGGGAGAGCCACGACGACGGCGGATAGTGCGGCGGGCGGCCGCACGGTCGCTCCGCCTGCGCCGAATTAATTCAGCTACGCACGCTTACCGAAGGGACACGCTGAGCCGGGTAAGTCATTCTTCATCGACCGAATCGAGTTTTTTCAGCAGATACATGTAAGGATAGCAAATTATTCTTCCATATCAAACTCGGGAATGGAAGATTCTGTTCCTTCGATCAGACCGACCGACACTATGACGAGGGTATCTTCACTTCTTCTGCCTGCGCTTGGCCAGGTAGAGCCGGGCGGCGTAGTCGCGGTTGTCCCGTGTCCGGCCGAACCAGTAGGTGATGTCCCGCTTGCGCTCCCGCTCCTCCCGATACCGCTCCGCGATGATGATCGCGGCCTCGTCGTATGAGAGCTTATCCCCCTTGGCCCTGAAGATGTTCGCGATCCGCTGGAAGAATCCCGGCGGTATCCGGACCTGCCGGATGGCGATATCCAGGACGAAGAGGATCAGCGCCGCCAGGGCGAACCAGAACCAGAGACTCCGGTAGATCCGAGTGCCGATGCCCGTAGGTTCGAAGAAATCGGCCGTGGTGTCGGCCATCCGCACCATCCGATCGTCAGTGGCTTCCGCGACCGCCTCGAGGAGTTCCAGGTTAGGCTCGAACTGCACGTACTCCTCGGGATATGGAATCACCATGCCGTAGGTCTCGGGCGAGAGGCTGCCGTCCTCGTCGAAGATGGTGAAGTAGTACTCTCCGGCCTCGCCGGTTTCGAACTCCAGGGAGTAGAGCCCCGGGGCGTCCTGGGTGAATGAGACCGTCTTTCCTTCGAGGTCCCGGTCTATGGCCGCGCCGGCATCCGGCCGGATCATCACCGCCTGCAGCTCCAGGTTGTTGAGAAACGCACCGTCCGGCGTCACCGCGTCCACTCGTACGGTTCCCCTCCCTTCGGCGTGTGAGATGGCCACATCCAGCTCTCGTTCGTCCTTCGGCCGCTCCGACCACCGCATGAGCTGGGCGATGAACTGCGGGAACTCATCCCAGCGAACCCACTCGGTGCCCCATCGGCCCTTGAGATCGGAGGTAAACGCCGCGCTGCGGCCCAGGCCGTAGCGCCATACCGAGAGGAGCGGGCTGTTGTTGAAGGTGGAGAGGACCTGCTCCGCCCCCGGCTTGTTATAGGTCAACACGAATCCGTGGAGCGGTGGAAACCCTTCGAGGCCCACGCCCTTGATGGTCTCGTGGTCGGCGGTAACCGCGGGGAGGAAGCTCTCCTCCACGATCAGGTCGCGGGAGACGATCATCGACTCTGACGCGAAGATTCGCGGAGCGTTGCTGATGTCGTCGGTGTAATAACTCCGGCCGCCCCCCCAGCCGGCGATCTGCCGCATCAGCTGACGGTTGGCGTCCTCTCCGACCGCTACGGTGGAGACGGAGATCCCGTCCTGGGCGATGGCCTTGGTGAGACCCTCGAAATCACCCACGTCGGTGAGGCCGTCGGAGAGTGCGATCAGGTGCTTCACCGCCGCCGGCGTGTTCAGGAGCCGGGAATATCCCTCCTTCAGGGCGTTGAAAAGGTCGGTGCCGCCGCCGGACCGCAGTCGTGAGAGCCTATCGATTATCTCGGCTCGGTTTCCGGCCTGGGTGATGGGCACGGTCCATTCGAAATCGGCGTCGAAGGCGAGGAGTCCGACGGTATAGTAGGGGTTCAGGATGTCGACGGCGGCGATGACCGCCTCCTTGACGATATCGAGCTTGGTACCGGTGGTCCTCGACTGTTCGCCCATGCTACCCGACTTGTCTACGGCCATTACCAGTGCCAGGCTGGGGAGATACATCGAAGAGGTGACGTCCATGTCGACCGGCAGCACCTTCTCGATGGGTGTCTTGTAGTAGCCGCCGACGCCGAAGCTCTGGTCTCCGCCGATCATGACGAATCCGCCGCCGGTGTCGCGTACGTATCGTTCGATCAGTTCCATCTTGGTAATCGAAAGGTCGAAGGCCGGGATGTTGTCGAACAGGATGGCGTCGTAGCCGATCAGTTCGCCCAATGTCGCCGGAAGCTCGTTGATATCCACCGCGTCTACCGTAAACTCTTGGACATTCAGGGCGTTGAGCAGGGACTCGGAACGTTTTCCCTCGGCGGATACGTACAGGATCGCCGGTCTGCCGGAGACGCGCACCACCGCCTGGTAGAGGTTGTTTTCGGCGATCACGTCGGAACCCGGTGACAGTCGAACCTCGTATCTGTGGACTCCCGTATCCTCCAGCACCGTAGTGTAGGAGAAGCTGTTCTCTCCCGGCTGCAGGGCCACCTCCTCCTCGCCGATGTAGTTGCCATCCAGGGCGAAGGTCAGCGAGGCCGGTGTTTCCATGGTGGACCGTACCGCCACGGTAAACTCGAAGATCTGGCCCGAGCGTACGCTCATCGGCGTGATGATATCTCTCACATACGCCTCGTTGACGACATTCTCGAAAGTGAGCGGCACGGTGGTGATGCGGATTCCGGATGCTTTCGCAATCTGGGCCGCCTCCAGTGCGTCTCCCCGGTTCTCGTTTCCGTCGCTCAGCAGTACGATTCGCTTGTCTCCGTATTCAGGCATGATCGACATGGCCGTATAGATGGCGTTGGCGATATCGGTGGCCGAATCGTCAACTACCGACTCTATCGCCACTTCGGTAAGCTCTCTGCGCGCCGATGCCTCTACGGAGCTGTCTCCTCCGAATACGACGATCCCGACGGTATCGTCCTCGTGCCGCAGTGCGAGTGATTCGTTGAGGTATTCGATGGTAGGCCGCTGACCTATCTCCGGAAGACTCATCGACCGGTCGATGACATACACCACATTGACCCGTTCGGTCGTCTCCGGAATCGCAGGCCCTGCCAGGGCCAGCACCAGAAGCAGGAGGGTGAGTAACCGTGCCGCGAGAACCGCGAACCGATTGCCCCTCCGATAGGCCGTCGTGCGTTCCGCCGTTGCGGATCCCCGGCTCTCTCCGTCTCTCCGTCTCCCGGCGAACCGGTTGTAGATCAGGAACGATGCAGGCAGCAGCGCCAAAAGAATGAGGTACAACGGACTCTGGAAAATCATCTCAAACATTGAATAAAACACCTCTGCAAATTGCTACACGCCTCTGCGGCGAACTCTTCCACGTGAGGTCACCATTTTCTCACCTGAAAATACCATTCCAGGAGTATCACGCCGAGGGTGACGAGAATGAACAACCCCCAAAGCGATTTCCGGACCGCGTCTCCCTGCGCCGCGGCCGCTCCGCCGGCGCCGATATCCGCCTCCGGGGTATCGCCGGAGGCGCCCTGAGCGACCGATTCTCCGGGCGGGGTGAAGCGCGGCGCGATGTACGACTCGGTACCACTGGCCAGATTCACCGCGTAGTCCCGTTCGATTCCCTCACCCGTGACGGTGTAGAACCCCACCGCGTCGGTGTTGTCGTAGACGTAGGGATTACTCGGGAACGGGACCGTCTCAACCTCGCCATCGGGACGCCGGATGGCGAGTCCCGTCAACAGCCTCCCGGTGGGAATCGTGAGGTCGGTTCCGGCGTCGACCTGATCGGTCGAACTCTCGAGCCCGGAACCGTACAACCAGTCAAGGCTGTTTCGTACGAGTACCGGGAAGGCGGTACGCAGGGGCAGATCCGAATGCATCAGATCGAACGCGAAGTACAGGAGCCGTATCGATTCGGTCTCCCACGCCGCCACGAGCGGCGTCCGGTCGGAGTAGACCAGCGGTTCCGCGTCTCTCTCCACCTCGATGGTACTCGCCTCTACGATGTTCAGGTCCATCAGATTGATGTCCCGCAGAACCGGGTGATCCCGTTCCCAACCGGTGATGATCGGCTCGGGCACGCGGTCCACCTCGGTGATGGGCACCTCCGGCGCCATGCTTGCGATGAGCATATAGTTGCCCGGCTGGAGCAACGGCGGAAATCCCTTGTCGAAGATGACCACGTCGAAATTTGTAGGATCGATGGGGTTCTCATCTTCGGCCGCATCCGGCGTGACGGTGGACTCGTCGTCACCGAGCACCGGTTCCTCATCCGGGTCAGGGATCTCCGGAATCTCCCGGCCGGGGTAGCGGGGTACGATGGTGACCTCCGTGTTCGGCATCACGCCGAGGAGCCGCTCCAGGAAGAAGTTCCCCTCCGATACCAGCAGTATCTCCACGGTGCGATTCTTCGAGAGCACCGTGAAAGCGCTATCGTCGACCCTGAACGCGTCTCCCTCCGCGAGGCGGGCTTCCGCGCGACCGGCGACGACCCCCTCATGGGGAACGATGAACGTGCGCTGTTCCATCGGGGCCAGCCGGAATCCGATCCGGTCGATCTCGACTCCCTCCGCCTCGATGATCAGCTGGTTATCCACGGTGAGAGTCCCGAAGTTCTCAACCGTCGCCATTATCTCGTAGCGATGGCCTGCGAGGAGCTTTCGAAACTCGAATCGGGTGATTCCGACGTTTTCTTCGGTCTCTGCGACCCTGATATACTCGAAGTTGATCTGGTCCAGGCGGTTCTCTGCCGGATAGTCGAACGCCCCGTCACTGAGCAGGATGATGCGGTCTCCCCGCTGCCGGTCGGAGAGCGAGACCGCCATTACCAACGCCTTCTCCACGGAGCCCCGTGCGTCCGTAGGCTCGAGACCCCGGATCACCGCTTCGAGCCGGCTCTTGTCCGACAGGAAGGGAGTAATTAGTCGTGGGGTGCTACCCGCCTCGATGATCATCGCCATGTCGTCCCGACGCATCCCCTCGACAATCCCAAGGGCTTGCGAGACCGCTATGTCGAATCGGGACTGCCGGCCCTCATCGGTCTGCATGGACGCCGAGACGTCCATCACCAGGATAAGGTTTTTTTCGGCACGACTCGGCGGTACCAGCGCCGATGGATTCGCCAGCGCCAGCGTCAGCAGTACCGCGGCGAGTATCTGGAGCATCAGGTTAATGTTGTTGATCAGCCGTTTCAGCGAGAGTGTCCGCCGGTGCTCCCGAAGCACCTGCTCCCACAGCACCAGCGACGACACGTTGAGCACCTTGCGCTTCCGGCGCACCAGATGGAGAATCAGAATCACCGGAACCAGCAGCAGTAGTGTGAAGGCCCATGGATATTCGAACATCAGTGCAGATACGTCCCTTGGCGTAGATAGCGTAAGATCAGGTCCTCGAAGGGGATGGATGTACTCGTGCGCAGGTATTCGATACCGTGCCGTGCGCTGAACCGTTCGATGGACCTGAAATGTGATTCCAGCTTGTCGAGATAGAGTCTGCGGACCGCCCGGTCGACGGTAAGGTTCAAAGACCTTCCGTTCTCGCCGTCGACGAGTCGGAGGTATCCGTCGACCGTCGGCGAGAGTTCTTCGTCATCCATGACATGGACCAGGATGATGTCGAACTTCCGGTAGACGAGGGAGAGCAAGCCGGCCTCCCACCCCCGCGGAATCATCATGTCGCTGATCACTACCGCGAGTCCGGGTCGGCCGGTGCGGGCGGCGTACTTCTCGATGCAGCCGTTGAAATCGGTCTCGCCGTCGGCCTTCATCCGAGAGAAGTACTCGAACAGGCTGAAAATATGGCTCTGCCGCCGCATCGGGTTCAGGGGAGTTCCCAGGTTGTCCGTGAAGGTTGAGACCCCCACTCTGTCGAGACTCTTGATGCCGATGTATCCGAGGGCGGCGCCTACGCGCCTGGCGTAGTCGAACTTCAGCGGGTCGCCGAAGTCCATGGACTTGCTCGTATCCACCAACAGATGGATCGTCAAATCCTCCTCCGCCTGAAACAGCTTGACGAAGAGCCGGTCGAGTCGCCCCCAGATGTTCCAGTCGATATATCGTACGTCGTCGCCGGGTTGGTAGTGACGGTAGTCGTAGAACTCCAGGCTGGATCCCTTCTTGTAGTTCAGGTGCTCCCCGCGGGTCCTGCCGCGATGGAACCGTTTGGCCAGGAGGGCCAGGCGTTCGAGTTTCATGAGGAACTCGCTGTCGAAGATCTTACCATCCATCGGGTCCCGGGACGAACTTCTCCCCGCCGTGAGTCCGCCGATACGTCGTTGTGCCGCCATTGGTGCTACACGATCTCCGGTGTCGTCTTCACGATATCGTCGATGATCTCCTCCGGTTCGATTCCCTCGGCCTCACCTTCGAATCCGAGAATCAGTCGGTGGCGGAGCGAGGGATAGGCGGCTTCCCGGATGTCATCGAACGCCACGTTGTATCTTCCGTCAAGCAGGGCGATCACCTTTCCCGCCAGCACCAGACTCTGGGCGCCTCTGGGACTCGAACCGTACCGTACGTACCTGGCGGTCATACTCTCGGGTCGAGTGTTCTCCGGATGGGTGCCGAGAACCAGTCGGATGGCATAGTCCTTCACCTGTTCCGGGATGGGAACCTCCTTGACCATCTTCTGCATCGTGAGAATCTCCTCCGCGCCTACCTTCTTGTCCAGGACCGGCAACTCACCCCGGGTGGTCCGATCGATGATCTCCGAGATGTCGTTTGCGTTGGGGTACCGTACCTTCAGCTTGAAGAAGAATCTGTCCATCTGGGCTTCCGGCAGCGGGTAGGTTCCCTCCATCTCGATGGGGTTCTGCGTGGCCAGGACCATGAACGGTGGAACCAAGGGGTACCTGTGTCCGCCGATGGTGACGCCCCGCTCCTGCATCGCCTCCAGCAGGGCCGACTGGGTCTTCGGTGTCGCGCGGTTTATCTCGTCCGCCAACAGTATCTGCGCGAAGATCGGGCCCTTCTGGAACCGGATACTGGTCTCCTGCTCATCCCGGATGAGTACGTTGGTTCCGAGGATGTCCGCCGGCATGAGGTCCGGTGTAAATTGGATCCGCGACGTCGTGAGATCCAACACGTCTCCGAGTGTGCGGATGAGGTAGGTCTTGCCCAGTCCCGGCACGCCTTCGATCAATGCATGACCGCCGCAGAGCAGACAAATGAGGGTCTCTCTGACCAGCTCCGTATGACCGACGATGGCCCTGGCGATCTCCTTCCGGATCGATTCGAGTGAAGCCCTGATCGATGCGGCTTGTTCTTGGGTGATTTGTTCCATTCTATTCCTTCTCCTCTTGTCCTATCCCGATGTTGATGAAATAATCACGGATATATTCCTTCATGTTCGGTGGAATGTCCTCTTTCTGTATTACCTCTTCGTACCGGCTCTGATAGGAGAGGAGGATATCCTCGGTGGTGAGGTCCTGCCGCTCCTCGTCGAGTTTGGGCATAGTCCTGACGAAGGCGCGCATGTTGCGCTCCGGATTGATGAGCCCCTTCAGCTCTTCGATGGGTTTCCAGTCTCCGGAGGGCGAGAACGACTCGTCGAATCTGTCCGCTTCGGCATTCCTGCCCGGCGTGTTGCTCGAGCCGTCTCCCTCTTCCTGGGTATCCTCCTGGTCTCCGTCGCTTCCCTCTCCGGCGGCTTCTCCTCCGGCGCCTGCCATCTCACCGGCGGACATTCCGCCTTCGAAATCGGAGTCACCCGACTGACCCTGCATGTTGCCGCTTCTCTGTCTTTTGTTGCCCTGCGCCAGGGTATCGGCCGAACGGCGCATCATATTGTTGGCGGCTTCGTAGTTTTCCAATTCCTCGCCGTAATTCTGCCCGTGACCGTCCTCGAAATCATCGCCGTAGTCGCCGAGTTCCTGCGACAACTCATCCGCCAGATCCGACTGTGCGTCTTCGCTGGGGTTCTGTTCATACTGTTCGAAGGACTCCTGTACGTCGTCCCGCTGCCTGGATGTCAATCCCTTCTTGTTCAGGATCCTCTGCCTGAGCTCCACGATCTCGGCACTGCTCATCTCTCCCCGCCGCATCTCCTGCAGCGATTCCTGGGTCTCCTCGTCAAGTTCGAAGTCGCTCTGCTCGACCCCGGCGGTGAGATCACGCTGGATGTTGTCGATCTGTTCCTCCACCCGGTCACTCAGCTTCTTGATCATCTCCTGGCTCTCCGCCTGGGAGAGTTTTTCGTTTTGGAGACGCCGGCCCAACCGCTGCAACTCTTCGGCCAGTTCCTGACTGCCCGGAAGGGATTCTCTATCGGCCCTGGCAGCCAGCCGTTTGCCGAACTCCTCGATAAATTCGCCCTCATCTACAACACGCGGGTCCCGCTGTCCGAATCCCGAGAAGTCTACCGTCAGCAATACCACGGCGATGAGGACCAGGAAGGGAGTGATTCGGAATTTCTCGGTCCTATCGAGGGGATAGACCTTTCCCGGTTCGACGTTCCGGGCCCGCTCCTCGGCATCCTCGAGCAAGATATCCTTGTAGGCGGTCTGCTCCTTGCCTGCGCGCACACGATGCGCGGTATAGAGCCGCTCCTTCAATCCGAGGGCCCCGTCGGCGTCCAGGAGGAGCCGTTCGTCCGAAGGAGACCGGAGTATTCCGAACAAAACCCCGGCAACCAAGGCAATGCCGAGTACGCCTCCGGCAATCGCGAAGCCGTAGGGGATGATCCCGAACTGAGAGAGTATCCCGATGGCCACCGTCACGATCGAGGCGTAGAAGAGTCCGAGGTTCAGCGCGGCCACGCTCGCGCTCAGGCGCTTTCGTCTCCGAAGACCCGCCACGGCGGTGAATAACGGTTCGTCTGTTGTGTCGTCACGTGACATTTCTATACTTCCTCCCCCGCATCAATACGACGATCATGGTGCCGATTCCGAAAAAAACCGCACTCGCCAGATAAATTGCCCCGGTAAGAAAATATTCCGGCGGCGATGCGAAGACCGCCGGGGGCTGCCCCTCGGACTGCAACTGTAGGAGTGCGACGATCGGGTTGAGCGCGGGTGCGTATTTGGGTGTCAGCAGCAGTGAGAGTACGATCAGCGCCTTCAGTAAGAAATTAATGCCCACCCGGCCGCGCTCCACCAGGGTGATCATGAACAGTCCTAGAAATCTGTAGGCCAAGAGTACCACTAAGATGATGAGTAGGGCCGCCGCTAGCTGGTAGGCGGTGATGCCGCCGACGGCGGCCGCCATGATCACGAACGGCATCGGCAGCATGAAGATGAATACCGTATGGAGAAGTGCGAATTCCGCCTTGCCGATGAAAATCTGCCGGAGAGGCACCGGGGAAAGGCGGAACCACTCGGAGAGCCGGTAGAACTCCTCTCGGCCGACAAACTCGATAGCAAACTCACTAATAAAGAAGGTACTCAAGAAGAAAGAGGTAATCAAGGTGATCATGTAAACCGCCGGCGCGCGTCGCGGTTCGATAAAATAGAGGAAGTGTTCCCGTGGCCACGCCAGGAGTGTGAGTGCGCCGATCACGCTGATGAAGATGATGTACCTGCGCACCGCGCCGTCATCTCCGATCGACAACTTGAGGCTCTCCTGGAATAGCGGGTTTTGTCGTATCACGTATCTCCTCCGTTAATAGGCGTCTTCGCCGGGGAGCCCGATCCCGAAGAAACGGTCGGCAGCGGGATCGGTGTACTCGCCCATCGGTACCTTGATGAGCACCATATGTGCGGATACTCGCTTGATCGTCTCGACATCCGGTTCGGCCGCTACCAAGGGTGTGGGCAGCCAGCCCACTACCAACGTGTAGGCTTCCCTGATCTCACGCCACTCGTTGCAGAGGACGATGGTGCGTAGGGCCTTCGCGCGTATGGGGTCCCATCCCCGCATGAAGTAATCCCAATCATCTTCGGGCCTGCGTAGTACTTGTGTCTTCCTGAGCGATTCTTTCATCTCGTCATCCGGCATGAAGGTTCCGATGTAGTAGGGCATACCGGCGTGGACCAGACACGCGTCTTCTATTTTGTATCCGGATTCGTTCTTCATCGACAGTTCGATGAGATTCTCAGACTCTGTCTTTCCACCGGAGACGGTAAGGTTCTGCAGCGAGTACATCCGTAGTTGTTCTCGCGACCAGCCGTCGGAGATCACGTCTTCTACCCGCAGCCCCCCCCTGTCCTCCTGCACGATAAGGTCCCGCTCCTCCCGTAGCGAGAAGAGCGCGCCCGTCTCCGGTGTGCGGATGCCGAAGGGCCGGTCGGCCAGCGTAACCAGCATCAAGTCGTTCAGGACCGGCACGTGCTCCGAAGGAAGACTCACCTCCGCTACGCTGAAATCGAGGAGGATCCCCTCTACCGAGCGTGTCTCACGGTAGAGCGTCCCCACCGTAACGAGCATCGCCACGAGGGGAACCACATACGTGAGCCACCGCAGCCGCTTCTTCTTTCGGTTGAATCGAAGCAGGAGCCCGAAGAACAGGGCATATCCCACCGTGGAAATGAGTACGATGAGGCTCGACGGGAATTCGTGCAGCGGTTCCTTGATGATCTCTTCGGTGACGTGGGTGTAGTCGAAGAACCCCGCCAACGGCCGGGCCCCCCGGCTCTCCGCCAGGATGCGGCCCCATAATGCGGTCCTTCCCTCCCACCGCAGGAACGGTCTGGCCGCGTAGTCGAATGCGAGAAAGTACACAACCCCCCGGTCGTAGGAGTGACGCACCGCGAGGGGAATTTCACCCTCCGAAGTGACGGCACTCATGAATGTCTCACCCGCCACATCGGTGATGCGCGTGATCGCTATCCGGGAGTCTCCGCTCGTGCCGGCAGCCGTCCCGGCGGTGAGTACGCTATCGCGAATGGTGTTCAGAATGGCGTCGTCTCTATCCGAGTCCGAAAAATCCGAGTCCGAAAATGACGGTTGGACGCCGCGGATCCTGACGGGTAACCGTATCTCTTCGGTGCCGGTAAAAGTCGCCGGCATCAGGTCTTTCAGCTTTGCGAATGAGCCGTCACCGAAATGCATCCCGCCGGAGATAACCACAACCCCGCCGGCGGACACCCACATGCCGAGGGCGGATACCTGCTCGTGTGTGAGGTTCCTGAGGTGGGTGTCGTGCAGCACCACGAGTTCTACGCCGTCGTACCCGTACCACCGGTCGGGCAGAAAATCCACCAGCGGATAGAGGATGATCCGGTTCGGGATGTTCCGCTCTTCGGTCCAAAACCGGAAGAGGAAATCCAGGGTCGGCCTCCTGCTCAGTGCCAGGATGATTCCCGTCTGGATGCCCCCTCCTTTGACGTCGATCTCCCGCGTGTACGCCTCGGTCTCCCCGTCCATCACACGCACGGTGAGTGGTTGTGAGGTATATCTGAGTGGGATCACGAAGGAGAACCGTTTGGAGGAACGTCCCGGGAGATCCAACCGCTTCGCGTAGATTACCGAACCTTGAATCGAGAATGCGCTGCCCTGGGCCTTTTCGAGCGAGAGCGTTCCTGCTATATTACGCCCTTCGTTCGCGATTCGGATACTCACCGGCACCCAGGTATCCATCCGGTAAATACCGGCATACCCGATAACCGTATCCACGTTGAGATCGTATAAGTCGTGTGTCGTGTCGGCCCGGAGGCGCGCCGGAACAACGATACCGGCGATATATACCGTGAGGAGGAACAGCATCCCCCTGACGGCGGTATTCGGCGTAGAGTCACGCACTATCTATACACTCCCCATTAATCTTCGTAGCAGATCTCTCGGTATAGTTCTCGATATAAAAAGTAGTCATTTTGTCAGGTAAAAGCAAGATTTCGAGATATGGCAGGATAACAGACGAGGTTCTTTCACAATTACCATTGTGAAAGAACCTCTATGTGTGTTGCGTGCCGGCAGTCTTACAGGTCGAGGATCGCCGGCGGCCGGATCGGATGGAGCCGATGAACCGGAATAGGCCGGATCCGGCTCAGATTTGGCTCATGAGTTTCTTGGCGGCCGCGCCCTCTTCGGAACCCGGGGCAAGGTTCACCGCCTTCCTGAGGATCGAGGTGGCGTCTCCGTTCTGCCCCATGGCCTTGTATGCGAGTCCCATGAGGATATACACCGTCTGGGCACCACTGACGCTGTCATCCGTCGGTTCGTACTCTTGGAGCCATTCGATCGCCTGTTCGTACCCGAAGGTCTGTACGAGCATCTGTCCCCTGAGGATGAACAGCTCATGATAGTAGTCGGCCTCCGTGTTTGGTTCGACCTGACTCAAGTACTCGAGTGATTCCTTGATCTCGCCCATCATCGCCTTCGAATATCCCATGAAGAACAGGAGGGAATATTCCTCCTCTTCATCCATGGCGAAATCGTACCCATCCTGGAAGGTATTGAAGGCCTCCTCGAGGTCTCCTTCACCTAAGAGCTTCTTGCCCGCCTTGATCATCTCTTCGGCCTCACTGCCCATCCAGCTGATGGAGTCGGAGGCGGACTCGACTTCGGCGGCCCTGACTCCTCCGACCGTACTCGGCCCCTTGGCCGTCTCTTCGAACATGGTCTTGAATTTACCGGAGATCATGGTTCCGATACCGGCGGAATCCATTGCGCCGGAAGCCTGGAGCAGATCGGAGATCGTGTAGGTTCCCGCCTGGGTCAGCGTGATCTTCACGTCATCCGCCATGAGTTCGGCGTAAGAATCCTTGTCAAGCTTGATGGTGTCGTTCTCCTTTAGTACATCTCCGATATATACCTCATACCAGTCTCCACTGTCCTTCACATCGAGATACCCGTCCAGATACAGTACCTCGACATCGACGGCGGATACCGATACGGCCGACAACAGCAATGCGATAACGATAATCGATGTTATTTTCGCGTTCTTCATTCCGTCCTCCCTTGAGCGGATCGGTGAGGCAGTTCCAAGAATATCCTCTTTGAAAATGCCACTACCGAATGAAATCGTACTGTACTATCTTACATACGGCATTACGCATATCGCATTACGATTTCGACTCTACGACAGGTTTTTCAAAAATGAAATTTGGAAAAACCTACTGTATCTGTTTTATTATGGATGTATACTTTCGCGAATCTCTCGGTAAATCACCATGTAGGTGCGTTATTAATATAGCACAAAGAATCGGCAGATACGAGGGATTCTGCCGATTCGTGGAAAATATGGGGATTTTTCATCTGATTATTCTAGAATTCCCGTACAATTTCTCAATTTCCGGGTTCAGGCCAGGGGAAATTGGGGTCAGGTAACTTCTTCTCCACGGGAGATGATGATCTTGCCGGTACGGACCATCTCGATCACGCCGTAGGTGTTGAAGATCCTGTGTACCGCGTCCAGTTTTTCACTGGAGCCGGATACCTCGAATGTGATGGTGTCCTCTCCGATATCTACCGTCTTGCCCTTGAACGCCAGGGCCACCTGGAGGACTTCCGTTCGTTTCTCCGGGGCGCATTCCACCTTGATGAGGGCGAGCTCCCTCTGGATGATGTCTTCTCCGGTCCGATCGAAGGCATGGACCACGTCTATCAACTTGTTCAGTTGCCGCAGGATCTGATCGAGGGTCTTCTCGTCTCCGGTTGCCGTGATGGTCATCCGCGAAAACGAGGGATCGTGTGCTTCCGACACGACGAGGCTGTCGATGTTGTACCCGCGCCGGGCGAAGACCAGGGAGATTCGGATGAGGACTCCCGGCTTGTTGTGTACGTAGAGACCGATCGTGTGGCTGCGTATGCCTTGACTCTGTTCGTTGTTGTTCATCTCCATTCTCCGTACCTCTTCTCTCACTTGGTTTTCGTGGCTGCCGCGGTGGTCTTCGGTGGTTCTAGGAGCATACCCGTATATGAAGCACCGGAGGGGATCATGGGATAGACGTTCTCCTCCTTCTCGACCTCCGCGTCGATCAGACAGGGCCCTTCATTCCAATCGAGGGCCGCCTTCAGGATCCGTCGGACGTCCGCGCTGCGGCGTATCCGGAATCCCTTGCATCCATAACTCTCCGCCAGCTTCACGAAGTCGGGATTTCCCTCTAAGTCTACGCCGGAGAGGCGGTTATCATAGAACATGTGCTGCCACTGCCTGACCATGCCGAGATATCGGTTATTGATGACGATGATCTTGATCGGCAGCGAATGGTTCACCGCGGTAGAGAGCTCCGAGAGGGTCATTTGAAAACTCCCGTCACCCACTATCGCCATGACCGGTTTTCCGGGATTTCCGAAGGCGGCTCCTACGGCGGCGGGGAACCCGAATCCCATCGTCCCGGCTCCGCCGGATGTGAGCCACTGGTAGCGTCGTTCTATCTTGTAGTACTGCGCGGCCCACATCTGATGCTGCCCCACATCGGTGGCTACGATCGCCTTGCCGTCGGTCATCTTGTAGAGCTCATCTATGATGTGCTGGGCCTTCAGCTTGCCCTCCTTGCGATACTTGAGCGGAAAATCGCGTCGTATCTTGGAGATCCTGGCCATCCACTCCTCCGTGCCGCCTGGTTCGGCCACCGCTGCGATCTCCTCGATAACCTTCTTCGCGTCGCCGATGATGTGGAGGTCGGTCTGAATGATCTTGTTGATCTCCGCCTGATCGATATCGATGTGAATCTTCACCGCCCCCGGGCAGAACTCCGACACCTTGCCGGTGATCCGGTCGTCCCAGCGGGATCCGATGGACATGATCAGATCACACTCGGCCACCGCCTTGTTGGCATACGGGGTGCCGTGCATTCCGAGCATGCCGAGATTCAGCTCATGGGTTTCGGGTACGCACCCCTTTCCGAGAAGTGTGTTCACCAACGGAATACGCATCTTTTCCGCCAGATAGGTGACCGCCTTCTCGGCGCCGGAGATGACCGCCCCATGGCCAACCAGCAGCAGTGGTCGCTCCGCCTGTGTCAGCAGAGCCGCGGCCTCTTCGATCTTCTCCTGGTCTCCCTCATCCGGTATGGTATATCCGGGCAGATGGAACTCCTCCCGCATGTCGGGATCGATGAGGGTATTGGAGATGTCCTTGGGCATATCGATGAGTACCGGACCCGGGCGACCGGTACGAGCCAGATAGAACGCCTCGCGTGTGATCCTGGGGATATCCTCGGCATTCTTTATCAGGTAGGAGTGTTTCACCACCGGGAAGGAGATGCCCGAGACATCCGCCTCTTGAAACGCGTCGAGTCCGAGATTCGGCGTCGCGTTCTGGCCGCAGATGATCACCATGGGGATGGAGTCCATGTGGGCCGTCATGATGCCGGTGATCGTATTCGTCGCTCCGGGACCCGAGGTGACCAGTACGACCCCGGTCTTACCGGTGGCCCGGGCGAATCCGTCGGCCATGTGTGTGGCCCCCTGTTCGTGCCGGGTGAGAACCAGCTTGATCGGAGAGTCGACCAAGGCGTCGAACATGGGTATCGCGTTGCCCCCGGGATACCCGAAGATCATGTCTACCCCTTCCTGGTTGATGATATCGATGAGAACCTCTGCTCCCGTTCGATATTTTCGGTTCATACCCGCCTCCATTCGCTGTAAGTATAGCAGTATATCGTAAAGAAAGTACAATTTGTAGGAATACCTGTGTATTTAACTTGTATAGTCTATCCGTAGTAGATTTGTCAAGCAAAATAAACATCAAATTTGGCAAAAATAATAGGTTGTTGATAGAAAGATGAAAATTGAACCAATATTGAGCTTAAATATCGTTCTATCATGATTACACCGAGTAAAATTAACTAAAAATATAAGAACATGGATGTATGTAGCTTTCTAATTGATAATTTCAAGATGATGAAGATGTATGGATTGATATTGAGTTGCGGATGTGTGCGTCGGCTGCAGAACCGCGACGTGTTGACATTCGATCGCCTCAGTCGTACTGTAAGCGGGATGAATTTGAAGAAGATCCTGTCGCCGGAGGTCATTAGTCTGCATCTTCCGGGCGATTCGAAGCAAGAAATCATAGAAAGCCTCCTCGACCTGTGCATGAAGACCGGAAAGATCTCGGATCGGCAGAAGGCCCTGGACTGCATCCTCGAGCGTGAACGGAAGATGTCCACCGGGATACAGCACGGCGTGGCCATTCCTCACGGCAAGACCGAGGCGGTGACGGACCTTGCGGCCTGTGTGGGGCTGAGAAAGGACGGGATCGATTTCGAGTCTTTGGATGGTGAACCGAGTCGCATCTTCATCATGACCGTGTCTCCCATCAACCGAATTGGTCCCCATGTCCAGTTCCTCGCCGAGGTAAGTCACCTCTTGAAAAGCCGTGAGAACCGGGAGCGAATACTGGCGGCGGAGAGTGTCGAGCAGGTTCTTTCTCTTCTATTAGAGTAGCCTTTTAGAGTAGCCTTGGTTGTACGGTCGATCCGGTAGACGAGTCGGCAAGATCGAGTGTAGTGGGTTAAGCGAATATGACGCATGCGATGACGGTTCTCATCCTCCAACTCGCCTGTATCGTGATCACGGCACGTGTCATGGGGTTCATCTTCGCCGAGTATCTCAGACAGCCCAAGGTACTCGGCGAACTCGCCGCGGGGATGTTGATCGGGCCGTACGCTCTCGGCAGCCTGCATTTTCCCGGGTTACACCAGCCGCTGTTCCTGCTGCCGGATACCGCGTTGCCGGTCTCGCCGGAGCTGTACGGGTTTGCCTCCGTTGCGTCGATCGTGCTGCTGTTCCTAGCCGGTCTCGAGACCGATCTCCCAACCTTTCTGAAATTTTCCGTGAAGGGCTCGGTGGTCGGATTGGGTGGCGTCTTGTTCTCATTCGTCCTTGGCGATGCGGCGGCGGTCCTGCTGCTGCCTACGGTCACCACATTCATGCATCCGGAGGCACTCTTCCTCGGGACACTCTCCACGGCCACCTCCGTCGGAATCACCGCCCGGATCTTAAGCGAGAAGCGGAAGATGTCCAGCCCCGAGGGGGTCACCATCCTGGCGGCGGCGGTATTGGATGACGTATTGGGCATCGTGCTGCTGGCGGTGGTCGTGGGAATCGCCAAGGTCTCCGGCGGCGCCGGCACCGCAGCGGGGGAGGCGGTCGCCTGGGGGCATATCGGCCTGGTCGCGTTGAAAGCCTTCGGGTTCTGGCTTGGGTGTACCGTGATCGGCATCCTGGTGGCCCCGAAACTGACGAAAGGACTCAAGCGGTTCAAGTCGATGTCGACCATCGCGGCCCTTGCCTTCGGTATCGCGCTCCTTCTCGCCGGTCTTTCGGAGATGGTGGGGCTCGCCATGATAATCGGGGCATATGTCACCGGACTCGCGCTCTCGCGTACGGATATCGCCCATGAGCTCAGGGAGGGGTTGCACGGGGTGTACGAGTTCATGGTGCCGATCTTCTTCTGCATCATGGGGATGATGGTGGACTTCTCGGCTATTGCGGCGGTGTTCGTCTTCGGCTTGGCCTATACGGCGTTCGCGTTGGCCGGAAAGGTCCTCGGCTGCGGAGTACCCGCCCTGCTGGCGGGTTTCAACCTGCGCGGTGCGTTGAGAATCGGTGCCGGAATGCTTCCCCGGGGTGAGGTTACCCTCATCATCGCCGGCGTCGGCCTTTCCTCCGGTATCATCGGTCCGGATATGTTCGGCGTTGCGGTGATGACCCTGTTGGTGGCCAGCGTGGTTGCCCCTCCGTATCTGATCGCCACCTTCAAGGGCGGATCGGGGTATGCGGCGAAATTGGCCGCAAACACCATCGAGTCGGAGACCCATTTGATCGAGTTGGAGTTTCCATCCTCGCGTATGGCGGCATTCATTCGGGGGGAGGTGCTTCGGGCCTTCCAGGATGCGGAGTTCTTCGTCCAGCACATCGACATGAACCGGCCATTCTTTCATGTCCGTAAGGATGAGATCTTGATTACCGTCCGTCAGGAGGACGCCAGGATCATCGTGAGTGCAGACCACCGGCATGAGGAGTTCGTACGGCTCCTGATGCTGGAAACGATCCTGGACCTGAAGGACTTCCTACAGGGGCTGCAGAGCATGAAGAGCCCCGACATGATGGGGGCGGAACTTCTGATGGGTTTGTTTGCGGGAGAGAATCAGGGTGAATCGGCGAGGGATACCCCGAAGTAGCGTTTATAAGACTCCGCCACCCTCTCCCTGATATCGCCTATCGATTTCAGGAACTCTTCACCGTCTGCCTCCGGGCCTGAGACCCGTTTGGCCAGGGCCGAGAGCTGGTCGGGTTCGTCGGGGAGGTGGTGGATCTGGCGATCCTCGAAGAGCTGCAGCAGGTGTTCCGCTCTCCGCAGAAATGAGTACCCGTCACGGAGACGATCGGTGGTTCCGGGATCAATGATACCCCGCCGGGCCAACTCCGAAAGGGCCATCAGGGTGTTTCCCGAGAGTTCCCCTCCTGCGTCGGCCGCGTGTAAGAGCTGAAGTCCCTGTACGAGGAATTCGATATCGCGGATGCACCCGGGACTCGTCTTGACATCGATCCCGCCGCGTCTGATGGTCCGGTTCTGTCGAACCGCCTGACCGCGATTTCTGCTAATGGAGGAGATGATCTGTTCTCGCCCGAAGCCACACCGGAGTAGCGGGGCGCTCTCCGTCAGCAACCGCTCGCCGAGATCGAGGCATCCGGCGATTGGCCGCAGTTTGAGGAGGGCCTGTATCTCCCACGGCGCCGCGGCCTCACGATAGTATTTCATTATTCCGGAGAGAGACTGCACCAGGACCCCGGCGCGTCCCCAAGGCCGTAGTCGCAGATCGACCCGATACCCATGGCCTTCGGGCGTATGAACCGACAGGTCCGCCCGAAGCCGCTCCATGACCTTTCCGAAGCTGCGGCATTGCTCCTCGTCGAGTCCTTCGTCGTCGTAGACGCCGAGGATGTCGATGTCCGATGAGTAGTTGAGTTCCGCGCCGCCGAGTTTCCCGAACGCCATGACGCAGAATCGACTGCGTAAATTCGTCACCGCGGTGTCGCCGGTATCCCACACCCGGCTCAGGCAGGCCTCGGCGAAGGCATCCGCCAACGCCGACAACTCGGTTCCCACCGTCTCGATCGGCACACCGAGGCAGATGTCGCGGGTTCCGATCCGCAGCACTTCGAGCCTGCGCCTGATCCTGATCTCGTCCAGCCATCTTCCATGGTCGGGACACGATTCCGAGATCTCGTGGAGTACCGCCAGGATCTCCCCCTTCGTCCTGGTGCTCCGCAGCACCTCCGGCTGCGTGGCCCAGTCGAAAAACTCCGGATTACGGATCAGCGTGTCCGCCAAAAACTGGCTCCCCGCGAAGATGCCCAACAGTATCTCCAGGCGTCTGGGTTGAGAGAGCAGTTGCCGATAGTGCTCCGAGGGGTCCGGGAGAATGGCCACGAACCGGTCCCAGTTGTTGAGGCACATGTCCGGATCCGGCTGTCTGACGGCGGTATCGATGGCCAGGACCGCGAGTTTGGCGAAGGCCTCTCTATCCCGGGAGGCCAGGCTGCCGATGTTTACCCGTGTCCGGGTTACGTTCCTGAACGCGTATCGTTCGATGATCGCGGCAGCGTCCTCGTCACCGAGTTGTTCCGAGAGTACCAGGTCGATGATGTTCCCGGCCCCTGCCGCCGGCAGGGCTTGCCGGCCGAAGTACTTCTCGACGAACAGCCGAACCATGGCTGTGCGGGTCTCGAACTCGTAGTGCAGTTTGGCGCTGGGATCGAGTCCTCCCTCCCAGTCGTATCCCATTCGCCGGGATAGATGGAGAAACTCATCCGATCCGACTTGCGGGAGATAGAGGTCCTTGGCGGATCCTCGCAGGATCCGCAGCGCGTTGATGAGTTTCCGCAGGAATCGGTACGCTTCGACCAGCTGTTCCGACTCCTCTCTATCCATCACGCCGATCTCCACCAGCGCCTCCAGGGCCGCATGGATGCTCGGGGTGCGGAGGGAGCTCCTGTGGGCCCCGTGCACTATCTGAAGGATTTGGACCGCATACTCCAGGTCCACCAGGGCTCCGGTGGAGAATTTTGCGTTCAGCATGCCGATACGGGTCTTATCCTCGAGCTGCTTGCGGCGGATCTCCCGCAGTGAGGGCAGGTCGATGCTCTCCGGATCGTATACCATCTCATCCCTGAGCCGCTCCACCTGTGCGCCGAACTCGGTGTCCCCTCCGATGGTCCGTAACCTCACCAGGGCCAATCGTTCGAAGGCGTGGGCCTCGCCGCCCTTCCCGTAGTAGGTGCAGAATCGTTCCAGGCTTGCGGCCGGGCTGCCGGCGCTGCCGTAGGGTCGTAAGCGCAGGTCCACCTGGAAGATCCCCTCACGCTTCGCCTCGATCATGCCGGTGGCCTCCCTGACCAGCCGCTCGAAGAACTCCTGATTTCTGATTCGTTCAGGACCGAGGGTCTCCCCCGTGTCGGCATAGATGAACAGCAGCTCGATGTCGGAGGCGTATCCGAGGGCCATGCCGCCGAGTTTCCCGAGGCCGAAGATCCCGTACCGGGTCTCGAAGCCGGCTACCGTCTGAGGGGTGCCGTATCGTTTCGTGAGGTGCTCGTATGTGCTCCGGAAGGCCTCGCAGACCACCACCTCGGCCAGTCGGGTCAGCCGGTAGCTCAGGTTCCTGAAATCGATGGATGCATTGAGGATATGATCGAGATCCATGCGGAAGTTCTCTTGGTCCTTGAATTCGTTCAGGATCCGTTTCTGATCATCCCTGTTCGTCGCCGATCGCATCTCAGTGGAGAGCGATTCTTCGAGTTCCTCGATGGGGATCCCGAATCCCCGGCCGTCGATGTGGGGACCGAGCATCGGCAATAGGGTTTCATACTGTCGGCGGATGAAATCTTCCCAGAGATAGTCGCTCGTTCCCAGAATCTTGGCAAGGTCGCCCATCACCTTGGGATTACTCAGGAGGTCTACCCAACGTGCCTGATCGGGAATCGTGACGACGTCTTCCACCAGGGATTCAAACCGGAGCAGGGCGGCGTATGGATCGGGGGCCTCACCCAGGAAGTAGGTGAACTGCTTGGTCAGCAGTGCCGACATCTTGACCCGGTCGATCAGGTCCGGATCGGCGATCTTCTCTCGGTTTGGTCCGGTCAGTGAGAATCGGTCCTCGATCCTGCCGCTGGTTGTGCGTATCTCTACCTGCTCGATGGAGACTCCCGTCAGCGAGAGCGCCGTGCTGAGTGCATACAGGAAGAAGGGGGTATCCTCCGAGACCACCGTAAAGCCCGTATGATCCTCCTCGGAAGTGTCGATGGTCAGATGGACGGGGAACAGATACTGGGACGTCTCGGCGTCCTCCTCCTTCAATCTGCCTGCGACCCATTGGTTGACCTTCTGTCGGGCGCCCGGACCGTCCTTCTCATGTTCCAGCAGCGAGAGAATCGTCTCCAGTCGCCGTGTCACCTCGCTCTCCCATTCGGCATCGGAGAGCCCGGTTGTCACGCTGCCGACAAACCTGTCGATGATCCGCCGTCGCGGGATACTCGCGGTGATCCTGCGCCTCCGTCGGCTCCGATACCGGTGATCCTTCGGACGGCCGTGGGCGGACCGGCGCTCCGCCCCTGCCGTCGTCGCGGTGGATTCGCAGGTGAAGATGTCTCCGGACTCGATGTTGAAGCCTCCGGCCGACAGGAGCCCCGAGACCAGGCTGAATACTCCGGTGTAGTCGTAGGAGATGACGGTGCAGGTGAGGTCCGATTTGTCAACCGCAGGATTGCGGTACCGTTGTTTGTCTCGTTCGAAGAAAACGGTGACCGGATTGTCGGGCGTGAGTCGATCGAAGGAGCGAATGTGAAGGGCAATCTCCGCCGGCGAGAAGGCTGAGGCGTATCGTCCGGTAAACTCGGAGAGGTGTGTAGCAATGTCGGATCGGCTAAGATCGGCTGCCGTCCCGAGTACCTCTTCGATGATCCTCTCTGCGTTTTCGGTAGAATCGTCCCTCTGCATCATCTCGAGTATATACGGATGGCTTCCGTTCTCAAAGTGGCCGGAGCCCCATCGGGAATTACCTCACTCGAAAAGGGCCATAGGTACTGGTCCGAAAATTGTGGAAAGCGCTTTGCTTGTTGTATATAGCGTCATGTAAGGTTCATCGGGGCCCAGAATATGCGATCGGGACACTATCCGGTAGGGATTCCACAATTTTCGGACCACTAGAAAAGCCGTACCGGCGGACCGATACGGCTCGTGATGTCGTGTTTCTTTATATGTC
>CAZAKE010000066.1:22000-23815 GCA_964485495.1 uncultured Spirochaetales bacterium
AAAAGCCGTACCGGCGGACCGATACGGCTCGTGATGTCGTGTTTCTTTATATGTCGTAATACAGTGCGAACTCCCACGGGTGGGGGCGCAGGTCGAGTGCCAGGACCTCGGCATTCATCTTATAGTCGATCCATGTTTCGATGACATCGGGCGTAAACACATCACCCTTCAGGAGGAACTCGTGGTCGGCCTCCAGGGCTTCCAGCGCGGCGCGTAGTGAACCCGGGGTGGTGGGGACCTTGGCCAGCTCTTCCGGCGGCAGGTCGTAGATGTCCTTGTCGAGGGGGCTGCCCGGATCGATCTTATTCGTGATGCCGTCGATGGCCGCCATCGTCAGGGCCGAGAACGCCAGATAGGGGTTGCAGCTCGGGTCGGGACAGCGGAATTCGAGCCGTTTTGCCTTCTCCGAAGCCGAGTACATGGGGATTCGGATCGAGGCGCTCCGGTTCCTGCTCGAGTAGGCCAGATTCACCGGTGCCTCGAACCCCGGCACCAGACGCTTGTAGCTGTTGGTAGTGGGGTTCGTGAAGGCCAATATGGCGGGTGCGTGTTTCAGCACGCCGCCGATAGCCCACAAGGCGATCTGAGACAGTCCGGCGTATCCGTCGCCTGCGAAGAGGTTCTTGCCTCCCTTCCAGAAGGAGAAGTGGGTGTGCATGCCGCTTCCGTTGTCGTTGAACAGCGGCTTGGGCATGAAGGTGACGGTGCGGCCGTACTTCTTGGCGGTGTTCTTGACGATGTACTTATACTTCAGGACATTGTCGGCCATCTCCACCAGGGGGCCGAAGCGCATGTCGATCTCGGCCTGACCACCGGTAGCGACTTCGTGGTGCTGGCACTCGATGGGAACGCCGATGCTCTCGAGCACCAGCATCATCTCGCTGCGGATGTCCTGCATGCTGTCTGTCGGCGGAACCGGGAAATAGCCCTCCTTGTATCGGGGCTTGTACGCGAGGTTCGGCTCTTCGATTCGCCCGGTGTTCCACCGGCCTTCCACCGAGTCGAGGAAGTAGTAGCCGGAGTGCTCGTTTTGGTCGAACCTTACGTCGTCGAAGATGAAGAACTCCGCCTCGGGGCCGAAGTAGGCGAGGTCCGCGGTGCCGCTGGAACGTAGGTAATTCAAGGTCTTCCGTGCGATATTCCGGGGGTCCTTGGTGTACTCCTCGCCGGTGATCGGGTCACAGATGTTGCAGATCATGATCAGGGTCTTGTGCTGGAAAAACGGATCGATGAAGGCGGTTTCGGGTACCGGCTTCACCAACATGTCGGACTCGTTGATCGCCTGCCAGCCGCGGATACTGGATCCGTCGAATCCGAGGCCGTCTTCGAAGGTCGATTCTTCGATCTCGTGTGCGGGGACGGAAAAGTGCTGCCACAATCCGGGGAAGTCCATGAAACGCAGGTCGATGACCTCGACGTTTTCCCTCTTGACCAGATCGAGAACGTCTTTCGGTGTTGTAATCTCACTCATACTCTCTCTCTCCTTGTGCTTCTTCAGATACTGATTATTCAACAAAATATCGTGTATCCAATACTGTGCAATCTACGTGCCAAGTATTGTCCTTGGGCCTAACTGCTTTCCAGGGAAGGGATTAGTCCCTAAGGCACGATGTGTCGATCCTACGTAAAGGTAGGAACACACGGTCGATTTCACGTTTTAGTATGAAATTGCAGCGGTTTGGCACTTTTCCATCCAAATTCCACCGCAACGTTCTGATTCTATTCTAAACCTCTTCATTAATGTGGGCAATACGAGTAGTATCAGCAGTTCGAAAAGTAAGTAGAAAGGGAGTCGTACATCAGTCCCTTTTCTGC
>CAZAKE010000067.1:0-23770 GCA_964485495.1 uncultured Spirochaetales bacterium
TTGACACGCATTTTCCACTCAGATACAGTACTGACCAACACACAATTCCAGGTGGCCGGAAACGGTAGAATAGGGAAGCAGGTGAGAATCCTGCGCTCATCCGGAGCTGTATGCGGGGATGAAAGCGTCGGCGTTTGGGACGCCCTACGGGGCGGACCGGGCGAACGCCACTGTACTCCACGGGGAGTATGGGAAGGCGACGCGAGTAAAGTGATCCGCGAGTCAGAAGACCTGCCTGGGGTTCCTGAAGAGTATTCGGGCCGAAGGAACCCAACGGACGAATGCTCATGCCGGATTCCGGAGACAATGGGCAGGTGCGCACGGACACTGCGCCGGGAATTTTTGGATACGGCAATCGCAGGATAACCCCACACCGGGCCTCCTCGGAGAATCTTAGGAGGATTCAATGAATTCCTGTTATCGCACCACTCTCACCGCTCTCTCGTTTCGTGTCGTCACCGTTCTGTTCTTCTTCATCTTCGCTGTTTCGGCATTCGCCGCCGGTCAGATTGCGGAACCTGTCGAGGACGACATCGTCCTCGAGGAGACCGCGTCTCCCCTGGCGATCCTCGAAGAGACCGACACAACCGTCACCTTCCAAGAGGCCGACGGCAACGTCGTCGAGATCCCCAAGTTTCCAAAGCGTACGGCCACCTGCTACAACTCCCTGCTGGACCTCTGGGACATCGCCGGGGGAGAAGCCATATGCCGGGTCAAAGGCACCACCAACGTCCCGGAGAAGGCCGCAGACCTTCCCCAGATCGGAAGCATCGGCACCCTGAACATCGAGAAGATGATGGAGCTCCAGCCGGACCTCATCATCTTCTATAACGGAGAGCATCAGAAGAAAGTCCGGGAGATCTTCAACGCCGAAGGCATCCCCTCGGTCATGATCGACTACGACACCTATGACGATTATCGGGTGATCCTCGATCTCTTCACCCGCATCACCGGCAACCGGGAGATCTATGAGCAGGAGATCATCCCCACACAGAAACAGTTCCAGGCAGTCATCAATCAGGCCCCCACCGAGAACAACCCGACCGTGTGTATCCTCTTCGCCTCCACCCGCTATGTGAAGGTAGAGACAGTACGCACGAACATCGGCAACTTCTGCGAACGACTCAACGCGATAAACATCTACCGGGAGGACACCATCGAGGGGGCATCCAGGGTGGAGCTGAGTCTGGAGTATATCGTGGAACAGGACCCCGACGTGATCTTCGTCACCACCATGGGAGACGTCGACAAGTGCAAGTCGAGAGTCGAACAGGACGTGACCTCCAGCGACATCTGGGGCGACCTGACCGCCGTGAAGAACGGACGCTTTCACTACCTGGACAAGTCCTACTCGATCTACAAGCCCAATCGGTTCTATCCGGAGGCGATCAAGACGGTGGCGGAGCTGCTCTATCCCGAGATGACCTTCACGCTGCCCGATCTAGTCGCACAGAATTGAGAGAGCCATCATGGACACCACGGCACCTACCAGTTCGGTTCGGATAAGAGATATCCGAACCCTCACCGGATACAGGATCATGATCCTGTTGCTCTTCCTCGTCGCCCTCGTATTGGTCCTGTTCCTCTCGGTGGCCGTCGGGTCCACCGAGTTGAGCCTGAAGGAGGTGTATCGCTTCCTCTTCATCGACACGGAGGCGGTCAAGCACCGCATCCTGGTAAAGATCAGGCTGCCGCGAACCATCACCGCCGGGCTGGTGGGGTGGTGTCTGGCTATGTCCGGCTGTCTGCTTCAGGGCATCATGCGGAACCCCCTGGCATCCCCCAACATCATCGGGGTATCCGCCGGGGCGGGCCTCGCGGCCGTCGTCATCTTCATCCTCTTCCCGGCGTACTACTACCTGGTCACCCCGGTGGCCTTTTTCGGAGCCTTCGGCACGACGCTGGTGGTATATCTCCTGGCATGGAAGGGGGGCTCCAGCCCCCTGCGGCTGATCCTCTCCGGGATCGCGGTGGCCGCCTTCCTGGGAGCCGGGAGCAACGCGCTGATGATCTTCTTCCCCGACCGGGTACAGAACGTGATCGGGTTCATGGTAGGGAGCCTCTCGGCCATCACCTGGCAGAACGTCAACGGCCTGTGGCCCTACGCCCTGGTCGGCTTCCTGCTCTCCAACATCATGGCCAATCAACTCAACATCCTGCTCTTGGGCGACGAGACGGCGGTGAGCCTGGGGCTCAAGGTAGAGCGGACCCGCATGGTCTTCATCGTTCTCTCGTCGCTGCTGGCGGCCTCGGCGGTGAGTATCGTCGGACTGTTGGGGTTCGTGGGGCTGATCGTGCCTCACCTGGCCCGGCTCATCATCGGCAACAACGCCAGATACTTGATCCCGGGCTCCGCCCTGCTGGGGGCCATCGTGGTGATCTTCTGCGATACCATCGGCCGCTACATCATCCGCCCCTTGGAACTCCCGGTAGGCATCATCATGGCCATCCTGGGGGCGCCGTTTTTCCTGTATCTATTGAGGAGAGGAGGTGTTCGTCGTGGCGGCAATTGATGTTCAGAATGTCAAATTAGGGTATGGCGATTCGATAATCATCGACGATATCTCCCTGGAGATCCCGGTCGGCGGATTCGCGTCGGTGATCGGGCCCAACGGCTGCGGCAAGTCGACGCTGCTCAAGTCGATCTCGCGCAACCTCCGGCCCTTGTCCGGCCGGATCTCGATCGAAGGGACTCCGGTCCGCGAATACGACACGCGGCTGCTCTCGCGGAAGCTGGCCTTCCTCGCGCAGTCGCCATCCGTGCCGGAGCAATTCTCGGTCCGGGAGCTGGTGAGTTACGGCAGGTATCCCTACACCCATTGGCTGGGAACCCTGACGGCCCACGACCACGAGATCATCGACTGGGCCATGAAGATGACCGAGATCACGGAGTTCACCGAACGGGAGATGGTCCACCTCTCCGGCGGGGAGCGCCAGCGGGTCTGGATCGCCATGGCCCTGGCCCAGGAGGCGGATATCCTGCTCCTGGACGAACCCACCACCTACCTGGACATCGCCCACCAGTTCCAGACCCTGGAACTGATCCACAGGCTGCACCGGGAGATGGACAAGACGGTGCTGATGGTGCTCCACGACCTGAATCAGGCGGCGCGCTACTCGGAGCGCCTGTTCGTGATGAAGCAGGGCTCGTTGGTGGCCGACGGCTCTCCGGAGGAGATCCTGCAGGAGGAGATGCTGCGGGAGGTCTTCTCCATCGAGACCAAGGTGATCTGGGACGACGAGAACGACTGCCCCTATTTCATCCCCCTGCGCGGCTTGACCGTGGAGGCTGTATGATTGTCCCCACCCCTTTATTGGAGCTGCGGCGCCTCAACAAGGTGTATCCCGACGGGACTCACGCGGTCATCGATCTGGACTACTCCCTCGCCGCCGGAACCATCACTGCCCTACTCGGGCCCAACGGCGCAGGCAAGTCGACCACCATCGGCATGATCTGCGGCCTCTGTATTCCCACCGGCGGCGAGATCCTATTCGACGGCGATCCGGTGGACGGCCGATCGAATCGCTTTCGTTCGCTGATCGGCGTCGTGTCTCAACATGCCAACCTGGAACTGGATCTCTCGGGCAGGCAGAACCTGAAGATCCACGGTTTACTCTACGGTCTCTGTGGACGGGAGATGAACGACCTCATCGACCGGCTCCTCGAGGCCGCGGGACTCACCGACGCACAGCATCGGTCTGTGCGGTCCTATTCAGGCGGGATGAAACGAAAACTGCAGATTATCCGGGCACTGATGCACGATCCGAGTCTCCTGATCCTGGATGAGCCGACGGTCGGCCTCGATCCGGCGGCACGGGAGATGATCTGGGACATGATCACTTCCCTGAACCAGAACGGCAAGACGATCCTCTTCTCGACCCACTATATGGAGGAGGCAGGCAGGTACGCCCGCCTGGTCTCAATCATGCACCGCGGCGTCTTCATCAGGCAAGGAGTACCGGATGAACTGATCAGCACCCTCGGCGAATGGTGTCGGGTGAGCTACGGCGGCGAGGGGAAGGATATCCACTTCTTCGAGACCCGCGACGAGGCCGTCGCTTGCGCGAAGGAACCGGGCAGAGAACTCGTGATCAGGAAGACGACCCTCGAGGATGTCTTCATCGAACTCACCGGCAGGGGGCTGTCATGACAATGGCTACCAACCTGCGCGCCTTGTGGGCGGTGTACCTGCGCGGCCTGGTGATCCTCTACTCGAGGCTGGGGAAGAATCTCGTCTCGCTCTTCCTCTCCCCCACACTCTACGCCCTGGCCTTCGGATGGGGAGTCGGCCGGAACCTGGACGTGGAGGGGGTTCCCTATCTCGCCTTCATGCTGCCGGGACTCATGGCCCTCTCGGGGATGACGATGAGTTTCAGCATCGCCACGGAGATCAACATCGCCCGCTTCCTGAGTCACTTCTTCGAAGAGTACCTGCTGTCTCCGGCGAAAGACGCCGTCGTGGTGCTGGGCAACATACTCTACGGCGTCACCAAGGGCCTGTGCAGTTTCGCCGCGGTCCTTCTCATCGGCCTCCTCTTCGGCGTGCGGCCGCGGGGCGGGGCCTTACTCCTGCTGCCGGTACTACTCAATTCATGCATGTTCGCCTCCTTGGGAGTCTGGATCGCCCTCTCCGTGCGGGGCCACCGCGACATGACCTCCTTCACCTCATTCGTCATCACACCCATGTCGTTCATCGCGGGAACCTTCTTCTCGCTGGAGAGCCTGCCGCGGATATTCCACGTACTCACCGAGTTGATTCCCCTCACCCACTCGTCGGTGACCATCCGGGCACTCTTCCTGGGGCGGCCGGTGGCTCCATACCACTACCTCGTCATGTTCCTGTACACCGTCTTCTTCTTTCTCATGGCGGTCTCGAAGGTGCGGAAGGCGGTCTCCTGATGATTCGGATCGTGTACTTCACCGCAGTCACCAACACCATGAACGGCTTCAGGCAGGCGGTATCCGCGGTGGTTTCCCGATGTTCCGACCTGTCCATCACGGCCATCGACAGCGTCGACCTGAGGGATCCGGAGCAGTCGGAATCGAAGAGGACCTTCCTCGAGGAGGCCGCACGGGCCGATATCCTCATCATCCGCCTCATGGGGGACCTCTCGAGTTTCCCATGCTGGGATGATCTCCGGGACGTGCGTGCGGGAGACCTCTTCATCGTACCGTCGGGCACCTCCGCGGTCGAGGCCGCCGGCGTTTGGAATACCCTGGATGGCGACGCGGCAGACACGTTGGCCAAGTACGCCATATTCGGCGGCGTGGAGAACTACCGCAACATGCTGCTGTATCTGTACACCCGGTATGGCGGGAAACACGCCGGAAGCATCTCCCGGCAGCCGCCGCGGCTCCTCCCGGGGCAGGGACTGTACCATCCGGATTTCATCCCAACGGCCACAGAGGAAGGTTCCGGGGATAATGATTCCAAGGATGGATATCTCAGACTGGATGAATACCGACGACAACGAGTCGACCCGGCCAAGCCCACCACGGGGATCTGGTTTCACCGGGGGAACTGGGTCAACGGCAATACCGCCGCCGTCGACCTGGTGATCCGGCGCTGCGAATCCGCCGGCCTCAACGTCATTCCAGTGTTCGTTGACATGGGGAGCGGGCCGGAAGGGTCGACGCCGCCGGCCGAGACCGCCCGAACCTACTTCTGCGACGGCGAGGGCAACTGCCTGATCGACGTCCACCTGAACCTGATGATGTTCTCACTCTCCCACGGATCGGCAGTGCAATCGGGTCCGAAGCGGATCCATGAGGACGATCTCTGGTTCTTCGCTCGCCACCAAGTTCCGGTCTTCCAGGGAATCATGAGCAACGAGGAGGAGTCTGTGTGGAAGGAGTCCATGGCGGGACTCAATCCGGTGATGATCACCCTCGGGATGGCGTTGCCGGAACTCGACGGCAACCTCACCACCGTTCCGGTGGCTTTCAAGGAGCGCAGCCTGCGGGATCCGGCGACCGGCGCCCGGTCGGTGGTGCACCGGGGCAACCGGGAACGGATCGACCACCTGATCTCGCTGGCTGCCAACTGGGCGACACTCCGCCGTATCCCCGCCGCGGAGAAGCGTGTGGCCGTGATCTTCCACAACCATCCGCCACGGAACGACACCATCGGCGGCGCCTACCTGCTGGACTCGCCGGCCACGGTGTGCGACCTAGTCGCGGCCATGCGGCAGGAAGGCTACTCGATCGACGGGTTCCCCGAAGACGGCGACGAGTTGCTGCGGATCATCAAGAACGGACTCACCAACGACTCCTCCTGGCTGAGTGAGGAGCAGATCCGCTCTCGCGCCGCCGGGGTCATGCCCCTGTCCGCCTTCGACGACCACTTCGACGCCTTGAGTGACACGGTGAAGGACCATATGCGCAGCGCCTTCGGGCCGCCGGAGGAAGAGTTTTACATCCCGGGCCGGGAGTTCGGAAACCTGTTCGTCGGAATCCAGCCCGGCCGCACGGACCTGCACGATCCGGACACCCCCGCCGACTACCAATACCTGGCATACTACTGGTGGCTCCGCCACGTCTGGAAAGCACACGCGGTGGTGCACGTGGGCAGACACGGATCGGTGGAGTGGCTCTACGGGAAGGGCGCGGGGCTGTCGGCCGACTGCTACACCGACATCGCCCTCGGCGACGTCCCCCACCTGTACATCTATGTGGTGAACGCCCCCGGCGAGGGGGTGCAGGCCAAGCGGCGCGGAAGCGCATGCCTCGTGGACCACAACGTACCCGTGATGGACCACTCCGGGCTGTACGGCGAGATGGCGGAGCTTGAGACGATCCTGGATGAATACGACGAGGCCCGGCGGAACGATCCGGGGAAGGCATCATCAATCCTGGAGAGATTGAAGGAGCGATACCTCCGGAGCGACCTCTCCGGAGAGGTTTCCACCGACTCGGGACGGTTCGCCTCGGAGCTCCACGACCTCCTGGACGAGGTAAAACACACCCAGGTGCGCGACGGCCTGCATATCCTGGGCAGGGCACCGGAGGGTGAGGACCGCATCAAGCTGCTCGCGGCGCTGACCACGGTGGGCTCGAAGGAGGAGTCCTCCGTGACGGACGTGCTGGCCGACCTACTTCCCGACGCAGACACCGACACGTATCACGAGCTGCACCTGGAGCTGCTGCGTACCTACGAGAGACTGGAGTTCGAGCCGGATCGCGCGGAAGAGGCCTGCGACGCGGTTCTTCGGAGGCACATCCCCGCCGGTGCGTCCATCGAGCCGGCGACCGCGGCTCTCATGACCGTAGGACGATTCCTCGTTCCTGCGCTGGGGCAGACCGATCGGGAGATCTTCTCCCTACTGAACGGTCTCTCGGGCCGCGCAGTGCCTACCGGCCCATCCGGGGCGCCGACCCGGGGTTGTACCGAGGTGCTGCCCACGGGAAAAAACTTCTTCACCCTGGATCCCCGGGTGATCCCCTCCCCCACCGCTTGGGAAACCGGAAAGAGGCTGGCCGATTCGCTCATCGAGCGGCACCTGGCGGCACACGACTCGTATCCCCAACGCGTCGGCATCGTATTGTGGGCCGGTCCGAGTATGCGGACCAGAGGCGACGACATCGCCGAGGTACTGTATCTCTTGGGGGTGCGCCCGGTGTGGCGCAAATCGAACGGATGGGTCACGGACGTGGAGGTGATCCCCTACGAGGAGCTCGGGAGGCCGCGGATCGACGTCACATGCAAGATCAGCGGTCTCTTCAGAGACGCCCTGCCGAACGTGATCGCCCTCATCGACTCCGCGGTGAACGCGGTGGCCTTCCTAAACGAAGCCCCGGAACGGAACTTCGTGGCGGCCAATGTAGCCTCCGAACTGGAGGATCTGGCCGTCCCGGGTCTCTCTGCAACCGATCGTCGCCGCGAGGCAACCCTGCGGGTCTTCGGCGTCAAACCGGGGGGATACGGTTCGGGAGTGAACCACCTGATCGACTCCGGCGAGTGGCAGGATCCGGATGAGTTGGGCCGTCGCTACATCGAATGGGGCGGCTGGGCCTACGCCCCGGGGATGATGGGTGCGGAACGTACCGACACCTTCCGCAGACAACTCACCGGCATGAAGGCCACCGTCAAGAATCAGGACCACCGGGAATCCGACTTCATGGACAGCGACGACTGGTACGACTACCACGGCGGAATGATCGCCGCGGTGCGGCACTGCACCGGCACGGCGCCGGCGGCCTACATGGGCGACAGCTCGAAGCCGGACCGCATCGTCACGCGCAGTCCCGAGGAGGAGGCGAAGCTGGTCTTCCGCACCCGGGTCCTCAACCCGAAGTGGATCCGGGCCATGAAGCGGCACGGGTACAAGGGAGCACTGGACGTTTCCCGCTCCCTGGACAACGCCTTCGGGTGGGATGCCGTCGCAGACGTGGTCGACGACCGGATGTACCGCCGCTTCGCCGAGACATATCTGCTGGATGACGAGAACCGTGAGTGGCTCGAACGGGTCAACCCCGATGCGCTTCGCAACCTGCTCGACCGGCTGTTCGAGGCCTATCGCCGCGGCATGTGGGATGCGAATGAGGAGATGCTCGAGGCCTTGCGGAGACTCTACCTGGATAACGAACGACTGCTCGAGGAGACCTATGACACCTAATTTTCCCTTCACGGCCTTGGTCGGACAGGACCGGATGAAAGAGGCGCTGATTCTGAACGTCATCAATCCACAGATCGGCGGCGTGCTCATCCGAGGAGAGAAGGGCACCGCTAAGTCGACCGCGGTCCGCTCCCTGGCGCAGCTGCTCCCCGGTGGCAAGCGGGTCATCGATCTTCCCCTCAGCGCCACCGAGGATCGCGTCGTCGGCACCCTCGATATCGAAACGGCGCTCAAGACCGGGGAGAAGCGCTTCGAACCCGGCGTGCTGGCCGATGCCCATGAGAACATTCTCTACGTCGACGAGGTGAACCTCCTGGAGGATCACCTGGTGGACCTCCTCCTGGACGCCGCCGCTATGGGGGTGAACACGGTGGAGCGTGAGGGGGTCTCCTACTCCCATCCCTCGCGGTTCATCCTCGTCGGGACGATGAATCCTGAAGAGGGCGACCTGCGGCCACAGCTATTGGACCGCTTCGGCATGGTGGTGGACGTCCACGGAGAGCATGATCAACACGTTCGGGCCGAGATCATCAAGCGCAGGCTCCTCTTCGAAGCCGATCCTGCCGGCATGTCCGCAACCTACCGCTCCTCTCAGGAAGAACTCCGCGCGACGATCCGCAGGGCTCAGGATACGATCGATACGATCGATATCGACGATTCGATGCTGCTCCTGGCCGCGAAGATCGGCATCGAATACGAAGTCAGCGGCCACCGGGCCGACATCACCCTGATCAAGACCGCGAAGGCGCTGACCGCCTTCAAGGGACGCGGGAGCGTATCCGGCGACGAGATACACGAGGCCGCGTTGCTCGTGATTCCCCATCGCATGAAGCGCCGTCCCTTCGAAGAGGAAGAATTCGACGCATCCAGGATCGCGGAGCTCGTGGTAACCCTGCAGTGAACCACCATCTCTACCCCTTCTGTGCCATCGTCGGGCAGGAACGGGCCAAGAGGGCAGTGCTCCTGAATCTGATCACCCCGAGGATCGGCGGACTTCTGCTGAGCGGCGAGAAGGGCACGGCCAAGTCGACGCTGCTGCGCGCGGCCGCCGCGCTGCTCCCCAACCTGAAGACCGTCAACCTGCCCCTCAACGCCTCCGAAGACGGCGTTATGGGGTGCGTGGATTTCGAGAGGACGATCAAGGCCGGGGAGTTTTTCTATTCTCCGGGGGTCCTGGCCAAGGCCGACGGGAACATCCTCTACATCGACGAGGTGAATCTCCTGGACCGTTCTCTCTCGGCCATGATCCTCGACGCCGCCGCCTGCGGAGAGTGCCGTATCGAGCGGGAAGGCCACTCCCACACCGTGCCTTCCCGTTTCATCCTCTTCGGATCGATGAACCCCGAGGAAGGAGCGGTCCACCCACAGCTCCTGGACCGCTTCGGCTTGTTCGTGCGAATCGAAGGCGAGCAGTCTCCTGAGAGACGGGCGGAGATTATCCGGCGACGGCTCGAATTCGAGCGCGATTCGGCAGGATTCATCCACGCGTTTACGCCGCAAGAACGTAGACTGACGACAACACTTAAAAAGGCCCGAAAGATGTTCGATCGGGTAACGATCTCGCCGGACCTGCTCTCCTTCGCCGCCGCATGCTGCACTCGCGCGCATCTCACCGGGCACCGGGGGGACATCATCCTGGCGACGGCCGCACGGGGCATCGCGGCCCTGGAGCAGCGTGAAATGGTGACACGGGACGACATCCTCGACGCCGCCGCATTCGTCTTTCCCCATCGGATTCCCGAGGAGCCGACATCCTCGGTATCCGACGCCGGAGAGACCGAACCGGATCGATTCGACCCGGAACCTCAGGCTGAACAGATCGAGCAGGACGATCCACAGATTACTCCGGAAAAGGACGACGGAGGCGATGGGTCCACGGATGGTTCCACGGGGGCTCCTGTAAATACTCCCGCCGACCATCACCCGGACCTACCCCCAGACCTTCCCGGCGATACCCCCGCCGACATGCCTCCACCGAGTCTGGACGAGACGGGAGACCGGCCGGATGCGGAGGATGGCGGGAAGGATCGGATCTTCGATATCGAGGGGACATTCCTGTTTCCGGAGATACGGCCGCTGCAAGACCGGAGGCGCCGTAATGTCACTTCGCCCGGTAGGCGGGAACGGGTCCGTACCGACTCCAAACGAGGCAGATACGTACGGTCCCGGCGGCACGACGGACGCAGCACGGATATCGCCATCGACGCCACCATCCGTGCCGCCATATCCCGTCAATTCTCACGTCCCGAGCACGGGCGGGCTATCATCGTACATCCGGAAGACCTCAGGATCAAGATGCGCCGGAAGCGGATCGGCAATACCGTCCTCTTTCTGGTGGACGGCTCCGGATCCATGGGCGCGGCCGGGAGGATGGCCGAGACCAAGGGCGCTGTATTCTCCATGCTGCGCGAGTCCTATCGGAGACGAGACCGGGTGGGCATGATGATATTTCGACGCGACACCGTTGCGCTCATACTCCAGCCGACACGCTCCATCGAATTGGCATACGCACGACTGAAGGAGATCCCCGTCGGCGGGGCCACGCCGTTGGCGTTAGGCCTCATGGAGGCCGGTATCCTGATGCGCGCATTGGCGGCCAAGGAGGACGGGGAGCTGCCGGTGCTGGTGCTCCTAACCGACGGCCGGGGAAACGTTCCCCTGCCTGGTAACAAGGATAGGGGCAAACTAGGAGAGAAGTCCGGAGCGCAAACCCTCATCGGACAGGAGATCTCCCGAACCGCCGGGAGGGTTGCCGCGGAGGGGGCCCGCATCCTGGTAGTCGATACCGAGACCGGCTGGGTCCGGCTGAATCTTGCACAGCGGCTCGCGGAGGAGCTCAAGGCGACATACCTGCGTCTCGACGAATTTCGGGCCGATTCCCTGGCGGAATCGGTCACCGCCTTCGTAGGGTAACGGCTAGGAAATCGACAGAAAAGACATAGAAGGAGTATATACCGATGAATACACAGGCCATCGTGATCGCGACATTCGGGACGTCACACGAAGACACTGAAGAGAAAACCATTATCCCCATCGTGAAGGCGGTCCGGCGCATCTTCAATGAGTTCGACGTTCGCGTCGCATTCACCTCACATATCATCATCAGGAAACTGGCAAAGATGGGAAGGAAGGTCCCGACTCCGGCCGAGACGGTGGCGCAGTTGCATGAGGAGGGGTTCAGCCACGTGATCGTGCAACCTCTTTTGTTCATGAATGGTCACGAGTATCACGAGAAGGTCACAAAACCGTTGGAGCCCTGGCACGACCGCTTCGAAGGATTCGTCATCGGGGCGCCCCTCCTCACCTCCGACGAGGATATCGACATGATCACGGATCTGATCACCGATCTCTCACAGTACTACGGTGGAGAGAAAATGGTCCTCATGGGCCACGGCACCGATCACCCGGCCGACCGGCTGTATGCACGTATCCAGGCTGAGATCGACGCCCGGAAGGTCGACGCGCACATCGCGACGGTGGAGGGACAGGTGCAGTTGCGACACGTCTTTCCCCGGCTCGAACAGGCCGGGGCGTCCAGGATACACCTGGCCCCGTTGATGCTCACGGCCGGAGAACATGCCAAGAACGACATGGCCGGGCCGGATCCGGACAGTTGGAAGAGTATCCTGACATCGGCGGGATTGACGGTGATCGCCCACCTCCGCGGGTTGGGAGAATATTTCCGACTGCAGCGGATCGTAGTTGACCATATCCGCGCATCCAAGCGGATCCTCTTCCCGGACCGCTATGCCCGGATGCAGGCCGCCGCCAAGCGCAAGAGGACCGGCGTCCCCCGGAAAGAGATCCCCTGGTTCCCCACGATCGCGGAGGAGAAGTGCTCCGGTTGCGGGTTCTGCTACCTCTACTGTCCCAAGCATGTGTACACCTACGATCACGGCAGGCGCGTCGCGGTGGCAACCGACCCCTACGCCTGCGTGATCAACTGCTCCAAGTGCGCGGGTCTCTGTCCCTCGGGTGCCATCTCGTTCCCGGACGTCCCGAGTCTGTAGTCTCTCACGATATCACTCGAGTTCAGATGGACCACTTCCACCTCCTCAGATCCTTCCATCGCTATGTGCCGCAAATTGCCAGGGCGGCGCGGATGCCGTCGGCGGCACTGGAGACGATGCCGCCGGAGTAGCCGCCGCCTTCGCCGGCGACGTACAGATTCTCGAAACCCGGGCACGCAAGAGCTTCGTTCCGAAGGACCTGCAGCGGCGCCGAGGTCTTACTCTCCAGGCCGATGAGGATCCCCGTCTCGAAGCCCGTCAACTTCCGGGAAAACACCTCCAGGCCCTCGGTCAGCGACGGGACCAGCCGTTCGGGCAGAAGATCCCAGAGGGGTGCCGGCACGAGTCCCAGGGGATAGGACGCGGCGGGAAGTCCCGCCGGCTCGCGGCGACGGAGAAAATCGTCGATGCCGCAGGAGGGTGACCGGAAGGAGCGAGAGAAGTCGTAAAATCGGTGCTCCAGGTCCTCGATCCACCGCAGCACAGCTTCGGCGTCGACACCGGCCCCGATGATTTCGAACGGATTCACCGCAACTACGCATGCGGCGTTAGAGAACTGCATGTCACGGCTGTAGTAGCTCATTCCGTTTACTACCAGCCGGTCCGGATAGGCCGTCGCGGGAACAACCACGCCTCCCGGACACATGCAGAAGGTATATGAGGGAAGGAAGCCCTGAGGAGAGGCGGTCAAGCGATACTCCGCCGCCTTCACGCCGGGAAGTGCCTTCCGGCCCCACTGAGCCTCGTTGATCAGCTCCCTGGGATGCTCCGCCCGGCTCCCCAGGGCGAAGTTCTTCGGCCTGAACCCGACTCCTCGTCCCATCAACATGCGGTAGGTTTCGTAGGCCGAGTGCCCGGGGGCGATGATGAAGTACTCGGACTCGAAATCGCCTCGGTCCGTCAGCGCGGCGGTGACCTTGCTTCCGGTAATTTCCAGATCGAGGAGACGAGTTTCGAAGTTGACGGTGCCGCCCAGGTGGAGGAACTCGTTTCTCAGGTTCCGTACGACGGTCTTCAGGCGATCGCTGCCCAGGTGGGGATGGGCCATGTAGGTGATCTCCTCAGGCGCCCCGGCCCGAACATAGGCGTCGAGGATGAACCGCCGTTCGGCGCCGATGCGCTTGCTCCGGGAGGTGAGTTTGCCGTCGGAGAAGGTCCCGGCGCCGCCCTCGCCGAAGAGGTAGTTGGCCTTTTCGTCGAAGGCCCCGCCCTGCTCGAAGGCAGTAACTGCCTCGGCCCGTGCAAATACCTCCCTGCCCCGCTCGATCAGGGTCACCTCGAACCCGGCCTTTCGCAGCACCAGGGCGGCGAAGAAGCCCGCCGGGCCGCTTCCCACAACCAGTACCCGTTTCCCCCTGCCGGTTCTGGGAATCTCCAGTGGAGGCTGGACCGGTACCGTGCCGCCCTTCAATGCGGGCGAGGACACTCCTACGGTAATGCGCCAGTGGATGTCGGCTTTCTTTCGGGCGTCCAGGCTCTTCTTTTCGATCCGGCACTCGAAATCCCGCAGGCCCAGCTCCCGACCCACCCGAGCCTGGAGCTCCTCGCCGGTGTAATCGGTGTGCATTTTTACTGAGACGGAACGGTATCCCATTAGGTTCACTCCTGCCGGAATGCTCTATCGTTTCGCACCACGCCGTCTCCCGCGGAACTGCCCGGATCCTGAGAGGAACTCGTCGTAGTCGGCCTTTTTGAGGTCCAGCAGATCGCCGGTGCCGTGCATGTACTCG
The DNA here is from genome assembly GCA_964485495.1 of uncultured Spirochaetales bacterium. Taxonomy (GTDB): domain Bacteria; phylum Spirochaetota; class Spirochaetia; order CAZAKE01; family CAZAKE01; genus CAZAKE01. The sequence goes on from CAZAKE010000067.1 coordinate 14,357, forward strand.
ATGAGGAGCGGCAGCATGCGCCGGACCTGCTCCGGCCGGTCGTGGGAATCGAGTACGTGACTTTACGGGTATACCTGTTCAGTGCCGGTTCCGCCATGACTCCCCGGTAGGCGGGGCCGCCCGGGGCCGGCTTGTCGTGCTCCGCCAGGAACGGCCTATACCCCTTCTCGAGGCTGTTCCATTTGGTCGTCGATTCGGGATAGATGTCGATCTTGTCCGCCGTATACAGGTGCTGCTTGCCGGTATGCCAGGAATCCCACTGCCGCTCGAGGGTGGAGTAGAGGTTGGGGATCCCGGAGCGCACGTCTCCATGCAGCCGGTCCAGCGGCTCCCAGGGATTGATGATCGAGCCGGTCTCATTCGGGTAGAGGCTGGTGAAGAAGGACCCCCGCGCAGGAACACAGAGCGTCGAGGCGCAGTAGCAGCGGTCGAAGACCGTCCCCTCCGCCGCCAAGGCGTTGATGTTGGGCGTGTGATCACCCAGGGCATCCGCCCTGAGTTGATCGGCCATGATGATGACAATATTCGGTTTCATAGGGCCTCCATACTCCGGCGCAACCGCCGCGCCGGCTGGGTATCATCTACAGTGGTATTCCCGAGAGAGTATACTCCTACGCAGATGAGACAACCAGTAGCTGCGGAGATACCCCTCGCATACCTATCTTGCATCCTTCAATCCCATACTCTTGACAGCGGTAATCATCCATGTACCCTTGCGTATATGAAGACTGCATACGATGTGATCGTGGCCGGGTCGGGTCCTGCGGGCTTTTCCGCGGCCTATTACGCCGCGAAGAGCGGAGCGGACGTGTTGCTCCTGGAAAAGGGCGGAACTATCGGGGGAATGCTCACCACCGGTCACCTGGGAGTTTTCTGCGGCCGGGCTTCCGCGGGTCTTTACGACGAGGCCGGCAAGATATACGGGCAGTACCGGATCAACGAAAAGGATATCTCCGCGGGAAGGGTGTTCGACGACTGGGTGGTCTCACATGCACGGTATGTCTGGGGTACCCATAACCTGTACGGACCGATCGGCGGCAAGTCGCAGGAGCTTTCGAGAAAGCGCCCGTTTGGAGAACTACCGTGCGATACGGACTACACCATTCCATTCAAAGCGCTCCGGCCGCTCGAGACCGGGAATCTCCTGCTCGCAGGCAGATGCATCTCCGGAACCTTCCTCGCGTTTCGGCGCAGTCGTCGTCTTGACGTCATCAGCGCGACGAGTTCCCTTTCACCTCATACCCCCTCGGCGTCACCATCCGGCCGCCTAGTAGCAGCGTGGAGGAGTTCCCGCAGATCAGCGTCGAAAGCATGCCGGTCTCCTCGTAGTGGTATCCCGCCATCTCACCCAAGGTGGTGATCCGCACCCGCTGCCCCTCGCGGTAGGCCGAGTCGACGATGCCCACGGGGGTCTGCGGCCTGCGGTGCGCCCTGATCAGGTCGAGGGCCTCCCGCAGGATCTCCGGGCGCCCCTTGCTGCGGGGATTGTAGATGACGATCACGAAATCCGCCGCGACCGCGGCGCTGATGCGGCGCATGATGAGGTCTCGATCGGTGAGGAGATCGCTCAGGGAGATGACGGCGAAGTCGTGGGTCAGCGGCGCCCCGAGCAGCGCGGCGCAGGCCGTGGCCGAGGTGATGCCCGGAACCACCACCACCTCGAGACGGTCACGCGCAACCGGCGGAATCGACTCGAACACCAGTCCGGCCATGCCGTACACCCCCGGGTCGCCACTGGAGACGATGCACACCCGTCTCCCCCGCATCGCCGCGTCGACAGCCCGATTCACCCGCTCCTGCTCGTATCGCATGCCGGTAGAGAAGACCTCCGCGTCTCCGATGAGGTCTTTGATGAGATCCAGGTAGCGGGTGTACCCGACCACCGTCTCCGCAGTCTCAATCTCCAGGCGGGCGGCGGAAGGAAGCAGGTCGTGCGTCCCGGGGCCGATGCCGACCACGGCGATTCTGCCCTGTTCGGTACTTGATTGTATCCGTACACTCATCTCGCATCCTCCCGGACCACCGCCACGGTGACCCCCTGATGGATAATCTTCGGTACGATCAACGTCGTGTCCCGGCCGGAGAGGAGGGCGCACGGTTCGGCTACCGCCTTTACTCCCAAGTGCCTTCGGGCGGCGGGTGATTCGGAGAACTCACGCGCCGAATCGTTGATGCGACGCTTGGACACGAAGAGGAGCGGAATCCCGAACCCCTCCACGGCCTCGATCAGGCCGGCTTCATCACGCTTGTCCTCCACCGTGGCCGCTAGGCGGACATCGCCGGCGGCCGCGTTCACCGACCCGAGTGCTTGTACCACGGCCTCACGCACGAATTCTGCTTCGATGCCGGCACGACAGCCGATGCCGAGGATCAGGCGGCGGTTGGTGTCCGAGGCGGTAGTCACCACCGGCACGGCGTCGATTGAAGCCGCCACGCGAGATGCGAGCATGTTCGCACCACCCTCGTGTCCCGAGAGTAGACTCACCGCGTACCGGCCGGCGTCGTCGACCACCACCACCGCCGGGTCGTGGTGCTTATCGGTGATAAACGGGGCGATCATTCGAACCACGATGCCGGTGGCCATGATGCAAATCATCCCACGGTATTCGGAAAAACCGCGGGAAAACAACTCCTTCAATCTTCCCCTCCCCGGATTCCCGAGGATATCGCACGTGTCGCACGTATGCAGTCTCTCGGCGATCCGTTCCGCCAGGAGGTTTCCGGAATCGGTGAGGGTGAGTATCGCGATCTTCATGGGGCGCTCGTCCTGTACCCGTGGGAGAAGTCGGAGGAGTAGAGCTTTGAAAGAGAATATCCGTCCGGACCAGATTTTACATTCAGGACATCCCCCACCAAGATGAGAGCCTGTCGAGTGATTCCCGCCTCCTTCACCCTTTCCGCGATCACATTCAAGGGAGCCTGCACGATCTTCTGGTCCGGCCAACTCGCACGGTAGACTACGGCCACGGGAGTAGCCTCGTCGTATGCGGTGAGAAGGTCGGCGACAACCCTCTCCATGTGGCCGACGGAGAGGAACAGCACCATTGAGCTGCGGTGCTTTGCCAGGGCGATGAGGGCCTCACGTTCCGGCACTGGCGTCCTGCCGGCGATCCGCGAGAGGATCACCGTCTGGCTGATCCCCGGAAGGGTCAACTCCCGCCCCAGGACCGCCGTCGCCGCCGAAAAGGATGATACGCCGGGCACCACCTCGAACTCGATCCCCTCGGCCCTGCAGAAATCGATCTGCTCTTGGATGGCGCCGTATACACAAGGATCGCCGGTGTGCAGCCGGACGATGATTCCAGCGCGTACGGCCTCCTGCCGATAGATCGCAGTCACCTCATCCAGAGTCATTCCGGCAGAATCATACAGACGGGTCTCCGCACTCACCCCGGCCACCATCTCAGGATTCACCAGGGAACCGGCATAGATGATAATATCTGCCTCGGCCACCAACCGGGCTCCCTTTTTCGTAATCAGCTCCGGATCCCCGGGCCCGGCTCCCACAAAACACACCTTCATGTCTACTCCTTCATGGCTCTCATAGCTTCACGCTTCAGAATCATCATCGAGAGGTATCCCTCCTGCTCCTCCGGTATCTCGGAAAGATCTCGGAAGAGCACCTCATCTTCGAGGCCCACCCGGCTGCAGAAACACACGGTTCCACCGAAATTTTTACTTCGCAGGTGAACCAGCACTTCCTGTAGCCTATGTCCTATTTTATAGACGGACAGCGTGTCGAAGTGTTCGAGAAGCTTTGTCAGTTCGGAGAGATCTTCGGGCAGGGGCAGGAGCGACAGCCGCTGCTCTCCCTCTATCAGCGGCAGGTTGGCGGCCGCGGCTCCCGCACTGAACGCCGCGACGCCGGGAACGGTCTCGATCTCGATCTCCGGAAAGTTCTCATGCAGCTCCCGGGCCAGGTAGGTCCAGGTCGAGTAGAGGGCCGGATCCCCGAGGGTGATGAAGGCCGCGTCCGCGCCGGTCGTCAACACCTCCGCCACGGTCTGCGCCGCCAGGCTCCAGCGTTCGCGCAAATCCCGGGCATCCCTGGTCATCGGGAAGGTGAGTGGCCGGAAGTCGATCGATGCGACACCGCCATCATGGATTTCGAGGGCTCGAGTCAGGATCTTCCGTGCCAGCGACTCCCCGCTCTTCGGCGAGGTCGGAACGAAGACCGACTCCACCTGGGACACGATCCGGACGGCCTTCAGGGTCACCAACTCGGCATCCCCCGGGCCTATCCCGATTCCATACATCTTTCCGACATCAGCCATCACTAGCCTCCTTCATGCTATCCTCCTCCGACGCGACGATCAGGATACTCAACGACCCTGCATCGGCATCCCGTAATTCGGCCAGCGTTCCGCTGAGAATCCGCTCCTCGGGATAGGAGAGATTCTCGGCGATCCACGCCCGTCTGGTTCCGGACACTCCGGCTGCCAGGAAACGGCGGACCAACGTCGCGGGAAGGTTGACCCTATCGGTGAGGATGGCGGTGAGGGCACCGGCGCGCACGGCAGCGAATGCCGCCTCTGCCGACTTCCCGTGGGCGCTCACCAGCACCGCCTCCTGCCATGGAAGGGCCAGCCGGGCGAAGGCGAACTGTACGCTGGAAATTCCCGGGATCACCTCGAGCCGCTCGGGGGAAATGCTGCGGGAGAGGATTCGCAGGTAACTGTGAAATCCGGGATCCCCGGATACCAATACCGCCACAGCATGTGTTCGGGATTTCTCCTCGATCCTGCTCACGAGTTCGCCAAAATTACCGGTAATGGGGATGCAACGCTTCCCCTGCGCCTCATACGGCCTGAGATGACGCTCGGCTCCGACCAACACATCCGCCCGTTCGATGGCGTCCCGCGCCGCCCGGGTGAGATGATCGGTGGACCCCGGCCCCATGCCTACGACAAAAACCGTTTCCATCCGTCCCGCTCCATCAGATACTCCGGAACTGCACCGAGGGGGGTCCCATCCAGCGCAGTAAGCACCACACCGACCTCCATCTCCTTCCGCACCCGTTCTTCGGCCCGGAAGATGATGCGCCGGCACAATAGCTCGTAGGTCTCCGACAACCCCTCCCGCCGGAGCACCGCAACCGCCGCCTCGGCCAGGCGCAAATCTAAGAGCTCCCGCACCACCGACTCACCGGCGCCGCTGGCCGCGGCCATGGCGGCGATGGTCTCCAGACGGGCGTCTCCGTATTTTGAGTGGGTGTCGAAGATCCCCGAGGCCACCTTCGCCAGCTTGCTCAGGTGACCGGCAAGCAGAACCCGCCTGCAGCCGAAGCGACTGGCCGCATCCAGAGTGAACCCGATATGGTCGCCAACGGTGGCCACCCGGGATTCCGGCACTCCTGCAGTGTCGTAGAGGAAGGTCTCCCCCACGTATCCCGGCGTCACCGCGATTCCGTCGGGAGTCTGCCCGACCAGCACCTTTACCATCACCGTGATGGAGGTCTTGAAGGCATCCTGTGATTTCGGCTCCACCACGCCGGTGGTTCCGAGTATGGAGATTCCTCCCTCGATCCCCAGTCTGGGGTTCCAGGTTTCTCGGGAGGTCACCGCCCCTTCCGGGACGGAAATTTCGACCTCGACGCCGGTCTCGGCAGTGACCAAATCTGTTACCGCCGTCCGTATCATCCTCCTCGGTACCGGGTTGATGGCCCACTCGCCGGGCTTCACCGGAAGTCCCGGCTTGGTGACCCGGCCGACGCCTTCGCCGCCGACGATACGGATTGTCGGCTCTCCGATCCTCCGTACCCGAGCACGAAAGAGCAGCCCTCCGGTGACATCGTCGTCGTCCCCGGCATCCTTCCGCACCGCCGCTACGGCCGTTTCGCCGTCAAGATATGACTCCACGAGGGGTACGGTGATCCGCGCTCCGTTGAATGGTCCACTCACCTTGGGGAGGCACACCGATACCGTCGCACCCTCATCTGACGAATGGTTCTCGCTACGTATCCCCTCCAGCAGTTCCGCCGCAGCCATGGCCGCGGCCTGAGCGCTGGTTCCGGTGGTGAATCCTCGACGCAGGCCGTTGATCTCACCGAGTACAGAACGATACCCGTTCGTCATTCCGCTCAACTACGACCTCCTTCCCCGGCACCCCCGGCCAATGCAAGCAGCCCATTGACGATACCCGCGGCGATGGGACTACCACCACGCTCAGAGAGCACGGTGATGAAGGGGATGTCGGCCTCACTCAGGGCGACCTTCGATTCCAACGCCCCGACGAACCCCACCGGGACACCCACCACCAGGGCCGGCCGGGTGACGCCTTCTTCGATCATCTCAAGGAGCTCGAAGAGTGCCGTCGGGGCGTTCCCTATTGCCACGATTCCACCGTCTATCGCCTCCGCCCCGTCACGCATTCCAAGGGCGGACCTGGTGGTCATCAGAGAGCGTGCCCGTTCGGCGGCCTCGGGCCCATTGAGAAAGCAGCGCACCGTGCCACCCCAGGGCTCGAGGTTCGCGGTTCGAATCCCGGCATGCACCATGCGGACATCCGTCACAACATTCCCACCGGCACGGATCGCCGCGACTCCGGCAGCGACACCACCCGGAGAGAAGAGGAAGGTCTTCGCGAACTCCACATCACCGGTTGTGTGCGCAATCCTGATGACGATCTCCCGCGTATCCTCATCGACCTCAAACGAGCCCAGCCGCTCCAGCACGATCTCGAAACTTCGCCGCTGTATCTCTCTTCCGTCCAAATGTTTCACCAACATCTCCTTATACTACTCTCTATCAGAGTGCCCTATATTCCCGTGCTGCATCCACGAACCGATCCGCCCACTCGGGGCACGAGGCAAAGTGCAGGTGCAGGTATGAGGCTACACACGCGTTCACGACGAACCCGTCCGCCAAGGGTTCCACTACTCTTCCGGAAGAATCCGGCTTCCGCAGCAGGAAGGCACGCGCCGCGCCGTTCTCTTCCGTTTCAAGCGTCGACCATCGGAAGACGTGTCCCACCGCCCTTTCTCCAGACGCCCCGAAGAAACACGGATTCAGGATCTCGGCATCGTAGTATCCCAGGGCACCGAGTCTGCGCTTCATAGTGACTCTTCCGGGCACAGCGCCGCACATCTCATACTCATTCCCCTCGGCATCTATCAATGTCCGACATAGATACATGAGGCCGCCGCACTCGGCTATTGCCGGCATACCGGCGTGGATTGCGGCCGTAACCGCCTTCCGCATCGTCTGGTTTTCCTGCAGTCGGCATGCAAAGAGTTCCGGATACCCGCCGCCGAAGTAGAGCGCCCCGAGGTCCTCGGGGAGCACATCATCGGCCACCGGACTAAAGCGTATCAGTTCAGCCCCCAAGGCCTCGAGGATGTCCAGGTTATCCCGGTAGTAGAAACAGAACGCATCGTCTCCGGCATACCCGATACGCACCGTTCGGCCCTTTTTCAGGGTCGCGAACAGCCCCCCGGAACCACGGCATCCCCGTATCGGATCGGCCGAACGAGCTGCTCGGAGAATACCGTCGACATCTACGGTCTCCTCCACGGCAGCGGCGGCGTCACGCAGAAATCGAGATACCGTATCGCCGGCGTCACGCCCGCTCCCATCGGAGCCGCGTAAGCCTCCCGTCTCCCAGGCGGGAACCAGTCCCAGATGACGCTCCGGCATAGTAAGATCCGGATTCCGCGGAAGGTATCCGAAGGCGATTCCCCGCGTTGCCGATTCGATCGCAGGGGCGATGAGATCATAGTGACGGCGGCTTCCCAGGTTATTGCCTATATAACCCGCCACCTGCAGTTCGGGGTCGTATCGATCGTATCCCAACGCCATGGCACCGGCACTCCGAGCCATCCCCCGGCAGTCCATTGAGACGATCACCGGGGCAAGCAACAGTTTCGCAAGATGCGCGGTGCTCCCCCTCTCGTCGAAGGGTCCCGCTCCGTCGAACAGGCCCATGACGCCTTCGATCACGGCGATATCCGCGCCGGCCGAAGCTCTCTCGAAGAGCTCGAGAATCGTTTCCTCAGGGATGAGACGGGTATCCAGGTTGCGACAGGATCGTCCCGCGGCCAGGGTGTGAAAACCCGGGTCGATATAGTCGGGGCCACACTTGAACGGCTGCACGATCAGCCCGCGCTTCCGGAGGGCGCCGATGAGGCCCATGGTGAGGGTGGTCTTTCCGCCGCCCGATCCGGTAGCGGCGATGACGATTCTGGGTATTGAATTCAACCGATCACTCCTTGTAACCGAAAAACATGAGCCGTCGACTTCCTCAGGAACATCACCGGGGATTGCGACATTCACTCGCAGACAAAAAAAAACTTCCGCGGCCAACGCCCTGCAAGGCGAAATGCCGCGGAAGCCCCCGTTTTCGGCTCCGACAATCGATGTCTACTATTATGCGGATTCTCGGATTCATCACCAAGTAGTCCGTCTCTGTCATACAGTCGTACAGCAAAACCTACTCGACGATCCGAAAAACCACTTGCACGTGCTCCTATACAATCGGAGCACGGCATACCAATCCATTTGCCTCGAGGATTGGTTTTACGTATCACAGGCAGGTCTTCCGGCTTCCGGGTCATCCTACTTCGACGCACCTTCCCAATCCAGATGTGGATCAGTGGCATCCTGCGTCGTTCGTCTCCGGTTACGGCGGCGGGTCCGCTCCCGTCTCTCACGGGATTCCCTCTTGGCCCTGATTACCGAAGCGGATTCAGGGAACCATTGGGATACGTTAGTATATAGGCATACAATTAGTCAGTAACGGAAAAATGTCAAGAGTTCTCCTCTCTCATGATAGAGAGATCACGATGAACGAACGGAACGGCCGAAGAAGGAGTTCTCGACGATAGACCAGACTGCTATGCGCGAACCGTATTCTGAAAAGATCCAGCATTACGATATAATACGATCTGTCTCCCGCGAAGTGTTCCTCCATACATTTCCGGACCAGTGAAGATTTTCCGAGATATTGCGCAACTCCCGCTCACGATCGATGAACGCGGAACCGGTCACGGTTTTCCCGAATTAAAACGGCGAGTCCATTTGATACCCCCAGGCATGACACCTACGGGTAGCATACTACATAGTATCATGATCTCCTCTGGTAGTACAGGGAGCGTAATCCCTTTTTACAGGTCAATGAATCAATCTCGAAAAGCGAGGCGGTCATCTCTTCGACGGCGGCGGATGCCGACTGGGAATACCCCGCAGCCTCGTCAAAACCGGCGTCGGAATTATGACTGCTCCAGTATGCCCCAATCCCAAGCACGGCTATTAGCGCGATCATGCCGATGGAGGCCAGAATCATCTACAACTTGATCGATATGGATAACACTCTCATATATGCTCCTATTGGTTACTTCCAGAGGTTCCATGGTCGTATCCTTTAATTATGAGTATTTATATAGGAAATAGTAACCATTTCTGCACAGATGAGCAAAAC
>CAZAKE010000068.1:0-23558 GCA_964485495.1 uncultured Spirochaetales bacterium
GCGACAAGTGCACCGCCTCCATGATCACCTCGTCAGGAGGAGTCTTGGAGGTTCCATAGGCGAGGTTCTCACGAAGGGTGGCGGCAAACAGGTCGGTATCCTGAAAGACCACCCCCAGGTGTTCCCGCAGGTTCCTGACGGCGTAGGAGCGCAGCGGATCACCGTCGATGAGAATCTCCCCGGAGTCGGGATCGTAGAAACGGAAGAGTAGGTTCGTGATGGTGGATTTCCCGCTGCCGGACTCGCCGACCAGTGCTACCGTACTCCCGGGCCGCACCGAAAGGCTGATGTTCCGGAGCACCGGTTCATCCCGTTCATAGGCGAAGTTCACGCTACGAAATTCGATCTCCCCTCGGATCCTCTCCTTGCGGATCGGTTTCGCGGGGTCCTCGATCTCCGGTTTCAGGTCAAAATACTCCTTCACCCGCTGCACCCCGACGACGCTCTGCTGCAGCTGGGTGATTCCCATGACGATACTTATCACGGGTCTTAAGAAGTTGGCTGAGTAGGAGACCATGGTGAGGAGCGCTCCCACCATCAACCGGTCCTGCACAATAAGAAAGGCCCCGAACCATATCACCCCCAGGGGGATCAGGTTGGTGGAGAGGAAGAACACGCTCATGAACTGGCTGCGAGTGGAGGCTATCGAGAGGGCTTCCCGGATGATGCCCATGGAGCGTCGGTGGTGCTCCCGTTTCTCGAACTCCTGCCTGACGAAGGCCTGGATCATGCGGACCAGGGAGATCCGCTCCTGGAGATTTCCCATGAGATCGGTCTCGTCCTTGCGCATCGCCTTGATCCGACCGTGCAGCGACCGTACGCCCACGGCGATCAGGATCGTCTGCAACCCCACCAGAACCAGGATGAGCACCGCCAGCTGCGCGTTCACCATGAAGATAGCCACCGTAAGAAAGAGGATCTGCACGAAGTTGGAGGCCAGATTCACCGCCTGGTTGGTGAGGATGTCCCGGATGCCGGCGACGTCGATGTTGAGCCGCTCCAGGATCGCACCGGCATTCCGGTCGGCATAGAACCGAAGGGAGAGCCGCTGGACGTGGCGCAGCAGGGCGTGCCGGATGTCGAAGGCCACCCGTGAACCCAGGTATGCCATGAGATACCCTTGGATGAAGTGGATCACCGCGATAGTGATGCCGATCATGATGACCACGGCGGCCACGATGGTGATCCGGCCGAAGTCGTTATACGGCAAGAGCCGGTCCAGGATCACCGAAAACGTGAGCCAGGGATGCAGGACCCCCAGAAACGCTCCCACGGCGAGTACGAGTAGCAGCGAGAGAAGGTAGCCCCGGTAGGGCTTCATGAACTTCAATACGTAGAGGGTATCCTTCACTCCGGCTGCTCCACGTATATGTCGTAGTCGACGAAGTCGACTACCTTCTCCCACACCAGACTCGCCAGGGAGAGATTCTCCTCGACGATGATCACCGCCTGCCCCCGGACCCCCGCCTGGATATACAACTCGTGGCCCCGATCGAAGAACCGCTTGTCGTCCACCTCGATCAGCACGGGAAAACGGCTGACGCCGCCCTCGCCGGCGGCCGGCGCGTATCCCACTCCCCGGACGGTTCCCCTTGTCGCGGCGACTCCGCTGCGATACAATGCCGGCACCCAATAAAGCCTCTATAAAGAGAGAAAGGAGATCGTTATGGCATACCGGTACTACCGGAGCGGCGGAAGATTCCTCTGGAGCCTTCGGCCGTAGCGATCGTTCTACCGGACGGAAACCGGACACGCACTCCCGATCCGACGGAAACGATTCCTCCGAAGGCACACCCTCGTGTCGAGAATTCACGCTATACATGCGGAGGAATATATGTCTCTTTTACAAGCACACCACATCTCGAAATATTACGGAAGTCAGGAGATCTTTTCCGATATTACCGTTACCCTGAACCCCAACGAGACCTATGGCCTCATCGGACGGAACGGCAGCGGCAAGACCACGCTGCTCAAGGTCCTCCAGGGCTTAGAGCCGCCCACCGAGGGCAACATCGTCAGGCCCGATCGGATCAAGATCGGCTACGCCGCCCAGATCAAGGGATTCGATTCGGAGATGACCGTACGGACGGCCATGCTGGCGCCCTACGCTCCCATCATCGACACCCTTCGCCGCGCCGAGGAGGCTCTGTCGGAGACGTCAACCGGGACGGCGGACTCCCGGTCGCAGGAGCGGCTCCTGAGGGAGTACGAGAGGGCCCGGGATGAGTTCGAAGCCACCGGCGGGTACGAGTTGGAAGCCCGGGTGGGAGCCTCACTGGAACTCCTGGGACTCGGCGGGTTCGAGGAACGGAAAGTACACACTCTCTCCGGCGGGGAACGCACCCGCGTCGAGGTAGCCTCCGCCGTGCTGCCCCGTCCGGACCTCCTGATCCTGGACGAACCGGACAACCACCTGGACTACGCGGGGCAGGCGTGGCTGGAGACCTTCCTGAGAGAATACACGGCCGGAATCCTGATCGTCTCACACGACCGGTACCTGCTCGATCGAATCTGCACCAGAGTCCTGGAGATGGAGCGGGGCTCACTCACCGAGTATGCCGGCGGGTACTCCGATTACCGGCTCCGGAAGCTGCGGAAGGCGGTCGCCGACCAGGCGCAATACACGGTCCAGCAGGACAAGATCCACCGGTTGGAGGAGCTGGTGAAACGGTTCCGGGAGTACGCCCGGCGGACCGCGGATCCCGCCTGGGGCAAGCGGCTCAGGGCCCGGATGACGCAACTCGCAAAGACCAAGGAACGGTCCATAGACAAGCCGGAGTTGAACGACCGGGTGATCAACGTCGATCTGCAGGCCGAGGCGGCCAAGGCGCATATCGCCCTGCGGGTACGCGGGTACAGCCGCGGCATCGGAGACACCACGCTCTACGAGGATGCGGAGCTCCTGATTCAGGGAGGCGAGAAGGCGGCGCTCTTAGGACCGAACGGCTGCGGCAAGACCACCTTCGTGCGGGACGTGGTGCAGACCGGCACGTGGGAGAACCCGACACTCCAGGTCGGCCCCAGCTTCCGGATAGGGTATCTCGCCCAGAAACCCGAAGGCTTCGACGCCGACCTCACGGTCGAGGAGCGAGTCCGGTCGTGGGGACCGTTGACCAAGGACGACGCCCTCGCCATCCTGCGCCCGTACCTCTTCGAATTCGACGATCTCTCCAAACGGATCGGGGACCTCTCCGGGGGTGAGCTGAACCGATTGCAGCTGGCCGAGATCGTCTACCGACGGGCCGATTTCCTGATCCTCGACGAACCGACCAACCACCTCGATATCGCCTCGCGGGAGACGTTCGAAGATGCGCTGGCCGGCTTTCGGGGGACCATGCTGGTGATCTCCCACGACCGCTATTTTCTAGCCAAGACCACCGAGCGCGTGGTGATCGTGGACGGAGGCGGGTTCTTCGACTGGCCCGGCGAGCCGGGGGAGTACTTCCGCTACATGACGCTTCAGGCCCGAGAGGGCCGGCGGAGTACCGGCGGAGAGGCCCCGGCAAGCGGCGCCGATACACAGGCGGGAGAAGCGACCGATAGGCGCAAGAACCACCGGACCGGGCAGCCGGTGGACAACCGTGTGGAACGGCAGATCGAAGAGGCGGAACAGGAGCGGGACCGCTTGGAGACGGCTATCGAGAAGGCCTTCGCCGCCGGAGACCATGTACAGGGCCGCACCCTGGCGACGAGATTGGAGAAATTGGCCAAACGGATCGAAGAGTTATACGAATCGTGGGAATGAGGCCGGTAATCGACACCCATCGGCGATACCTTTACTCCCGACGCCGAACACGGTACAATGGCGCCAAATCTATAAGAGGTCAATACTGGAGCCGCGCATGCAAAGTCTCGGTATAAATATCGGGTCCTCCAGCGTCAAGATAGTGATGATGGATGGGAGCCGCATCGTCTGGCAAGAGACGGTCCCACATGAGGGTGATTTCGGTATCACCGCAAAGGGGATACTCTCCCGGCACGGTGTGCAGCCGGGTATCAGGACCCTGGTGACCGGGACCGAAGCACGGCACCTGTTCAACGTGCACGGGCTCCTGGAAGCCCTCTGCATCGAGGCCGCCGTGAACGCCGTCGCGCCGGGTATCGACGCCATGGTGAGTATGGGCGGCGAGGATCTGGTGGTCTACACCTTCGATACGGACGGCAAGATCACCGGCAACTTCTCCGGCTCCAAGTGCGCATCCGGCACCGGCGAGTTCTTCAAGCAGCAACTCGCACGGATGGATATGCGCCTCGACCAGGTGAACGCGATTTCCGATGAGGCGCGTGTCATGCCCCTCTCCGCGCGCTGCTCCGTGTTCATGAAGAGCGACTGCACCCACCGCCTCAACAAGCGAGAAGCCGACGCGTCAGACATCGTCGTCTCATTGAGCGACGTCATGGCCACTAAGGTGATCGACTTCCTGGCCAGGGCGCGGCTCTCCTCGGGCCGGGTCCTCCTCGGAGGAGGCGTCACCCGGAACCGGCACATCATCAGGTTCATGCGCAGGAAGGCGCCGGAGGTGGGATTCCTAATCCCCGAGGAGGCCCCCTACTTCGAAGCCTACGGGGCCGCGTTGCTGGCCGCCGAGTCGGGTAGCCCGCTTCCGGAGATAGATCGGCTCCTGAAGCCGGGCAACGTGAAGTTCAGTCGATACGAGTCATTGACCCGGTGGATCGACAGGGTCACCTACTTCGAGGCCGAGACCTCCCGGGCCGAAGCCGGCGGGGAGTATATCCTCGGCATCGACGGCGGCTCCACCACCACCAAGGCTTGCCTCATCGACATCGAAACCGAGCGGATCGTGGCCTCTCACTACGGCCGCACCCACGGTGATCCGGTGAAGGCCCTCAAAGGCTGCCTCCGATCGATCCGCGAACAGGTGGAGCGTGACACGGGAGGCAAAGAGATCCGCATCCCACTGGTGGCAACCACCGGCTCCTCCCGGGAGATTCTCGGGGTCTTTACCAGGACCGGGGGAGTATACAACGAGATCATCGCCCACTCCGTCGGCACTACCTACTTCGACAACGGCGTGGATACCATCTTCGAAATCGGAGGGCAAGACGCCAAGTATGTCCTCATCAAGAACAAGGTCCCCATCGACTACGCCATGAACGAGGCCTGTTCGGCGGGTACCGGTTCCTTCCTGGAGGAGTCCGCCGCGGGAGACCTGAACATCCAGACCGCCGCGGAGATCGGTCCGGTGGCCCTGAAGGCAACGACGCCGTTGAAGTTCGGCGAGCACTGTTCGGCCTTCATCAACTCGGATATCCGTAAGGCCGTACAGCAGGGAGCATCCAGGGAGGACATCACCGCCGGAATCGTCGCCTCCATCGTCTCGAACTACCTCAATCGGGTGGTCGGCAACCGTACCATCGGCAACAAGATATTCCTCCAGGGCGGTGTTGCCAAGAACTCCGCCGTACCCCTGGCATTCGCCATGCTCCTCGGCAAGGAGATCCTGGTTCCCCCCTCCCCCGAACTGATGGGGTGTTTCGGGGTCGGGCTGCTGGCGAAACGGAAACACGCCGAGGGACTCCTGCCGAAGGCGGAGTTCTCACTGGACGACCTTATCGAAACGGAGATCGAATACGAACGGGTATTCACCTGCAAGGCGTGTGAGAACCTCTGTGCCATCCAGGTGCTGAGGGTAGCCGGCGAGCGGCACATGTTCGGCGGCCGGTGCAACAAATACGCCAACTCCAGGAAGCTTCGCGCCTCCGGAGCCGAGGCGGTGGACTTCGTAGCCCGCAGGCAGGAGCTGCTCTTCGAGGAGTGTGCGCCGGAGCCTCTCAAGCAGGGTGAGGGCCGGGGAATCACCGTGGGCATCCCGCGGTGTTTCTCGGTTCACACCATGTATCCCCTCTACGCCACCTTCTTCCGGGAGCTCGGGATACGCACGGTGCTGTCGGACGAGATCGCTCACGAAGGCGTAGCCCGGGTGGAGAGCACCTACTGCTTCCCGGCGGAGATCGCCCACGGCGCGGTGTTTGACATATATAAGAAGGGAGTCGATTACATCTTCCTTCCCCATTTCAGGGACATGCCCAGCTACGAGGAGGACGTACACGCCAACTTCTGCCCGATAACCCAGGGGCTCCCCTACTATATCAGCAAGGCCTTTCCGGACATACCGGAGGAGATGCTGCTACCCCAGGTGGTCTCATTCAAATTCGGCACCGAGAAGGCTCTGGAATACTTCATCGCCACCGGGGAACGGCTGGCGATACCCCGCGTCGAGACCGAACGGGCCTTCAGGGCGGCCTATGCGAAGCAGCAGGAGTACTTTCGGCGCGCCTCGGAGCTGGGTCGGGAGGCCCTCGAGTTCGCTCGACACCACGACCGACCGGTGATCGCCATCCTGGGAAGACCCTACAACGCCTTCACTCCGGAGGCTAACATGGGGATTCCCAAGAAATTCGCCACCCGGGGCTATACGATCGTGCCGTATGATATCCTGCCGTTCGACGACCAGGAGATCTTCCCCAACATGTACTGGTACTACGGCCAACAGGACATGAAGGCCGCGGCCCTCCTCAAGGACGAACCGAATATCTTCACGGCCTTCATCAGCAACTTCTCATGTGCCCCGGACTCGTTCATGCTGCACTACCTGAAGTGGGGCATGGGCACCAAGCCGTTCCTCATTTTAGAGCTGGACTCCCACACGGCGGACGCCGGTATCGACACCAGAATCGAGGCGTTCCTCGACATCATCGACGGGTATCGGTCCGAGGCGATCGGGCGCGGAGCGGAACGGTACGATAACGGCCTCAGATTCCTGAACAAGGGCCTCTCGGGCCTCTACGTGAAGAATACCGCCACCGGTGAGGAGATCCCGGTCAAGGACAACCCCAAAGTAAAGCTCCTGCTGTCGAACATGGGAGACAAGGCCACCGAACTGATGGCGGCAATACTGCGCGGCGCCGGATTCGCCGCCGAACAGATGCCGACGGCCGACAGCCTGACCCTGCAGCTGGCCAGAGCCCACGCCTCGGGGAAGGAGTGCGTACCGTCGCATCTGGTACTCGGTAGCGCCCTGCGGTTCTTCGCCTCCGAGAAGTACCATAAAGACGAGATCTACCTGATCTTCGTGCCCATCACCACCGGGCCGTGCAGGACCGGACAATACTACGTGTTCCTGGAGAACCTGTTCAGAGACCTGCGGCTGGAAAACGTGGTAGTCTTCACCATGAGCGCGGACAACTCCTACAACGAATTCGGCCGGGAGTTCTCCAAGCACGTGTGGCATGGCCTGGTGATCACCGACTTCCTGAAAGACATCGAGACCGCGATACGGGCATGCGCGGCCGATCCCGACTCGGCCATGGTCCGCTACGCAGAGCTCTGGAACGAGATGATCTCCATCGCCGAGGAGCGTGGTGTCATAAAGATGGTGCCGGCCTTGGAGGAGTTCGCAGCCCGGGTGGCCGAGATACCCCGCGCGCGGCGACTGGAGGAATGCCCCCGGGTGCTGATCGTGGGAGAGATATACGTGCGCCGTGATGACTTCGCGGTGGACGAACTGGTGGAACTCTTCAGCCGCAAGGGGATCATCGGCAAGATCTCCGGCATCGTGGAATGGGTACAGTACCTGAACTTCGTGAGGGAGTACGACCTGAAGAAGCGGCTGCGGCTGCTCCCCTGGTGGCGCCGACTTTTCTCAAGGCCCGCGGTGGACCTCGCAAAGCTGAAAGTCGAGAACATCTGGAAGCACGCGGTAGAAAACAAAATCCGGCGTCTCATGGAGAAGTCGGGATTTCTGCCCGAGGCGCCGCACCATATGCACACCATCATGAAAAACACCGAGAAACACTTCGTGAACCACGAGCTGAACTCGGAGATATCGGTCTCCAGCGGGGTGGCCGCCACCGCAATGGACCAGGGCTACTCCGGTATCGTAAACATCGCGCCCTTCGCCTGCCTTATCGGCCGGGTCATCGAGGGACTCGTAACGCCCTGGGCACGGGAACGACGGTACCCGGTGATCTCGGTGGAGATCGACGGCAACCTCCTCCCGCCCAATCTAATCAGCAAATTGGATATCTTCATGATCAACGTGCTCCGATTTCGACGGAATCCCGAGCTGGTTCAACTGATGGAACCCGCCGTTATGGACGGAAACGGGCATGACCACAAGGAAGACGACGGCAAGAATCACGCCACCACGAAAATCGACGACAATCACGACAGTGACGGGAAAATCCTTATGGCAACTCACGGATCGAGTCGCTCCGGCGCGACCGGAACGCGTGAGCAACGACCGAAGGTTCCCGAGGGAGCAGCCAAGTGAGTATGCTCACGAATACTACCGAACAAGAGCAGGTCTCGGTGAAGACAAACCTCTCCATCATTCCGAAGGTGTTCGCGCACCATCCCTTCCTGGCGGCGAGGACGACCGCCGCCTTCCTGGTTCAGGAGAAGGCGAACCGGTTCGACTACCGGTTCCTGAACGGTCACACCCGTTCTCTCAGCCTCATCTACATGCGCCTGACTCCGTTGTGCAACCTGCGGTGCGTTATGTGCGGACAGCGGGGCGAGAAGGGGGTTTTGAAGGGGAAATTCGCGATCGAGGAGGCCAAAAAAGTCGTTCCCCTGGAACGGTACCTTCGATTCGTCGACGAGGTAGCCCGGAAATACCTGATCTTCTACATGTGGGGCGGTGAGCCCTTCCTCTACCCGGGATTCATGGATCTGGCGTCCTATGTGGTCAAGAAGGGGTGCGTGCTCAGCGTCAATACCAACGGTACGTTCCTCGAACGGGAAGCCGAACGCATCGTGAGAGACGGATGGCATGCGCTCTTCGTCTCCCTGGACGGTTTCGAGGAGACCAACGACGCCATCCGAGGGAAGGGCTCATACGAGCGCGTCATCAAGGGGTTCGAAGCCCTTAACCAGGCCAAGCGGCGCAACAACACCGACCTTCCCTACCTCGGCATCGTATCCACGATGAGCAATTTGAACTACCGCGACCTCGACAAGCTGGCCGAGGCCGCACAGGACTTCAACCTCTCCTGGCACATCATCAACCTCGGCACCTATACCAACGACGCGGTGGTGGCGAGACAGCGCAAGGTGATGCAGGAGTTGTTCGACACCGACATCTGGTGTCTCGACGGATTCAATACCAACTACAACAGCGGCATCGACGGCGAAGAGTTCGCCGCGATCCTCCGGAAGGTCCACTCCCTGCAGCCGGGGTATCCCATCATCACGGTGCCCGCCATTCCGCCCGAGGCAATCGGCACCTACTACTCCGACCCGGAGAAGCCGATCAGGCAACGGTGCAGGATACCCTGGTCACAAACCAACATCGACTATAACGGCGACGTGCACTTCTGTGCCGACTATCCGGATTATGTCCTGGGGAACCTGATGGAGGCGGACTTCCGGGATATCTTCAACAACGAACGAGCCGTAAAGTTCCGCCGGGAGTTGAAGGCATCACCCGGCGGCATCTTTCCGGGGTGCCTGCGCTGTTATCAGAACATGCTCTTCGGCTCGAAGATACGGGGGTACTGAGTGGATTCGGTTTCGGGCTTTTCGCGGAGACCACGGACGGCCGAGGAGGAGACGGCCGCGGTAAATCGCATCGACTCGTCTCGAATCGGGACGCTCTCCAGCGTACGGACGGTATTCATCGCGCTGACACACCGCTCGACCATCGGACCCGCCTTCGGTCTGGCCGGCACGGTCATCCGAAATTTCTTCTGGCTGCAATTTCAGACGAAACTCTTCCCGTGGATCCGCCCGGTGGCCAACGTCGATCATCCGCTGGACGAAACGATTCCATTCAAACCGCCGTACGTGCAGAAGTACCTGAGTTTCTTCCACCTGTGGATGCGGACGATTCAGTACGCGTATCTACAACGGGGAAAGGAGATCCTCACGGAGATCGCCTGGTCCATCACCACGGTGGCGTTCCTCTACCGGGATGCGGGACGGATCTACCGAAAGTGCCAGTCCACCACCTCCCGGCCCCGGATCGAGGGAAACGCGCATTTCAACCTGATCTACTCCTTCGACCCTCACCTCCACTGTATCCCGTCGCTCCATATTTTGGTGGTGCTCTACACCCTGCTCTTCGCTGAGAAAGTCTTCTCCGCGGATCATGCGAGTTCATCCGATGATGACGGCATGAGAGAACCACGGCAGACCGACTCGGCGCTGCGGCATGATGTAGCCTGGATATACGGCGAAGCCTTGGAGATCACAGAGAGCATACTCTTTATCAAACAACACAGCGTGAACTGCGTCGGCGCATCGCTGTTCCTCCTCTCGATATACTTTCCCGAATACACGGAGGACCGGATCGCGTCGTTCGTGTCCGATCTCTTCTCCGGGACGGGGGAACTGGACTCGGCCGGGGAGGTACGGGCATACATCCTGAATCTATACGAGTCCCTCCGGAATCGCGCAGCAACCGAACCGGCCGGCCGAACGGAAGACCTTTCCGACACTTCCGGAATAGAGTACCATTCGATCATCGCCGAGTTTCTACGTTCATTCATCGAATCGGAGACCGAATCGGAATGAGGACACGACCGGCTCCATGAGGACGGGATCATGAAAGCCGCCGAAGAGCAGGCCCTCGAACGATGCACCTTCATCATCAATCCGTCCCGGTATCCCGAATACGCGAAATACCTGAAGAAGATCCTCAAGCGACACATCGTCCCGCATATAATCGAGAGTCGAAGCAAGGAACACTTCATCGAGGAGGTCTCGGCCTTCTGTAAGGGTGACGGCAAGTGGTGCCTGATCTGGGGGGGCGACGGTACCGCCCACGACGCCATCAACGCCTACATGCGGCACGTGGAGCAGGACCCCGGCATCGTCCACACCAAGGCCATCGGCTTCCTGCGGGGCGGCTCAGGGAACGGTTTTCAGGACTCCTACGAGGTGCCGATACGGATCATCAAACAGGTAGAGGCGTATGCCTACAGCATCTCCCGTGGGTACACCATCGACGTTGATCTCATGCGTCTCGACCACGGAGGTCGGTACCGCTACTGTCAGCTGGCAGGATTCGGGCTGGACGCCCACGTGCTGGATGTCAGGCGGGAGCGGCGCTATCGGATGGGAAAGCGCAAGGGACTAATTCGATCAGGCCTCAAGAATTACCTCGCCTCGATCCTGCGTGTACTGGCCACCGGATACTCCGAGTCGTTCAAGCGGCTACACATCGAGTTGGAGGACGGCAAGTTCGCCCTCAAGGGCACCCGGGTGAACGCGGAGTTTCAGTTCGAACACTACGGGAAAACGGTCGCGGCGATCCAGATCGAGGCAGGAACCCGCCCCTACTACGCCAAATTCTTCAAGGTCTGTCCCGACGTCGTCTGCAACGACGGCTGCATCGATGTGTACATCTTCAACTTCAAGAATCGAATCGAGATCGTGAAGAACGCCGTCGCCCTGTGGAACGGGCGTCACGACATCATCAACAAGCGGTTCGCCAAGAACGACCGGCCGCTGATAGAACGGTATGAGGTGAAACGGATGCGGATCTCCAGTCCGGTGCCCTACCCGTACCACGTAGACGGCGAAGCGATGAAGGCCGACACCCCCGATCGGGAGTCCGGCGATTACCGGACCGAGATTCGGGTCGTGCCGCTGGCCCTGCCGCTCATCGTCCCGGCCACCTTCTACCGTAAATTCCACATCCTCGATTCGATGGAGGATCAATGAGGTTCGATGTTACGGTAGTAGTCTACCCGGACGGCGAGCGGCAGGAGATCGAACATCCCCTCCGGATCGACCAGCTGGTCGACCTCAACGGCATCCCCCTGCGGTTCCCCCTGCCGACCCCCAAGCTGATCGCCTACCGGGTGTACGCGAAGCATACTCGGAAACAACGGAACGAGGACGTCACCGAGTATCACCTGGAGCTGGTGCCGGCCCGGGAGCTGCTCGCCTACTGTCGGTGATGGTATCCCCGGCAAGTTACACCACTACTCCACTACTCCACTACTCCACTACAATCGCGAACGCCCCCTCGACGGCGGGAACCAGAGTCGTGATGGTATCGTTCAGATCGAGGCCCAGGAGGGGATCGTCCCTGGTCTCCGTGCCGTCGTCGTCCAAGTCCAGCCGGTCACCATCGAGGACATACAACTCGTCGTCTTCAGAATCGGCGGGATCACCCTCGTTCAGGGTGGCGAAGAATCCGTCGTCGGGATGGTAAAACGCCGGGTTCACGATGTACTCAACCGAGGTGTAGAGCTCGCGGAACGCCTCGGCATCGGCGTCCAGGTCGTCCCGTTCGAAGAAGGCCGCCAGTTCCGTCTTGGTGATCTCGTATCCGGTGGCGATGGCCTGGTCCACCATGTCCGGCAGATAGACGGCATAGAGGAAATCCTGCTGCTCCTGCTCCGTCGCCATCCCTTGGTAGTGCGTGTTCACCTGCGTGTAGGAGTACCCTCTCACGCTATCGTAGTTCTCCTGGATACCGGCCTGTAAACGGTCCAGGTTTGTCTGGTCTAGAGGTTCGGTCTCGCTGTCGCTAAGGGAGCCGCCCAAGAAGCTGAGGTAGATCTCGATGTCCTCACGGCGCACGCCGCTGGTCCGGGAGGCAGCCTCGTAGTCGAGGGAGGTGAGGTAGGTGTTGGCATCCGCAAGATCTACGCCGGAGCCGTCGGTGCCGCCGATCCGGGCGTAGAGCTCGGTGATCATCGCGACGAACATGTCGTACCTGGTCTCATCCAGCGAGGCGTTCTCGGAGACCGTAGGCAGCATATCCTTGAGCCACAGGATGTAATAGTTCTTCCGAAGGACGTCCTCCTCGGTCCCCAGGACCTCCTCGTTCAGCCACCGGACCATGAAGTCGGTGTAGAAGACCCCCAGAGCGTCGTCGGTGAAGGTATCGATGACATCCGCGGCCTCCGCGTCGTCCGCCGGGAAGGCCAGGGCCACCTTGGCACCCACCTCTTCGCCGTCTTCATCTACAAGGGCATGCGCCTTGAACAGATACGTATACCGGTATTCACCATCTTCGAAGGCGCCGCTGTCATCCAGGTCACGCACGAATACATCGTGGTAGACCTCCAGTTCGAGATCGGAGAGCACCGCGATTCCCGGATGGTAGGAGTATCCGGAGATCAGGTAATCGGTGCCGTCGAAACTCACCTCTACCGCGATCCGCTCCGGCTGGGCGAGGTCCAGATCACGCACCTCGGCGGCCTGTGTGTCCGTGAGAGGCGCGAGATCCGAGTAGGTGTTCTCTGCATGCGTGATGAGATCGGTCAGGTCGCAATGATACCGGATCGAGAGGGTCTCGGTGTCGCCGGTGTTGTCGAACACGATCTCGGCCGAGTAGCTCTTCTCGATCTCGGTGGTCCCGGGAAAGGCGGTTTCGGTGTCGGTCAGCAGCACCGTTCCCATAGCCGTGCCTGCATCCTCATCCAAGGTATAGTAGACCACCATGCCGGGTATCTCAGCGAGATCGTCCGCATAGAGAACGATCTTGTGACCGTAAGTACCGGCAGAGTCGGAAATCATCATCTTCGGAAAGTCACCATATTCCACCACCACGACCTCGTCCCTGGTCAGGCCGTCGAGGTAATCGAGACTCGCGAACACGTCTCCCATCAGCTCAACCACGAATCCCCGGATATCAGACGCGGTTCCCACGTAACCGGGAATCAGCGAATAGATGTCGGAGATGTCGCCTTCCGCCTGATCGTCCACCGACCTGGCCGTCGTCTCCACCGGCAGGATACTCTTCGGCAGCTCGAGAACCGCCCCGGGTACATCCACACTCAGAGAATCGGTGCCGTCCGGGTTGTCGCTCCCATCCGTACCGTCTGTCCCATCCGTTCCCGCTAAATCACACGAAAAGAAGAGACACACCGTCAGCAAGACCATCAGGATGGTCGTCAGAAATCGCCTCATTTCCCCCTCCTCTTTCAATAGTTCACTGCATGAATTCACGATAGAATTGAGCAGGCCGCCGTTCGACAACCGTTCGTCGTCCAACTAACAATATAGTCCGTCTTCTTGAGATTTCAAACTTTATTTATATTCTCGTTTGCGAGAAAGTGGTTAGGAGGTCCGCGGTATGAGGGCTGTGTGAGTGTGTCGTGTCACCGCTACAGATCAAGGAGAATCAAAGGACTGCTCTCGGCCCATCAACCGTAGATGCCGTTCCGGAGCACGGAGAGGTAGAAATCCCAGTTCTGCATATAATCCCGCTTTATGACGGCGGTATCACCCTCGGTGCGGATCTCGGTGAGAAAGTCGTATCGGGTCTTCAGGAGGAGCCACATAGCCAGTTCGAGGATACGTTCCTTGGGAAACCGGAGTCTATCGGCCCCGATGTCTCCGAAGAGATCGAGGAAATTCGACGTGAAGGTCGATTTGATCTGCGCATCCAGCCGTTCGTCCGGCAGGTTGTAGGTCCGTACGATAAAGTAGATAAACTCCGGATGCTCGAGATAGAAGTCAACCGCCAGTTCCGATACGTGACGCAGCCGTTCGAGGAGGTCCTTCGGGAGCCCTGCCGATTCGGTCTGAATGCGATCCCGCAGGTAGTCATACAGTCTGCCGTAGGTGTATTCGGCGATGTAGAGGAACAACTCCTCCTTGGAGGTGACGTACTCGTATAAGCCGCCCTTCGAGATCCCCGCCCGCTTGATTATCCCGTCTACCGATCCGGCGTCGTACCCACGTTCGCCGAACTCATCGATGCAGGCGCGGATTATTCTGAGGCGTTTCTCCTCGGGAAGGTTTTCGAACGTCGGTTTCATCCCGTCCTTACTGTCATTATCATTGTCGTAGCATTATCATGGTGTCCGCTTGTCGATCACGCGTCGGACCTTCCGGCCTTCGGACCTGCCCAGACTCATCGGTTCCACGAACACGATCCGTGCCCGCATTCCCGTCCGCACGAGGAGTTCGCGCCGTATCGACTCCTGAAAGTCCTGCACCTTCTTTATCTCGTCGAACTTCAGAAAATGCTCACTCACCTCGACCTTCAGCTCCACCGTCTCGAAACCCTCCTCCCGGTCGAGGATGATCTGGAAGTGGGGTTCTACTCCCTCCAATTCGAAGAGCACCTCCTCGATCTGGGAGGGGAACACGTTGCTGCCCTCCACGATGATCATGTCGTCGGTGCGGCCCGAGATCCGCTTGATCCGACGGGTGGTACGGCCGCAGGAACATTCGCCCTCCATCAGGGCCGATATGTCTCCGCTGCGGTAGCGGATAAGGGGAAAGCCCTGTTTGGTGATGGTGGTGAAGACCAACTCACCGCTCTCCCCGGGAGACACCGGCTCGAGGGTGTCCGGATCGATCACCTCGACGATGAAATGGTCTTCGTTCACGTGAAGGCCGTCACGCTGATCGCACTCGAAGGCGACCCCGGGGCCGATGACTTCGGTGAGTCCGTAGTTGTCGAAGGTCCTGATCTTCAACCGAGTCTCGATCTCCTCACGCAACCGTTCGCTCCACGGTTCGGCGCCGATGAGTCCCACCCGCAGGTTCAGTTCCGAGGGATGGACCCCCATCTCCCCCAGCACCGAGGCGATATGCAGCGCGTACCCCGGCGTCGAGGCGATGGCGGTGGTCTTGAAGTCACGCATCACCTGTATCTGTTTCAGAACCTCCTCTCCTGAGGCGGGAATCACCGAGGCGCCGATCTTTTCGGCCGCATAGTGGAACCCGAATCCGCCGGTGGAGAGGTTGTATCCGAACGCAATCTGTACGAAGTCGTGTCCGGTGATGTCCGCCGCCGCGAGGACCCGCGCCACCAGAGACGCCCAGGTGTTGATGTCGTTGCGGGTGTATCCGACGACCAGCGGTTTGCCGGTTGTCCCTGACGTTGAGTGGATCCGTACGATGTCCCGCAGCGGTACCGCGAATGCCTCGTAGGGATAACTCTCGCGCAGATCATCCTTGGTGGTAAACTCGAGACGGCGCAGGTCCTCGAGGGAATGGACCCGGGACGAATCGAATTTCATGGCGTCGAATCGAGACCGGTAGAAGGGTACGTTCCTGTACACCCTGTTCAGAGTGGCCTGAAGCCGCTCTATCTGCAGCTGCTCCAGGTCCTCCCGGAGCATCGTTTCGTACTCTCGACTATATATCATCATCCGACCTCCTTACGAATCCGAACAGATGGCGACCGACGCCACACGAACCACCGTCAATCGGTGAATTCCCTATAGTCCTTGCCGAGGTAGGCCCGTCGTACGTCGGCGTTGTCCAGCAACTCCGCGGCGGTACCCTCCAACACCAGCGTGCCGGTCTCCATGACGTATCCACGGTCGGCGATCCCGAGCGCGGCCTTGGCATTCTGCTCCACGATGAGGATCGTCTTTCCGGCGTCCCGTAACTCGGCGATGACGGAGAACATGCTCTTAACGATGAGCGGGGCGAGTCCCATGGACGGTTCGTCCATCATGATGAGGTCCGGCGAAGACATCAGAGCCCGTCCGATGGCTACCATCTGCTGCTCCCCACCCGAGAGGGTCCCGGCCAGCTGAGACGCACGCTCCCTGAGGACAGGAAAGAGCGCGAGGACCCGCTCCAGTTCCCGCATGGCCGCATCTCGCTCCCTGCGTCTGAAGGCCGTATACGCACCGAGAAGCAGGTTCTCCCGCACCGTCATGGTTGCGAAGAGCTTCCGCCCTTCCGGCACCAGGGCGCACCCCATCCGCACGATCCGGTCGGGAGAGGCGTTGGTGATCTCCTCGTCCTTCATCATCATCGAACCGGAGGACGGGGGGAGTATCGCCGCTACCGTCGACAGCAGGGTCGTCTTGCCCGCGCCGTTCGCACCGATGATGGTCACGATCTCACCGGGGTTCACGTGCAGGCTGACCCCCTTCAGCACCCGGAGCTTGCCGTACCCGGCCTCGAGGTTCCGTACCCTAAGCATCGTCGTCACCACCGAGATATATCTTGATAACCTCCTCGTCCCGCTGCACCTCGGCGGGGGTGCCTTCGGCGATCTTGCTGCCGAAGTTCAGCACGGCCACCCGGTCGGAGATGTCCATCACCAGGGACATGTCATGTTCCACCAGAAGGATCGTCCGCCCGTCGCCCCGGATGCGGACGATCATCTCGGCCAGATCCTCGGTCTCCCGCATGTTCAGCCCCGCGGCGGGTTCGTCGAGAAGGAGCAGCGTGGGATCCGCGGCCAGTGCCCGGGCCAACTCCACAGCCCGTTGCTTGCCGAATGCCAATCCGGCGGTCTCGCTCTCCGCGATCTCCGCGATCCCCATTTCGGAGAGCAGATCCATCACCGCGGCCTTCGCGGCGCGCTCCTCCCTACGGCCCGACGGCAGGCGCAGCATGCCGTTCAGGAACCCGGCCTTGTCGGCCGTGTGGCGGCCCAAGAGGACGTTGTCGAGGACACTCATGTGCCCGCAGAGCTTGAGGTTCTGGAAGGTTCGCAGTATTCCCAGTCGGGCGACCTGATGGGGCTTCCGACCGGTGATCTCCTCTCCCATGAAGCCGACGGACCCGCCGTCGGGGGGGAGGACCCCGGCGACCATGTTGAAGAGGGTCGTCTTACCGGCGCCGTTCGGTCCGATGACGGCCATGATGGCGCCGGATTCCACCCGAAAATGGACATCGTTTACCGCATGGAGCCCACCGAACCACTTGTCAAGGCCCTTCACCACGAGGAGGGAGTCACCCATTCCGGCCTCCCCACGGACCACCCCCGGAGAGGCGCCGGAAGCCACCGACGATCCGCATCGGTACCTCCTGCAGTTCGTTCAGGAACGCCTTTCGAAAGAAGCCGTCGGGGGCGAAGATCATGATCCCCACCAGAATCAGACCGAAGACGGCGTCGTCGTAGGAGCCGAAGATTCCCCGGAGGGAGAGGAAGTTGAGTACCAGGCCCATGATCAGCGCGCCCCACAGATTCGCCATTCCGCCGATGGCCACGATGGCCACATAGCGGACCGACTTGTGGACCCCCGCCTCCGACGGGCCGATACCGCCGTTGTAATGGGTCATCATCACTCCTGCCACGGCCGCGAAGACCGCCCCGATGACGAAGACCGTGACCTTGTACCGGGAGGTATCGACCCCCATGGCCTCGGACGCATCCTCACCGCCGTGGAGTGATCGCAGCGCCCTTCCCACCCGTGAGTCGATCAGGTTTTTCAGGAGCAGCATACCGACCACCACCAGACCCCAGGCGATGTAGTAGTTCTCCGCCCTGGACTTGAAGTCGCCACTCACCGTTATTCCCGGGATGATCGTGAATCCCGGCACGCTGGTGATCCCGTCGGCCTCCCCGAACAACGGCGTACCCAAGACAATGCGATAGATGACGATCCCGAATCCGAGCGTGGCCATGGCCAGGTAGTGACCCCGCAGTCTCAGCACCGGTACCCCCAGGAGCCAGGCCGTGACGGCCGCCAGCGCCACCGCCGCCAGGAACGATATCCACGGCGACAGATACAGTAACGGATCTCCGTACAGCGTCTCTCCCGATATCAGCAGCCCGGCCTTGGAAAGAAACACCGTGAGCGGTTCGCCGGCCCGGTCAATCAGGTTCACGGTGGTGAGGGTGGCCGCGGTATACCCGCCGATGGCGAAGAAGCCGGCTTGTCCCAGTGAGATCTGTCCGGCGTACCCCATCACCATACATAGGCCGAGGGAGAGGAGCACATAGTATGCCGTCATGGTGAGTTGTGTAAGATAGTATGCCGTGCCGAAGACGGCCGTGAGCGTCTGCACGAGCACGATCATCAGAACCAAGGCGGCGATCGGTATGTATCGGCGTGTCGAATCGGGTATGGTCATCGGGATTCCTTTCGTACTCTCACTAGTAATCTTTCAATGCGGCCATCTGCCGGGAGCCGAACAATCCACTCGGACGCACCACGAGCATGGCCAACAGGATGACGATGGCGAATACATCCTTGTAGGCCATCGGCAGGATGCTGACGCTGAACGATTCTATCAACCCGAGGAGAAGTCCCGCTACGACGGCGGCCATGCTGTCGCCCAGACCCCCCATGATCGCCACGGTGAACCCCTTGATGGCCAGGTCGGTTCCCATGCCGTAGTGGGTCTGCGTGAGGGGCGAGACGACGCATCCCCCCAGCGCCCCGATGCCCGCCGACAGCATGAAGGAGAGGTTCACCATTTTACCGGTGCTGATGCCGCACAACCTAGCCGCGGTCACGTTTGCGGAACAGGCACGCATGGCTTGACCGGCCAACGTGAACCGGAAAAAGACGTATAACCCCCCGACGATGCATCCGGTAATCACGAGTACCCACAGTACCTGCGGGGAGATCCGCGCCCCGAGGATACTCACCGAACTCACCTCGCTGCCGGTGAAGAACGCGAGGGCGCGTACCTTCTCGTCCCAGACGTGCAGGGCCACCTCGCGCAGCAGGATCGAGAGACCGATGGTAACCACGATCATGCCGAGTACCGAGGCCTTGCGCATCCGCCGGATAAATACGACCTCGACCGCCCCCCCCACCGCCGCGGTAACCACCACCGCGATCAGCACGGCCGGCAGGAGCGGCATGATCCTCGAGAGCGAATACGCGGTCATGCCTCCGAGCATGACGAACTCACCCTGCGCGAAGTTGATGATACCGGTGGCGTTGTAGATGATGTTGTACCCGATGGCCACGATGGCGTAGATACTGCCGACGGTGATGCCGGCGAAGATATACTGTAGGACCTGTTCTCCGCCCATGCCTGTCCCTTCGAAGTAGGATCGGGGATCGTTCACCCGTGTATTTCGAAAAATAGACCCGGACCGGTCGAATACCGAGTCCGGGTCGAATCGCGGGAATTATAGGCGATTCCCTACTCGCTGTACAGGGTGAAGGCGCCGTTCTCGACGGTGAGAATCTCGAGGGAGTCGATGCCCAGGCCGTTGTGGTCCGATGCGGAAAATGTGAAGACACCCCCGGTACCGGGGAAATCGGAGATCGACTCGACGGCATCGCGGATGGCCGCCTTGTCGGTGCTTCCGGCTTTCTCGATGGCCTCGATGATGATCATCACCGCGTCGTAGGCGTGTCCGCCGAAGGTACTCACGTCTTCGCCGAACTTGGCCTCATAGTCATTCTTGTATTTTACGAGGACGTCCTTCTGGGGATGATCGTCGGAAAGCTTGTCGGCGACCAGGAGACGCCCCGCGGGGAAGATAATGCCTTCGGCGGCAGCACCGGCGGCTTCGACATATCTGATATTGCCGAATCCATGACTCTGGAACAGGGGGACGTCCATTCCCAACTGCTTCATGTTCTTGGGCACGATCGACTGGGCGGGTACGATCGACCAGTTAACCACCGCCTCGACCTCCTGGGCCTTGATCTTCGTAAGGACCGCCGTAAGGTCGGTTGCGGCACTGTCATAGACTTCGGCGATGGCGATCTCGATACCGTACTGGGGCGCGTACTTCTCGAGCTGCCCCTTGCCGGCATTCCCGAAACCGGTATTGGCCGCCACTACGCCGATCTTCTCGATGCCCAGATCGTTCATGGTCTGGAAGATCAGTTCGGCCACGTAGTTGTCCTTCTGGGGGGTCTTGAAGACGTAGCTTGCGACCGGATCGACGATGGCCTCGGCCGCCGCGCACGAGATGAGCGGGGTCTCGTAGGATTGGCAGAGGTCCTTGATCTGCATGGTTTCACCGCTGGTGGAGGGACCGAAGATGGCCACCACCTCGTCCTCTTCGATGAGTTGTTTGGCAAACGAGACCGCCTTCTCGGGGCTGGCCTGAGAATCCTTGATAATCAGCTCGATCTTCCGTCCGAGTATACCGCCGGCGGCGTTGATCTCCTCCACCAGCATCTCAGCCGTCTTCGCCTCGGGGGCGCCGAGGAACGAGGCGGGACCGGTGACGGCCAGAATGGCGCCGATCTTGACGGCGTCCTCATCCTGCTGACCGCCGGCAAAGCCGGTCACACATGCCAGGCACAGTGCGATACAGATTGCTACGACTCTTTTCATCTCTCTACTCCTTTCATCTCTCCACTCCTTCTATCTATAGTTGATTCCGCATTCACGGCACGTCCGACCGGTTGGTCGGTATGGAAACCCAAAAACGACCGATCGGCAGGCAGTCGCGTAGTACCGACCGATCGGTCGGCGGTAGAATACACCGTCGAGATATGACAGTCAAGGGAATTTCGGAAAATATGATCGGGTTTCCCGCTCTTTCAGACCCGTTTTTTACCGCGGATGCCGAAATCAGAGCTCGAGCTCTCGGCCGTAACCGCGTTTCGCGGCGTTACGCACCGCCAGCGCGGCGGCGAGTACATCCTGAGCCGAGATGCCCACCGACTTGAAGAGAGTCAGCTCCTCCGGTGAACCACGCCCGGCCTTCTTCCCTGCGAGGATCTCTCCCAACTCGTCCGTGAAGTGGTCGCGGCGGATAACTCCCTCACCGAGGGGGAGCATCAGGTCGCCGGCTTCCTCCTCGCAGGCCGAAACACTGTCCACAACCACCCGGCTGCGCGCCACCGTCGCCGCCGGGATCTCCCGTCGATCGAGCTTGAACACACCCACGGCGTTGATGTGTGTCCCCGGACGGAGATCGGCATCGTCGAAGATCGGCGACGAGGCGGTGGTAACCGTGCTGATGATATGCGCATGTGAGAGCGCCTCGGCCGGGGATGTTGCCACCCGCACCGGGATCGCGAGGCGGCCGGACATCTCCTCCGCGTATCTCTCGGCGGCCGTCTCGTCCAGGTCATAGATCCACGCCGACTCCAGGGACCGGACGGACGCCACCGCCTCCAGTTGTGTGCGACCCTGTACGCCGGCACCGAAGACGGCGGCACAGGTCGCATCGGGCCGCGCCAGCACGTCGGTGGCGGCACCGGCGGCAGCGCCGGTACGGATGGCGGTGAGGGTCCCCCCCTCCAGTAACGCCGAAGCCCTACCCGTCTCCGGGTCCAGGGCGACCACGAGGCCGTTGATCGCCGGAAGCCCCTTCGCTCGATTGTCCGGAAACACCGACACGATCTTGAGGGCGGCCATGCCCTCGGCCGGATCGTATCCGGGCATGAACAGCATCGTCCCGTTCTTTCCATCGATGTCCATCTGCACCCGTTCCGGTACTACCGCCTCTCCGGCCGAGTACCGCCTGAACGCGGTCTTCATGGCTTCCACGGCTTCCCGCATCGGTAAGGACCGGCGAACCTCATCTCTCGTCAATATACGCATAATTCTCACTCTTCCTTCAGAATATCTCTATCCACGGATAGACCGGCCAACGGTCACACTCGCGCCTCTCGATTATTTCCATCCCGACTCGGCAGGCAGGACCGACTGCAGGGAATCCAGAAGTCCGTCCGGCGGATCGCATGGTAGTCTGACGGGGCTTCGCTCGATCACGCTGATATAGGCCCCGAGGATGATGTTGAACTGCGTGAGGGATCGGTCGAGGCAGGTCGGGTGGATCTTCGCCGGATCATCGAGGAGCTCGAAGGCCGCATCGGTGAGGGCCGCCTGCCCCAACTCGTCCTGCTCGAAATAGTCGTGCGCACCCTTCTCGTACCTGCCGTCCTTGGTGAACCGCTCCCAGCCGACCATGGTCCAGTGCACGAAGCCCTCGTCTCCGTATGCGCAGACACGCTTGTGGTGGTAGATACGTTCCGACGGGTTACTCGTCGGCGCGAAACTCCCGGTGGTCATCACCGTCCGAACTCCATTCTCAAACTCGATTACCGCCTCGGCGGTATCCGGCGACGGCTGGCGGGTCTCAATTGTCTTGGTACCCGAGGCCGAGGCGAAGACCGACACCGGCTCGGGATAATTCATGTAGGAGTGGGCCAACTCCAGCACATGGACCCCCTGATCGAGGATCGTCGACCTGGCACTGACGTCGACAAACCTGAGTGTGCCGATTCGGCCCTCGGCCACGTCCCGCTTCAGCGTCATGTTCGGAGGATGGAAGTGCAGCTGTGTGTTCACCACGAATTTGGTACTCGTAGAGTCGGCCAAGGCCCGGAGCTGCTTCCAATCCTCCCCCTGCACAGCGATCGGCTTTTCCACGATCACTACCGGCACTTCGTACTCCGAGGCCAAGGTCATCAGCGGGACCCGGAGCTTCGGCCCGGTGACGATGTGCAACAGATCGGGCTTCTCCTTCTCCAGCATCTCCCGAGCGTCACGGTACCCCCGCCCCACACCGAAATCGGAGAGAAAAGACTCGAGGGGCTCCCCGCCGGACCGATTACAGGCGGCCACGGGCCTGCCCTTGGTTACCTTCCGGTACGCCTCCGCGTGTTTCCTGGCCCTTGATCCCACTCCGAGAAATGCCGATGTATACATATGTTCCCCTCTCTTTCTACTTCTGCTACTTCTTCTACTTTCTTCTACTTCTTCCTGACGGTTTTTTGAAAATCGCCGGATTCGATTGCATCGATGACCGATCCGATTATATACTAGACGCTATAGAATAGAAACTAACGTGTCGGAAGCGGGTGTGGGAATTCGCACCTCTCGATTTAATATCATTTTTATGCTATATTGTGATAGCATCATACAGCTTGGATAGTGTGGAGCATTCCATGACCGAACGGGTTCGACAATTGCGGCAGGCGAGTCTCGAGGCGGGTCCGCG
>CAZAKE010000069.1:0-13322 GCA_964485495.1 uncultured Spirochaetales bacterium
CGGCCGCGGAAGGATACAATGCGCCCATGGAAGGTTCTGCACAGCCCGGCGCAGCCACAGATTCCGGGACATTCCTCAAGTCCACCCTCACGCCGATCCTGATCGCCACCTTCGTCATCGGGGTCGTGTCACTCTTCCTCGAACAGGGAGAGTTCCTCTCGCCTGCGGGAACGATCTTCATCGCCATCATCGACTACCTCCTGGTGGTCCTGATCGTCGTCGAGTTGGTGGTAGACATACTCATCGCCCCATATAAAATTTTCTGGATACGCAAGAACTGGCTGTCCGTGGCAACGTCGATCGTCTTCATAGCGCTCTTCGTGTACAACAGAGCAACGGCGGACATCGTCATCGAGGAGGCCGCGCTCTCGGGCTTCAGCGCTACGAGCTTAATCGTGATCAGGAACTTCTTTCTCGTATTCCGTGTATTCGGCCGGATGCGGCGTGTGTCGGCGTTCCTCAGCTCCCTCACCGTTCACCCGGCCCAGACGATGGTGGTGAGTTTCGCGATGGTGGTTCTTGTCGGATCGTTCTATCTGATGCTACCCTTCACCACCGTCGACGGCGAGGGATTGAACTTCATCGACGCCCTTTTTACCGCTACCTCCGCGGTATGCGTCACCGGGTTGATCGTCGTCGACACCGCCACGTGGTTTACCCTGGCGGGCAAGATCGGCATACTGCTTCTAATTCAGATCGGCGGATTGGGCATCATGATCCTGAGTTTCTCGGCGGCATGGGCCCTCCGACGAAAATTCACCCTCCAAGACAAGCTGCTCCTCTCGTATATGACCAACGAGGAGGACTTGAGCCGCGTGTCCCGCTCGCTCTTCTCGATAATTACGCTTACCTTCATGATCGAAGCCGCCGGGGGCATCGTACTCTTCCTGGCTTTTTACACCCAAGGCATGGATCTCCTCGAGGCGATCTGGTACGGCCTGTTCCATGCCGTCTCGGCCTTCTGCAACGCCGGATTCGCCCTTTTTAGCGACAGCCTCGAGGGATTCAGAGGCTCGATCATCACGAATTTGGGGATATGTTCCCTGATCATCCTTGGGGCACTGAGCTTCTCGGTCATGTCGAATCTACTCGATGGCATCAAACATCCTCGCGTACCCTTTCGACTGAGTCTGAACAGCAAGATCGTGCTGACTACCACCGCAATCCTCCTCATCGTCGGGACCCTTCTCATCTACGGGCTCGAACACGGCACCTCCATGGCCGAGTATGGACTCGGGGAGCAGTATCTGACAACATTTTTCCAGTCGGTTACCCTACGGACCGCCGGCTTCAATACCCTGCCCCTGGCGGAACTCGGTTCGGCGGCGGTGGTGGTCTGCGTGGTGTGGATGTTCATCGGCGGCGCCTCCGGGTCCACCGCCGGTGGAATCAAGGTCAATACCGCGGCTGTGATAGCCGGGTACCTGCGATCACGGTTCCGCGGCAGAAGCAGAGTCCTGATGTTCGGCTTCACCTTGGACAGGGCCACGGTGAATAACAGCATCGTTCTGTTTCTGTTCGGTATCATCACGGTGATGACGGGGTTCTTCCTCCTGTGCATCACTGAAGATCGGAGCTTCGCGGATACCCTCTTCGAGACGGTATCGGCCTTCGGAACCGTAGGGCTCAGTCGCGGGATCACCGGTGGTTTGAGCACACCCGGAAGGCTGATCATATCGGTCCTCATGTTCGCCGGAAGACTCGGTCCGTTGACGCTACTCACCGCCTTGGCCGACCGGGCCCGGGATTTGGACACCATATATCCGGAGAAGGAAATTCTGATAGGATAGGCGTATGGCAAAAGAGAAAGAACAGGTTTTCATGATCATTGGACTCGGCGCATTCGGTCGAAGGCTGTGTGAGGTGCTGTCGGCGCGGGGCGGACAGGTCATCGCCGTAGACCATTCGGCCGAACGAATCAACAAGATCAAGGACACCGTCACACAGGCTATCGTGATGGATGCCACCGACGAGGAGGGGTTCTCCCGTCTCGCGGTGGAGGACAGCGATATCGCCGTCGTGGCCATCGGTGACGACATCGAGAGCAGCATCCTGGCCACTGCGCTGCTCAAGAAATCCGGAGCAAGGTATCTGATCGCCCGTGCGATCAACAACATCCATCGTCAGGTACTGAAGCAGATCGGAGCGGACGAGATCATCAACATCGAGGAGGACGGCGGCGAGCAGCTGGCCGTCAGACTCATCGCGCCGCAGATCCTCGACCGGATTCCCCTGTCGGAGGGAATCAGTATCGCCGAGATATACTGCCCGGAGGATTTCGTCGGGAAGACCTTGATCCAACTCGATCTCCGGACCAAACTCAACATCAACGTGATCGCGATCAAACGAAACACCATAGAAGTAGACGAGGAGGGAAATCCCCATACCCGGGAGGATCTCGTATTCCCGAAGGGAGACCATAGCCTTGAAGAGGACGATATCCTACTCGCCGTCGGGTTCAACCAGGATATCGAAGTCCTCAAGGATATGTGAGGGTATCGTATGATTCTGTTACGTGTAAGAGACTTCTGGATCCTGGTCCTACTCGCCCTGTTCTGCGTACTCGGGATGGGCGTGTACGGCTGGATTGTCTTCCAATCCCCGGACATCGTCGGACAGGTCCTGGATTCTCATACCGCCAAGAGACTCGGCGAAGGGGTTCTTTTTCTCGGCACCGTGCTGATGTTCGGCCTGCTCGCAACCGGCCTCTTCATCGGCCTGCGAACGAGAAGAAACCGGCGGCGCGCCGAGAGCCTTCTTTCTCGAGGACAGTGGATGAAGGCCGGACCCGAGAAATGGAGCAGCATCCTCGGCGACCTCGGCGAGGGCATCTACCGGATGAACCGGGACCTTCTCGAGACCAACGCCCGCCGTGGCATCAAGATCCAGGGAATCTCGGTCTTGGTTACGTTCCTGGTACAGAATTTCAACGAGCCGATCATAGTCACCAACGCATTCGGCGAGATCGTCTACGTGAGTGCCGAGTACCTGGATAAAGCAGACCTGAACCGGACTGAGATCCTGCAGCAGAATATCGAGGAACGACTCGAGGGGGTGCGTCTCAACCACCTTCGCTCTGAATTTCTCAAGTCGCCCACGAGCCGCGAGATCCAGGCTGGGGGAAGGCGGTATTCGGTGTTTCCGATCCGGGATACCCGCAACGAGACCGTCTACCTGATCTTCTCTCTCGGGTCGAAAACCTACCGCATCGATGAGACCGAGGATGAAGAGGAGCATGGCCCGGTACCGGTGACGGATTCCACCGGTGGTGCCACCGACTGGATTCGACAGGGGATCGGCAAGATGCTCGCGAGGAGGAAGCGATAGATCTCGGTCTGCTCTCGATCCTCTCTCCGCCCGTGTATATTTCACACCGGCTGAAGGAGAATCGTGGCCGAGTCGAGGGGCATAGGAAACGGACTGCTGCGATATAGAACACTGAAAGGAGAGACATCATGAGAATCCCATACCCGGAAGGGTACACACCACTCTTGAATATCAAGGAAACAGAGGACGCCATCAGGCAGATAAAAGAGTTCTTTCAGACCAATCTGGCGTTCGAGTTGAATCTGATACGAACGACGGCCCCCCTATTCGTGCAAGCGGACACCGGCATCAATGACAACCTGAACGGCATCGAGAAACCGGTCGCCTTCGCGGTCAAGGATCTCAAGGGCAAGACGGTGGAGATCGTACAATCGTTGGCGAAGTGGAAACGGATGGCCCTGGCGGACTACGGATTCGCCCCGGGAGAGGGTGTCTACACGGACATGAACGCCCTCCGACCGGATGAGACCCTGGACAGCCTCCATTCGATCTACGTAGATCAGTGGGACTGGGAGCGCGTGATTACCAGGGAAGACCGTTCCCTGGAGTTCCTGAAACGGATCGTACGCACCATCTACCAGGTGATGGTGCGAACAGAGCGGTATATCGGCTATCATTTCGAGATCCTACGGCCCATGCTGCCGGATCAGATCACGTTCTTCCACTCGGAAGAGTTGGAGGAGATGTATCCCGAGTTGGAGCCGTCCGACCGTGAACGCAGGGCCTGCCGGGAGCACGGGGCGATTTTCGTGATCGGAATCGGCGGAGACCTTAGAAGCGGCAGACCCCACGACAACAGGGCCCCGGACTACGACGACTGGATCACCCCCACCGGGAACGGAAGAAAAGGGCTGAATGGTGACATCCTGGTCCATAATGAGTTGTTGGACATCGCGTTTGAACTCTCCTCCATGGGAATCCG
This sequence comes from uncultured Spirochaetales bacterium, assembly GCA_964485495.1. Taxonomy (GTDB): domain Bacteria; phylum Spirochaetota; class Spirochaetia; order CAZAKE01; family CAZAKE01; genus CAZAKE01. The sequence goes on from CAZAKE010000069.1 coordinate 4,250, forward strand.
GGTTGACGCCGAATCACTCACACGGCAGCTCGAGATCACCGGAACCACCAACAGGGCACGGCTGATGTTTCACCGCCGTCTCCTGGCCGACGATCTGCCGTTATCGATCGGCGGCGGCATCGGTCAATCACGACTCTGCATGTTCTATCTCAAGAAGGCCCATGTCGGCGAGATCCAGGCGAGTCTATGGCCCGAGGAGATGAGGGAGGAGTGCGGGCGGCACAACATCGTCCTGCTCTGAACCGCAGATCGAAAAATAGGTCGAAACGGAGACCTCTATCGACTTTACAAAACACTTCCGGCGGGTACAATAGGCACGCAACTCGACCCAACAATACGGAGAAATGTGGCACATTCGAAATATGGCGGTAGCCATATTTCGAATTGCTGAACTCGACCGGTTTGGTCGGGAATCGAATACCTCCGCGTTCCCTGCATATTCGCGGATTGTAAAGGAGACACCATGGGATACAAGGTTGCCATCGCCGGCGCGACCGGCGCAGTCGGACAGGAGTTCCTCACCTTGCTCGAGGAGCGGGACTTTCCGGTAGATGATCTCGTTCTCCTGGCATCAGCCAGGTCGAAGGGCAAGAAGATCACATGGAAGGGATCGGAACTCACCGTCGGGGAACTGACCCACGACTCCTTCGACGGCATCGATATCGTACTCTCATCCGCCGGGGGCGATATCTCCAGGGAATACATGCCCAGTGCCGTCAAGGCGGGAGCGGTGGTTATCGACAACACCTCCTGTTTCCGCATGGATGAGAATGTCCCCCTGGTCATACCGGAGATAAATCCGGAAGACATCCGCACTCACTCGGGGATAATCGCGAATCCGAACTGTTCGACCATTCTGATGGCCCTGCCGCTCTTTCCTCTTCATACGGCTTTCGGCGTCGCACGCGTCCACACCTGCACATACCAAGCCTCCAGCGGAGCCGGGAAGCGCGCCATGCAAGAGCTCGAGGAGGAGACAAAGGCCGTCCTGGAGGGACGGAGGTACGAACGTACGGTGATCCCCCACCAGTACGCCTTCAACCTCTTCATCCATAACAGCGCTATGCTCGAAAACGGCTATGTGCAGGAGGAGATGAAGATGGTCAAGGAGACCCGCAAGATCTTCCACGAACCGAATTTCCGTGTGAATGCCGTCTGCGTGCGAGTCCCGATCCTGCGAGCACACAGCGAGGCGTTGAACATCCAATTCTCTCGGCCTGTTACCACGGAGCAGATCTATGCGACTCTCGGTTCCGCACCGGGAGTCGAAATCCTCGAGGACCGGGAGGGCAACCGCTGGCCCATGCCCCTGGACGCCTCCGGGAAGGATCCGGTGTACGTCGGCCGTATCCGCAAGGACGTCTCGCAGGACGACACCTTCGACCTATGGCTGACGGGGGATCAGATCCGCAAGGGCGCCGCCCTCAACGCGGTGCAGATCGCCGAGGCGCTGTAGCCGACTAGCATGGACGACCACACGCACGAACCAAAGAGACCGCTCGACCGACTGATGGATTTCATCCTCGAGATAGACAAAGCCAAGAGTGTGTTCAGGCGGACCTACTTGGTCGACGGCACGCGCCTCGAGAACGATGCGGAACACGGTTGGCACATCGCGGTAATGGCCATGTTGCTGGAGCCGTATGCCTCCGGACAAGTCGACATCTCCCGGGTGATCCGGATGCTCCTGGTGCATGATCTGGTGGAGATCGACGCCGGGGACACCTACGCCTATGATGCGGAGGGAAACCGGGACAAGCTCGAGCGCGAGATCGCCGCGGCGGAACGGATCTTCGCGATACTGCCGGAATCCGACGAGGACGAGTTTCGGGCGCTGTGGGACGAGTTCGAGGCCTGTCAGAGTGATGATGCGAAGTTCGCAGGAGCCATGGACAAACTTCAGCCACTGCTCCTGAATTACCACTCCGGCGGAAAGAGTTGGATGGAGCACCACATCCACCGCAGCCAGGTGATCGAGCGTCTCCGGGCCATCGGTGACGGTTCTCCGACCCTATGGGACTATGCCCTGAGTCTCATCGAGAAAGGGGTGGAACACGGATGGCTCATCGACGAGTAACGACGGATACACGCGGGGACGGAGGACGGGGAAATAGATTCCGGACCAAGGGCGGGATATCATTCTATCTTACCTGCGAGTCGGGGTTGCAGTCCGCCGTCTCGAGATTCATATGCGAGGCCCTGCCGGGTTGTGCGATCACGCGTACTCTCGATGGTGCGGTCGAATTCACGGTCCGAGAAATAGCGGTAACCTCTCACGCACAATCCTCCGACTCATCATCCCCGTCGCCGAGGAACGGTATCCCGTTCCCCTTTGGAAAGAATGTATTCCTCGTTCTCCTCAGTCGTGATATCAACGGTTCCGCGACGTTCGGCACAGACGCAGCCCAATCATTCCGGGAACTCACGGCCTCGCCCCACGAAGGCACGGCCGGCAGGAAGGGGAGAGTCGCCGAGTACCTCAATACCACCATCGCGTGGGCACAGGCTATCGGACTACTGCCCAAAGAGTCGATGCGGACGTGTCGGGTTATGGCGTATGACGGGAACGACCCGACGGGAATTCCCGAGTCGGTACGCACCGAGGCTGAACGGTATCTACAGAATGCTCTCGGACTTCGGACAGACCGGCATAGGCCGCATACGGAACTCTGGCTATACCGGCGCAGTGAGGGTATCTTCTATGTACTGCTGCGTCTCACCGGACGACGTGCGGTGGAAGAGGATCTCGCGCCGGGAGAGTTGAAACCGGAACTCTGCAACACGGTATGCCGGTTAACCAAGCCTGCGCAAGACGATGTCTTTCTCGATCCTTTCTGCGGCAGCGGCGCCATTCCACTCGAACGAGCCCGGATGGTTCCGTATCGATACATCTTCGCTTCAGACGCAGACCCGAGAAAGGTCACTCCGCTTCGCCGGCGGACACGCAGGAGCCACGATCGCAAGACGAACTCCGCCTTCTTCACAAAGATTGCCGATGCCGGAGGGCTCGAGTACCTTTCCGATGGATTCGTCACGGCTGTGGCAACCGATCCTCCATGGGGGGAATTCACAGATGTACCCGATCTGCCCGGCCTCTATCGCTCCTTCCTGGACGAACTGACACGAGTGCTTGCCCCCGGTGGACGCGCTGTGGTTCTGACGGGCAGAGATTCGCCCCTTGATACGATAATCGGTGATCTCCCGACACTCGAGCCTTCGGAGACGTTCCAGATACTCGTTTCTGGAAAAAAAGCGTCGATTCACGTACTGTTTAAACGGTAGAATCCCGGCCGCCGGTGTAGATGCTGCACCTCTGCACCTCCGTCCCTCCCTCAAGACCGGAATTTGACTTCCCGATGCACATGGAATATGCTAGCATACAACGGAGGTGACCATGGATATGTTCGATCCGAATTTCCCGGATAGATTCGAACTCTTCACCCCGATCCACATCGTCACGATGATCCTCATCGCAATTCTGTGGATCGCTATCCCCTGGGCTTTTCGGGGCAAGAAGGACACCCGGCAGGACGTGCTGTTCCGGTATCTCCTGGCGGCCCTTTTGGTCGCCCAGTATGTCGGGTGGATGGTGTGGGAGGCCGTCACCGGCCGGTTCACCGTGCAGACGTCGCTCCCGCTGAACCTATGCGACATCAGTAATTTTTTAGTCGCGATACTCCTCGTCACTACGAATTACCGATGGTTCGAGGTGCTCTATTTCTGGGCGTTGGCCGGCACGATTCAATCCTACATCACGCCGAACATAACCTTCGCCTTTCCTCATATCGAGTATATCGTGTTTTACATCCAGCACGGTGGTGAGATTCTGGCAATCCTCTACCTGGTATTCGTGACGGGACTCCGGCCCAGGCCGATCTCGATGCTCAAGTCCTACGGCCTCATCCTAATGTTCGTGGTCCTCGTCTATCTCTTCAACCTGGCCACCGGCGCGAACTACATGTTCCTGATGGCCGACACTCCCCAACCGAGTACCGTCAGCAAGATGATCGCCCTCTTCGGCGAACCGCCGCGTCACGTACTAGGGCTGGGGTTGGTGTCCCTGGCCTCGTTGTTCATCCTTTACGTTCCCTGGTTCATCGTCGATCTGGCGAAGCGGAAGCGGAGCTGAACGTAACTTGCCCTTAACTTGCCCTCCGTCCCCGCTGATCCGTTCACGTTGACCTCCGTCCCCACGTCGGCTATGCTTGGCACATGATGAGTGAGAAGGATGTAGTTGTCGGCCCGGAATCTTCGATTACGGAAATCATCGAATATCAAACTGCTGGTCAGGTGACTGCCGAGGAGTTGGTGTATCGCTGTTTCGAACGGATCGCGGAAATCGATTCCTCAGGTCCCGAATTGAACTCGGTGCTTCAGCTGAATCCGGAGGCTCCCGCCATCGCCGCAGGACTCGACTTATGGCGTGAGTCGGGAAAGCCCTTGGGTCTCCTGCACGGCGTGCCCGTCATGATCAAGGGAAACATCGATACCGGCGACACGATGTGCACCAGTGCAGGGACGCTGGCGTTGGCTGAATCCTATGCACCCGACGATGCCTATCTCGTCACCCGCCTCCGGGAGGCCGGAGCGGTAATCATCGGCAAGACCAATCTAACCGAGATGGCCAACTTCATGACCAAGGGTATGCCCAACGGGTACAGCACCGTCGGCGGCCAGGTCAGGAACCCATACGGAGCCGATTTGGATCCCGGCGGCTCGAGCACCGGATCGGCGGTAGCCGTGGCCGCGGGGCTATGCGCCGGGGCTGTGGGAACCGAGACCTGTGGGTCGATCCTCTCGCCGGCCGTCGCCAACATGGTGGTCGGGGTCAAGCCGACGGTCGGCCTCGTCAGTCGTGACGGCATCGTGCCGATCAGCTACAGCCAAGACACGGCGGGACCGATCGCCCGAACCGTGACGGATGCGGCCCGTCTACTTGCCGTCATCAGGGGCATGGACTCGGCCGACCGGGCAACCGCCGCGTCGGCGGAACACGCTGAGATAGATTATGGCGATTATCTCATCGAGGATCTGAGCGACCTGCGCATCGGCATCCCCCGGAAGGTCTTTTGGGAACGACTCGACGATTCACAAAAGAGGATCGCCGAGATGATGATCCAGCTCCTTAGGGAAAACGGCGCGGAGGTGGTCGATCCTGCGGATATAACCACTGCGCCCGACATCGGACCGTCGAAGGTCATGCTCTACGAATTCAAACCGGCAATCCAGAACTACCTGCACAGCCTGGGACCGCAGGCCCCGATCCGTACACTCCTCGACCTGGTTCGGTTCAACCGAAAACATGCGGGGCGTTGTCTCAAGTATGGACAGACGACTCTGTTACAGGCGAACGCGGCAAGCGGACGACTGGTAGAAGCGGAATACATTGAGTCCAGATTGGACGATCTGCGTCTTTGCAGGACCGAGGGAATCGACGCAACTCTCAGAAGCATGGAGCTGGACGTGCTGCTGTTTCCCTCCATAACCGGCTGCGTCATAGGGGCCCGGGCGGGTTACCCCACCGTAGTCGTCCCGGTCGGTTTCGCCGAATCGAAAGGGCGGGAACGCCCCTACGGGGTCAGTTTCTGCGGACCGGCCTTCTCAGAGGCGGTACTCCTACGCTGCGCCTACAGCCTCGAACAGTCCCTCGAAGCGAGGACGCCGCCGGGGCTTGGTGTGGATGATGGGTGATACTGCACCGCAGGGGAGATGGGCAGCATCAGTCCACCGTGTCATAAGAGCAGTACGGCTCAACGAAAAACGCAGCTTCCTCATCTTGGGTCCGGATAGTGTGGGAAAAAGCACCTACCGTAACAGTGAGGTTCAGGCGCCGGCTCGCTCAAGAGCGGGGTAAATACAGCGGGTTGATCGCGTCCGGAACCCCGAATCTCAAGATAGAATCCGGCGGTTCGATGATTTCGAAGCGTTTGTCCCACATCAGTCGAATACCGTTGTACTTGTACTCTATGCTCCGCTGCACCATCTTGGCCTTGACCGGATTCTGCGAGATATATTGGAATACCGCCAGAAACTGCCGGTAGGTGTAGATTACCTTACTCTTGAACCGGTCGTACCATACATGCCCATGATACCCGCATATTTTATTGAATCTCTGTGCGAATACACTCAAGATCCACTGCAATATCCGGGATAGGCTCTCACCTTTCCCGGGTTGTATCATGAGGTGGACATGATTGCTCATGATACACAGGTTTCGAATCCGGAACGAATACTTCTTCTTCGCTTGGGCGATGATTTCAAGGAACAGATCCTTCATTTTGTCGTTTTGAAAGATAAATTCCTGCCTGTTTGACCGTGCGGTGACGTGATACTCCGCGTTTTCTACTAATATTCTTGGCTTCCTCATACATAAGGTTACGAGACTTTCGTTCGCCCTGCTTCGAAATTGACGAATTTTTTTTGTGTTTTTCGGATCATTTTCTACCTGCCGCCATTTCTACCTGCCTCTCTACCTGCCTCCGTCCCCCTTTGTTGCTGTTGTCAGTTATTGCATATCTATCATGAAATCCGTATAATGGAATCGTCGGTTCGGAATATCTTGTAATTCGGAAGTAAAGATGCTGAAAAGAGCAGTTCGGCTCAATCCGAAACGTAGTTATCTCATCCTGGGTCCTCGTCGCGTGGGAAAGAGTACCTATCTCAAGAATGAGGTTCGGGCGCCGGTGTACATCGACCTTCTAAAAAACGATGTGTTCTTCGATTATCAGTCGAATCCGTCACTCTTACGGGAGCGGTATGCACACCTATCCGAAACGATCGTAATCGACGAGATTCAGCGAATTCCGGAATTGATCACGGAGGTACATTGGCTGCTGGAGAATACAGACCTGCGGTTCATACTCTCGGGTTCCAGCGCCAGGAAACTGCGCCACCGGGGTGTCGGGAATCTGGCAGGTCGGCTGCGAACCCAGAGATTTACTCCGCTGATCTGGAGCGAGTGTAGTGACCACTTCGAGCTGGACGATCGGCTTCAACACGGGATGCTCCCGCCGCTACTATTCTCCGACGAACCGCGACTGGATCTCAAAGATTATTGTGGCGAATATCTTCGCGAGGAGGTCCAGGCGGAGGGACTCGTCCGTAGCTTGCCGGCCTTTACCAGGTTCCTCGAAAACGCCGCACTCGGTAATGCAGAGATTTTATCATACACCACGATCGCCCGAGAATGCGGCGTCAGCGCCAAGACGGTGGCTGAGTATTATCAGATACTGGACGACACCTTGCTGGGATATTTCTTGGAGCCATATACCAAGACGAAGCGACGACGGTCGGTGCAGAGCAGTAAATTCTACCTCTTCGACTGCGGCGTGACCAACACCTTGTTGGATCGATCTATCTCCCCAAAGACTCCGGAATACGGTAAGAGTTTCGAACAGTTTCTCGTGCTGGAAACCTTCGCCGCCGGATTCTATTATCGAAACATCGACAGGCTCAACTTCTGGCGTTCCTCCAATGGCCAAGAGGTGGATCTCCTCATCAACGAACACATCGCCGTGGAATTCAAATCGGGCAGAGTACACCCAACCGACGCGAAGGGGATCCTGGCACTATCGGAGGAAGCCCCTATCGACACACGCTGGATCGTCTGCCGGGAAGCGGTCCCCCGCCGCATAAACAACGATGTCGAGGTACTTCCCTGGCAGGACTACCTGGAACGGCTGCCGGATGTGCGGTGATATGCTACCGATGATGATGACATCCGATACCGGCAGCACGTTCCTCAAAAATGGTACCGGAATTCCCGATGCATCCCTCCGTCCCCCATCAGCCGTTTTTTGCCGACACCGCCGCCACGTGCTCCGCGATCACCTCCATGAACTCGCGGCCGAAGAGGTCGAGTTTCTTCCTGCCGACGCCGTGAACCTGCAGCATCTCGGTGTCGCTCTCGGGCATGATCGCACACATATCTCGCAGGGTGCGGTCGGAGAAGACCATATAGGGAGGGCGCTTCATCTTTCGGGCGATTCGGGTGCGCAAATCCTTGAGTCGCTCGAGGAGTACTTCATCCACCTGGCGCCGTTCGCTGGGCGGGGCGGCGTGAGGAGCGCGGCTGTGACGGGTGACGCGGAACTCTCGGCGGGCGAACAGCACCTCCGTCCCCCTCTCGGTAATCCGCAGGGCACCGCGGCGCTCCGGATCGCGGTAGAGGCAGCCCTGAGCGACAAGCTCATCGGTCACCGTCAGCCAGTAGCCCTTCTCCCTGTCGGCACCGACGCCGTAGGTGGGGAGCCGATCGTGGCCGTTGTCGCGGATGCGGGAGGAACCGGAGCCCCGCACCACGTCTACCACGTAGTGGGCTCCGAATCGCTCCCCGGTGCGCACCACCGCCGAGAGGAGCTTCTGTGCTTCCACCCCGGCCTCCTCGGTCTGCACCTCCCCTCGGCACACATCACAGCACCGGCACGGGGGTGTAAACTCCTCGTCGAAGAATCTGAGTATCTGTTCCCGGCGGCAGGCGTTGGACCGGGCGAAGGCCGCCATCCGACTGAGGTTACCCACAGCCCGCTCCCGTTCCTTTTGATCGGACATCCTATCGATATGGTATCTGACTCTGGCGATGTCTCCGGCGCCATAGAGGAGCAGGCACTCGGCCTTCTCTCCGTCGCGCCCGGCACGGCCGGTCTCCTGATAGTACCCCTCGATACTCCGCGGCAGGTCACCATGGACGACGAAGCGGATGTTGGGCTTGTCGATCCCCATGCCGAAGGCGATGGTGGCGGAGATTACCTCCACCCGATCATTTTTGAATTGCTCCTGGTGGTCGTGTCGAACGGCGGCGGCGAGGCCGGCGTGATACGGCAGGGCCCGGACGCCGTTGCCGCTCAAGTATTCTGCCGTCGCCTCGGCCTCCTTGCGAGTGGAACGGTAGACGATCCCCGGTTGCTTCGGTTGAGACTGGATGAACTCGAGGATCTGATTCCGGACGTCCCGCTTCGGGAGGACCCGGTAGATGAGCTCCGGCCGGTCGAAACTGGCTCTCACTATATGGGGATCCGACAGTTTCAACAGAGAAATGATATCCGTCTGTACAGCCAGGGTGGCCGTAGCGGTA
>CAZAKE010000069.1:13422-23495 GCA_964485495.1 uncultured Spirochaetales bacterium
CAGTTTCAACAGAGAAATGATATCCGTCTGTACAGCCAGGGTGGCCGTAGCGGTAAAGGCCGCAATCGGAGTGTCGGGAAACGACTCCCGCAGCGAAGACAGTTCGAGGTAGTCCGGCCGGAACTCGTGACCCCACTCGGAGATGCAGTGGGCCTCGTCTACGGCAATCAGACTGACATCCCGACGGGAGAGGAGCTGCAGGAAACCGGCATATCCGAATCGTTCCGGCGCCACATACAACAACCTCGTGTGTCCCGAGACAACCCGGGAATAGACGGCCGACGATTCCTCCTCATCCATGGAGCTGTGCATCGCATCGGCGGGAATCCCGATCAACCTTGCCGCGTCCACCTGATCCTTCATCAGGGCGATCAGGGGACTCACCACCAACGTCAATCCAGGAAGCAGTAGAGACGGTAGCTGGTAGCAGAGAGATTTGCCGCCGCCGGTCGGCATGGCGGCGAACACATCTCGGCCGGTAAGGATCGTCTCGACGATCTCCTCCTGATTGTCCTTAAAGCGGTCGAAGCCGAAATATTCACGCAGGGCCGTACGGGTGGCCGATCGCATCTCTCGAAGCCTCCTTTCTATAGATCGTACAACTGATAGATCCCATACTCTTCTATAGATCGTCGTTCACCATGCTGCTGCCGGAATGGAGACGATTGCGTATGAGCCGGAAGTTCACCGGACGCAGCTCTAGGCGGGTGCGGAAGAGGCCGGCGCCTCAGCACCCGATATATACTCCGGCACATCTCAGCCACCGAACCTGCATGACTCACTCCACCACGGATCGCCGGTCTCGGTGAGGAGTCGGGTGAGTCGCGAATCGAGATCCCGTTCAACCTCAGGCTTCGCGCCAATCAGATTATTCATCTGATACGGATCATCCCGATAATCATAGAGGTAGCGGTTCTCGATTCCGTCGATCCGTTCTACCACGTACATGTAACGGTCGGTTCGCACCCCTCGCCGGTCGGCGGCGGAGGCGTGGAACGGGATTGAAAGATAGAGAACCTCCTCGGGGCGTGATTCGCCTTCGGTAGAAATCGAATCGGAAGAGTTCCCGGCCGCCCGGGTAACCGCGGTTTTGTCCATCTGTTCATCCAGCACCCAGCCGGAGAGATCCTTCCCCTGCACTCCCACCGGCACCATCTCGGGGATCCCGGTCATCCCCAGTAAAGTGGGAAAGATGTCGGGCACACCGATCAGGAGATCGTCGGTCCGGTGCCGCAACCTCGCTGGCCAGCGGGCGATGAAAGGGACCAGGAACGATTCGTCGTACCACACCACCTTGTGCATCAATCCGTGAGACCCCATCATCTCGCCATGATCCGAGGTGAAGATTACGATGGTGTTCTCGGAAAGCTCTTCATCGTCGAGTGCCTTTAGGATTCTTCCAAACTGATCGTCGATGCCGCTGACGGCGCCGAAGTAGCCGTAGACGTCCCGGGCGGCACTCTCTCCCCGTCCCTCCAGACACACGTTCGGCCTATTCAGCAACTCATCAACGGTCTGCTCCTCGTAGAGCCGCAGATACTCCTCCGGCACCTGATCAAAGGGCATGTGTGGCGGATTATAGGCAACGAATAGGGCGAAGGGCTTCGCCGGATTCCGTTCACCCGCCTCGTTCCGAATATAGGATACGGCGATATCGGTCTCGTGCTTCACCGACCACTCACCCGGGTCGATACGTTCCTCCATGGGAGCATCACCGGTCCAGTAGTGTGGGTCCAGATGACGGTCGCAGCATCCGTAGGCATACCAGAAATCGAATCCATGCCGGCGTTCCGGCGGGGTATAGGAGTCCCAGACCCGTCCGTCGCTCCTCCGTCCCTCCGTATACGGCCAGGTTTCCTCCTCGGGATAGTCGAGATGCCACTTGCCGATATACCCGAGGGAGTAGCCCGCCGCCTTGAGTGTGTCGCTCAGGGTCTTCTCATCAGGCCTGAGGTAGGAGTCAGACCGCTCAGTGTTGCAATTACTCGGGACACCGTTGCGGAAGGGATACTTCCCGGTCAGCAGCATCGCCCGGTAGGGGCTGCAGACCGGGAAGGTACTCACCGCGTTGGTGAACACAACTCCCTCACGGGCCAATCGGTCCAGGTTAGGTGTCAGGACGGGGTCCTGCCCCATGAACCCTACCGCCTGCTGTCGATACTCGTCCGGAAACACGTACACGATATTCGGTCTTTCCATACTTACTCCTTGATCATCCCGACATATGGATCGGGTCGGCGGACCGAGAGATCGGCGGACCGGGTCCGGGTTTGCCCAGACCGGTGCTTCGGCCGTCTTCGGGTTCAGGGTTCAGGGTTCAGTATCCAACCTTTGCCCGGATTCGTAAAGTATTGCGACTTGATCCCATCCGATATTCCCAATAGAGTGTGCGAAACACCGCCATACGAACCGGCATACGCGAGGTACACAATGGAAATAGGTTTCTGCATGAACATGCTCGGGGAGGCGAACGATCCAATCGGACTTTCCCGGATACCGGATGTGAAGGCCGCAGAATACGACTACGTCGAATTATCACTGAGGCATATCGCGGAACTCTCGGAAAGCGAGTTCTCCAACCTGCGGCGGCAGTTAGAGAAGGCGGAGATATTCTGCAGGGCGTGTAACAACTTCTTTCCGGCCTCGATACGATTGACCGGACCACACCCAACCCCGATCGATGAAATCCTCAGTTATGTCCGTCTGGTGCTGGCAAGAGCCAAGTCGATCGGGACCGACGTTGTGGTCCTCGGAAGTTCCGGGGCAAAGAATTTACCGGAGGGATTCTCCCGTGAGGCGGGCAGCGATCAACTCACCGACTTGTTGCTCGCCATGATCCCGGAATTGGAGAAATACGAAATCATCGTCGCCATCGAGCCTCTCAACCGGATCGAGAGTAACATGATAACCACGGTCGCCGAAGGACTCGAGCTTGCCGAACGAGTGAACCGCCCGTCCATCGGCATCCTTGTGGATGGGTATCACATGGCCGTGGAACATGAGGAGCCACCGTCTGCCAAAAGATGTGCGCCTTACCTGCGACACCTGCACACCGCAGATATATTCAGGCGAGGCATGCCCGTCTCACCGACCCCCGATCTCAGCCGTTTCTCTCAATGGGTCTATGAGACGGGATACGACGGAAGGATCAGCATCGAGGCGTATGATCACGAACCGGTGGGAGTACTCTCAGCGACCACGACATCTCATACTCCCGCGAATACGCTACCGGGCGGAGAACCTTCGAATTCGGTAGCGAGGCTCAGGCGAGGCAATACGACGATCCGGTCAACGATGACCGGCCGAACGGCGACGTGAATTCCGGCGTAGGGATCAGCCTATCGGCAGCTTGAACATCCGGTGTCGCTTGTAGGGGATGCTGCCGAGACGCTCCAGGTCCTTCAGCATCATCTCGGTGGTTTCGGCAACCTGGACCATCTCAGCGAATTCGAACCGGCCGCCTTCGTGAACCGTCCGGGTGAGTTCGGTATAGAGGAAGGCGTTTCCCCCGAGTTTCTGGTACTCGGGCAGGATGGCCATGCCATTCACCAGGAGCCGTGAGGTCAACTTCTTCTCACGCAGCAATCGGATGATACGAAGCGGCGACAAACGACCCTGGTTCTTCTGCATCGCCTCGGTGAGATCCGGAAAGGCGATACAAAATCCGACGATGCGGTCCTCACAGGCCAATATCTTGACCAGCTTGGGGTCCGCCACCAGCAACAGGTCCTTCTGGAGCTGCTCCAGCTCCTTGTCCGATAGAGGGTAATCCTCAGGGTGGTCACCCAAGGTCACGTTGAACAGGTCGGCTATCTCCGGCGCCTTCTTCTTCACGTCGGCCCTGTTCCTGAAACGGAGCACCTTGAACCGTCCCCGCTTCTCGACGATTTCGGCGAATCTGGCGATCTTCTCGGGAACCCTGAATTCACGAGGATCTATCCGAAATGAGCACAGATCAACCAGTTTCTCGAACCCGTACTCCGCGACTGCGGGAACATAGTAGGGAAAGTTGTAGAGCATCATGTTCATGGCGGCGCGGTGCTCGTAGCCGTGGATCAGGATACCGCTGCCGGAGGTCCCGCCGTACAGGAGTGGTCCCTCGAGACTCGTGCAGCCCTGCTTCCCTGCCCATTCGACAGCCCGATCGAGCAGAGCCTGGGCGACCGATGTGTCGTCGATGAAATCCAAAAAGTAGAAGTGGGCACACTCCCGACCGTGCTCTCGGATGTAGTTCTCGTTCCTGAAGACGGCGATCCTTCCGACTACTTCATCCTTCTTCTTGCCGCCGAGGACGGCGAGAAACGTCTCGCACCGGGCGTGCTCGAAGTAGGGATGCGAACGCTTCAACACCATCCGCACGTCGACATCGAACCAAGGGACCCACTGCGGGCACTTCCGATAGAGCCTCTTGGGGAATTCGACGAATTCTCGTCTGAACCATCCCTTTTTTTGCACATCTGACTGTGCAAGTACCTCGGTCATGAGCCGAATATATACGGTAGCCGCAAATTCTGCTACCCCCGGCAAGCAATTCGAAAAGTAAATAGAAAGAGGGAGTCCGGGCGACCTCCGTCCCCCTCCTCTCTATGTCGACGCTTTCGGGTTTTTGTGTCATCATAGGCGCCATGGAGAATCGATCAGAGATACCGAACATCGTCATCATTCTCTCGGATGAGCACATGCGTGACGCCGCCGGCTGCTACGGCAGCGAGATCGTCAGGACGCCCAACCTCGACCGACTGGCCTCCGGAGGAACCGTATTCGAAAGGGCCTATACCACCTGTCCGATCTGCATCCCCGCCAGGGCCTCGCTGGCCACCGGAAGGTATGTTCACGAAACCGGTTGCTGGGACAACGGACTCGCCTATCATGGCGAACCCCCTTCATGGGGACACGCACTGCTCCGGGAGGGGTATACCGTGGATTCCATCGGGAAGCTGCATTACAGGTCGGCGGAAGATCCGGTGGGGTTTGGCGAGATGATCGAACCCCTCAACGTGGTCGACGGCGTGGGAGACGTTTTGAGCTGCATCCGTGACGATCCTCCCTTCCGCAAGAAGCGACTCGGCATCGAGGAGGCAGGACCGGGAAACTCGACCTATCTCACCTACGACGCGCAGAATGCCACGGCGGCCGTGGACTGGATCAGGACCCACGCACACGATCCGAAACCCTGGGTGCTCTTCGTCGGCTTCGTCCTGCCCCACCCGCCCTACACCGCTCCTCCCGAACTGTACGACTCCTACCCCCTGGAGGATCTGGACCTTCCGCCGCAGTGGAGCCGTGAGGACCGGCCGGATCATCCGGTAGTGGATTACTTTCGGAAATTCTTCGATTTCGATACCCCTTTCAGCGAGCGGCGGATCAGAGAGTTGACCGCAGCGTATTATGGCTGCTGCACCTATCTCGACACCCGGATCGGAGAGGTACTGGACGCCGTAGAGCAGACTGGCATTGCCGACAAGACCCGGATCATCTACACCTCCGACCACGGAGAGGACCTGGGCGCCCGCGGACTGTTCGGAAAATTCACCATGTACGAGGAATCCGCGGCGATTCCCCTGATACTCGCCGGTCCGGGAGTTCCGCAGGGACGGAGGATCGGGACACCCGCATCGCTGGTGGACATCTACCCCACCATCCTGGGATCCTTCGGGATCTCCGACCGGAGTGCACCCGGAATCTCTCTCATCGACCTCGCGGCGGGGACGGAGCAAGACAGGACGGTATTCGCGGAGTATCACGCGGTGGGATCGCGACATGGATTCTACATGGTCCGAGACCGGCGCTACAAGTATGTATATTACGTGGACGCCCCTGCACAGCTCTTCGACCTGGAAACCGATCCACACGAACTCGACGATTTGGCGGAACATCCCGAGTATGAGTCTCTGGTTTCGCGGTACCGGAGCGAACTCCTGAAGATCGTGGATCCCGAGGCTGCAGACGCTGCGGCCCGGGCCGATCAGCGGGCGATGGTGGATCGATTCGGCGGCAGAGAGGCGGTCATACGACGCGGCGCATTCGACAACTCACCCGTACCGGGCGAGGAGCCGAAGTTCCACTGAGACCCACAAGACGGTCCCTGCCCATGATAGAGAAGACAACCGGGGCGAGAATTCTTCACTCGACGAAAATTCTCCACTCACAGTCGAACCGACGACAATGCGGTTACGGTTCCTCCCCCCAAAACTCATGAAACTTGTCCATGTACTTCATCTCCCATGTCAGCGGATCGAACGACTCCCGAACCTTGAAGTAGATCCGGTTCCATTGGGCCCGGGTTTCCCGGATGAACGCGTCGAACCGCTGCAACCGCGCCTCTTCGCAACCGAGTTGCGTCGCGATTTGGACCGGTTCCTCACCCTTGAGCCGCCGTTTCACATACCGAATGAGGGTCTTCTCGTCTATCGAGGTCTCGCCTCCGGCCATAGTTTCGGCTCCATCATTGTACGGTGGAGCCGTACCCGCCGCGAGACTCGCGATGAGACGTGTCGCAGCCTCGACCTCAATCGTCCTGCCGTTCCGGTCCGCGGCCTCCTCCAATGAGTCGTACGCGTCACCGTCGAGAGAGACGACGATCTCTTTCATCTTTTCCCTCCATCTTCTATCTACCATCATACGCGCAGCGAGGCCGAATTTCAAAGGAGAATCATTCGTCGCGCTTGCAATCACCGAAGTTCCATGGCATGATCCGTCGGTAGCGTGTCGATCTCGCGACCTTGAGAGGAAAATCCATCATATGCAGATCGGAAGCGAAAACGACCGGCAAGAACCGGAATCTCACCGAATATGAACATCCGTAGCATCTGCGTATTCTGCGGATCGAGTGCCGGTTGCGCCCCGGAATACCGTTTCGCCGCACAGGAACTCGGGCGGCTGCTGGTTGAACGAGAGGTTCGGCTGGTCTTCGGAGGGGGCGACGTCGGCCTCATGGGAGCGGTTTCACAGGCGGTGATGGCCGGTGGTGGCGAGGCGGTGGGGGTCATTCCTAAGCGTATCCGGGAGATGGTCGGAATCATCGACTTGACGGAACTTAAGGTAGTTGAGGACATGCACGCCCGAAAGGCGGTAATGCACGAACTCAGTGACGCCTACGTCATCCTGCCCGGAGGCATCGGCACCTTCGAGGAGTTCTTCGAGACCTTCACCTGGTACCAACTCGGATATCATTCCAAGCCCATCGGTTTATTGAATGTGAACGGGTATTTCGACCGCCTCATCGCTCTCCTCGAACATGTGGTATCCCAGGGATTCTTAAAACAAGACCATCTGACTACGCTTATCATCGATCGAGACCCCGTGCTACTTCTGGACAGGCTCGATGACCACCAGGGCGTGTATATCCCCAAGCTGTGAACAGTGTGAGATTGTGAGATGGATAATTGTATAGAATTGAGATATGTTTTACTCGCGAGGGGGTTCTCTTGCCACCGGATTTGAGAGAAGCGCGACCGTATTGAGCTATTGAGATACGACGAAAATCGATACCGACGGGAGTCCTATGTTTGGAGAGAAAATATTCATCTTCTATCTCGATGTCGCCCTCGTGATCCTGTTGAGTGCGGCGGCGGGTATCAGGACCCCGCTCTTTGCGGCACTCCCGCTGGTCTTTCTCCCTTCGGTATACGCTTCTCGACTGCACGAGAGAGAGAGTATTACGGAACCGGTTCTTGCCTTGATTCGAGTGTTGATCGTCGCACTCACCTGTTTCGTCGCCCTCTTCGGCATCGCGAAATTGATCGGTCTCGGATGTCCGATTCAGGAGCTGGCCGTGGTTGTTACCCTCCTCCTGGCGGTTTTCCTGCTCGGGCATTACGGCATATCGGCAATCGTCGGGAGATTCACCGAGACCGTATTTATCGATACCCGCGACATTGACAACGAGATCTTTCCGGTCATCGAGGAGATCGAGACGGACTCCCGCAGATCGGTACTCTTCAGCAGACGCCTTCCGAGGCCCACCCGAATCAGGGGCGGATCGGCGGAGGGGTTGTCCGCGCTTCGGAGCCTGTACAGGGCTGATGAAAAGCTGAAGGATGATCGCGTACCCTACGGCGTACGCGGTATCGTTCGTCGACGGAACGCTCAGGGCGGGTACGATTACGTGCCGATATCGGTGGATATCCCGAAACTTGCAGAGATCGTCTTGGATCGGATTCCCCTACCCTTGGTGGACGCATACTCCAATACCTACACCGGGTGGTTTCGCCCCCGTGCGTATGATCGACTCAAGCGACTGCTCGATATCCTCGTCGCCACCATACTACTGGTATTCTTCGCACCGCTCATGTGCATCATCGCCCTTCTCATACTCATCGAGGACGGAAGGCCTATTCTGTTCCGCCATCAACGCATCGGACTGAACGGCAAACCGTTCTCCATGATCAAATTCCGGTCACTTAAGCCGGACGGCTTCGATCCGGACAATCCCAACACGAATATCGAGTCCCGGATGTTGAAAATCGGCGGATTCATTCGAAAATTCAGATTGGACGAAACGCCCCAACTCATTACCGTACTCGCCGGAGCGATGAGTCTGGTGGGTCCGAGACCCGAGATGCCGGCATACCACCGTCAGATGCTCGCGGCCATCCCGCATTATGACAAACGCTGCTTCGCAAAACCGGGTATCACCGGATGGGCCCAGATCAACTTCGGACACACATCACATATCGACGACTACCGGTTGAAAACGGAATACGATCTCTACTACGTCAAACGACGGGGATTCTTCCTCGACAGTAAAATTCTCCTCCTCACTGCGGAGACGATGATCTTCGGGAAGGGAGCGCGGTAGAATCGGATAGTATCCGAGTGGCCGTAGTGATTTCCCGCAGTGCCTCCGCCGGCTTTCGATGCCGAATGCCCGGATCTACCAATTTCAGGATGAGGGAATCGAACCTGGCTCGTACACCGAAACAGAGTATTACACGATATATCGTGCATTTTTCGATTCTCTATCGTATTCTTGAAGAGATTGATAGAAGAAATTGGTAAATAGATAGAAGAAATCGGTAGTTGGAAAATCGGCCCGGACGGCCGGATTCAGCTCCATCATTCGGGAGGCGATTCATGAAAACACTCTATCTGGTTCGTCACGCCAAATCCAGCTGGAAGAGGAAGGATCTCCCCGATTTCGACCGACCGCTGAACAAGAGGGGACGGAGGGATGCTCCGATGATGGGGGCCCTTCTTCACGATCGAGGTGTGGATCCCGATCTGCTCGTCACGAGTCCGGCCGTCAGGGCGATGCAGACGGCCCGAATCATAGCGGCCCGTCTCGAGATCCCCGAAGAAAAAATCGTCACCATCGAGGAGATATACGGTGCGTACGCGTCAACCCTGGCCGGAATAATCGCAAATTTCGATGTGAAGATCGGTTCAGCCCTGATCTGCGGACACAATCCCGGCCTAACGCACCTCCTCGAGACGTACACAGGCGCAGGAATCGACAATATGCCCACCTGCGCCGCTGCTGCGATAGAATTCGACGCCGCATCCTGGCACGCCACGAAACACACGACCGGGGCCTTGATCTGGTTCGAATGGCCGAAGAAGGTCGGCACCTGAGGCTTTCAGAAATCGCAACGAAAACAGGAACCGTCAGATTACGATTTCGACCCCCTGACAGGCGTACCCGGAATCGTTATTTCGGAAAATCCTGATCTTCGACATCGGGAGCCGGTATCGAGACTCCCGAACATGCGGCGCTACTCCTCGGATGGCGGTTTGTCGCCGACAGGACCGCCGGAAGAAGCATCTTGCGCCGTTCCGCTCCGATCGTGCGAGTCACGGTCGAACATTTCCCGCTCCTCCGCCAGACGTGCCTCGACGGCCTTCCGGGTTCGGATATCGACGATGAGAAACACTCCGGCGGCGATGCCGAGAACAAGGCCCCAAAACCAGAAACCTCTACCGACTGCGATGCCGATGATGAGGAGCAATACTCCTACCCCGATCAGCCCAATGTTGATACTACGTTTCATACGAATAACTTAACAAAAGATATTGCCGAAGGCAAACGCCCTACTCGCGCATGACGGGATTTTGCCGGAGACTCTCGAGCGAAA
>CAZAKE010000070.1:0-3692 GCA_964485495.1 uncultured Spirochaetales bacterium
GTCGGTTCCAGTATATCGAAGGAGCAGCAGGGGTGCAATTTGATTAGATGGCATCCTCAACCAGAGAAAGCTGCGTCCACTTGCCGCCACGGAACCGCAGGATCATGCCTACCCCCATACAGATGATGAGCAGAATGAAGACGAGCCAGACAACCACGGGCGGGACTACGATGATCCTGATAAGGACGATGGCCGAGATCGCCATGAGCCAGTGCAGGATCACCGACAAGCGCATCACCCAGGCGGTGTCCCCGGCGCCGCGAAGGGTCCCGGCGAATATGAGTTGTGTCGCGTCGGCGAGGGTATAGAGTGAAGCTAGGCGGAGGAGCATGCGGGCCAGGGCCTCAATTTCCGGGGTGGCATCCGGAAACCCGGAAGAAAACACCGCGACCAGCGGACCTGCTCCGAAGAGAAAGACCATCATCATCGTCCCGGCATAGATATACCCTATTTTCAACGACATATATGCGGTCTCGCGGGCCCCCTCCATGTCCCGGGCCCCGACATACTGGCCCGCCACCGCCGTGGTGGCGAACCCCAGCCCGAGCATGGGGATGAAAGCCACCATGTCCCAGTTGAAGGTGATGGTCACCGCCGCGGCCACCCCCGGCCCGTAGGAGTGCATGAGCTGCACGAAGATGTTGAACGCCATGACGTTCAGGAACATCTCGATTCCGGCGGGAGACCCGAATTTGATGAGTTTTCGAAAGAGTCTTTTGTCGAAACGCCAGGAGCTTCCGGTACCGTACTCCTGCCGATACTTCTTCCTGAGGTACACGAACATGAGGATAGAGATGATGGCCGCATTTCCGCAGATGGTGCCGATGGCGGCGCCCTCCATCGCCATGGCGGGGAACCCGAGCTTGCCGAAGATCAGGACATAGTTCACCGGGATGTTCACCAGCATCCCCACGATGTTTGCGGCCATGACGATCCGGGTCCGGCCGATACCCAGGAAGAAACCGGTGACGCAGCTCCGAAGCACAAACAGCAGCGACCCGGCGAACAACACCCGGAAGTAGCCATATTCTAGGCTGATCTGAAGCTCGTTGTGGCCGACCGCCACGAAGAAGTACTTCACCAGGGGGATCACGGCCAAGAGGAACGGGTATGCCGCGAATGAGAGGTAGATCCCCTGGGTCACGGCGGAGGCGCAGCGGTCCTTCCTGCCGGCACCGTAATACTGGGCCACGATGGCGTTGACGTACCCTACCGTCCCGCCGAAGATCGATGCCAACACGAAGCTGGTCAGGCCGCCGCTCATGGCCGCGGAGAGGTAGGCGGTCCCCAGCCTGGAGAGGAACAACCGATCTACGAAGAGCATCACCGTCTCGGATGCCTGAGAGACCACCATCGGGAGGGCAATGTTCAGCATCCGCCTGAAAAGTTCTTTCTTGTCCGTAGGGAGCAGCTCCGAAGCCGTGCCGTTCTCCAGCGGGACTCCGGAACCATCCATCTCAGAATCGTGTGACATGGGAGCGACTATACCTCAATGAACGCGGAAGAGGAAGTGGCGTCCAAGGGCCGATGTCTTGGTGCGAACCGATACCTCCTAACCAATGTGCATACTACAGGACATCCTTTGGTGATAACACAGAACGGGAAACCTGCGGGAGTGTTAATTTCACCTGCCGAATACGATGACTTGGTACATACGAGATTATTTATCGAATCGGTACACAGAGGATTATCGGATGTTGAAGCCGGCAGAGTATACGGAACAACAGAACTTACGGAAGAATTACAAAGAAGAAGAGCTTCTCGGACTTCATAAATGATTGTGAACTGGTCGAAAGAAGCGTTGGAAAACCTGTGGAAAATTGAACAGTATATCGGAACCGACAACCCGGAAACTGCGGGCACATTCGTCAATTTTCTCATCGAACAGGGAGCGCGAATTGCCCATAATCCGAACATGGGACGCATGGTTCCTGAAATTTCCAATCCTGAAATCAGGGAACTCATTGTGAAGAAATACCGTATTGTCTACCGTGTTCATGACCAGGCAATCGAGATACTCACCGTATTTGAAGGACACAAACTTTTACGATTAGACGACGCGGATACTGAATCGTAATCGCTTCCATTCAGTGAAGCAGAGAAGGGTACTATCCGACTACGTGTTACTACCAGTCCTGGACCGAGCCGTCCGGTTTCCGCCACCTGGGCATCTGCCGCTGCACGAAGGGGTGTTTCGCGGCGGCGGCCTCGTCGAATTCGACTCCCAACCCCGGTGCTTTTGGTGGCAAGGCATACCCGCCGGAGAAATCCGGGAGTCCCGGGAGCACGTCGTTCCACCACTCCGGACCGCCAATGTGTTCCTGTACCAGCACGTTACTGACGGCCGTGCTGAAGTGGAGTGTAACCAGCTCCAGCAGGGGCCCCCGGGCGCAGTGGGGGACCACATCCATGAAGTGTGTCTCTCCCAGCACGGCCACCTTACGAGCCTCGGTGATGCCGCCGACGAGGGCCAGGTCGGTGCGCAGGTAGTCGGTGAGTTCCTCCTCGATGAGGGGGCGAAACTGCCACTTGGAGTAGAGGTTCTCGCCGGTAGCCGTCGGCACGGGCATCCGGCCCTTCAGCCGCCGGTAGGCACAGGGGTCCTCAGGGCGGACCGGATCCTCCACGAACAGGGGCCTGGCGTCCTTCACGGCCTCGCCGAACTCCACGGCCCGGGTCGGCGTGAGCCGCTGATGCACGTCGATGGTGATCTCAACCTCCTCGCCGACCGCCTCACGAACCGCCTCGGTCACCCGGGCGGAGTGCCGTATGGCCCTGCCCGCGTCGAAGCCATCACCTGGGACTCCCATCCGCGGATCGTCGAATCCGAGCCGCACCACCGTGAAGCCCTTCTCCACCGCGGCAATCGCACCTTCGCGGGCCTCTTCGGGTGTGGTTCCCCGGATATGCGCATAGAGTGCCACGCGCTCCCGTGCCCGGCCGCCTATGATCTGCCACACCGGCCCACCCAGGACCTTGCCTTTGATGTCATGGAGGGCCATATCGATGCCGGAGATGGCCGAGATCAGCACAATCCCCTCCTTGCGCCTGGTCCAGCGGAACAACTCCTGCCAGATTCCCTCAATATCCAGGGGGTCCCTTCCGACCAGCCACTCGGAATAGTACTCGAGTACCCTGCAGGTGGCCGCAATCTGCGGCGCCATCCCGGCCTCGCCGATGCCGTAGATCCCCTCGTCGGTCTCGACCTTCACAATAAGGTTGCTCTCTACCGGAATTCCTCGTAATGCCGTAATTTTCATGGACCCTCCCATTCATGTGAATCCTGCTTTAGAACATATGATGATATACATTCTTCTGTCAAAGACTAGATACTCCAAGGGCATGAGGCCAACGTGGATAAGATACTCCTCATTATACTTCCTGTTTGTAATTGTTGAATGCATCTAGTATAGTCTTCTACGAAGTGAGGCATATCGATGGCTTATAAGGTGAGTATCATAATCGAGAAGGACGAACATGGATATTATGCCTACAGTCCTGAATTAGAAGGATGCCAAACCCAGGGCGATACCTTTGAAGAAGTGATGGGAAATATGAAAGAGGCGATACAATTATACCTCGAGACATTATCTGAAGAGGAACGGAGCCTTTACCTAAGCAGGGAAATCGTAACAACTTCACTCGAGGTTACAATTGCCTAAACTTCCCAGATTGACTGCATCGGAGGCGGA
>CAZAKE010000070.1:3792-16852 GCA_964485495.1 uncultured Spirochaetales bacterium
GAGGCGGAAACATACGGCGCCATCACTTGTTCTCCCTCACCGCCCGCAGGGTAACCCACAGCAGGATCACACATCCGACGGTAACGACGATGAAGGGGATGGTCTCCACCGGATTCATCTCGACTCCGGCCCTGGACTGCATCAGGATCATGGCACACAGGGCCAGGGAGAGGGTGAAGCCCTTGATGATCAAGATCGGCGCCAGGACATACCCGGCCGGGCGGCGACGAAGCAGCAGGATGCCGGCGGTCAGTGCAGTGGGCACGACGATCCCCAGATCCGCCGCCTGCACGATCAAGGTGGTGTAGTGCTCCTGCCCGGGTGGAGGCGTACCCTCCAGAAAGGCCGGTGCGAGGCGCGCTCCCCACAGGGTGATCAGCATCAGTCCGACCAGTAGACAAAAGAAACCCACGAGCCGCCGGGGGAAGCTCTCCGAGAAGGCCGCGGCGATCTCGCCGGTGGATATACCCGCCACCGAGAGGATCAACCCCGCGGTGCTAAGCGAGAAGAGGGCCACATACAGGAGAAAGAGCTCATTGAAGAACACTCCCATGCAGTAGAGCAGATAGGAGTACGCGAAGTAGTAGAAGGTACCGCTGGTGAGGAGAAATCCACTCACCTTGCCCTTACGGTACAGGACGATACCGATAGCCAGCATGGGCACGCCCACCACCAGGGTCACGATGTCCTGACCGAGTCCCTGCACGGCGAAGGAAACCGAATCCTGCCGGTATACGCCTCTTCCGTACAACTCCACCCGTTCTCCATGGAGGGAGGCGAACTCGTCGATCTCTCCGGGATAGTCCGCGATCAGACTGAAACCGGTCACACACAATCCCAACAAGATGACCAGGATGCCTACAACCGTCACCGCGTTCGTGTTTCTCATATCAGACCTCCACGCTCCTCGATAATGCCATATCCTCGGCGATGAGGGCAAGGTTCCTTCCGGAACACCCCGTAAGCGGATGACGTTTGTGCCATTCTCATGTACTATCACTCCGTTGAACATGACGGCACCGCTGTTCCTACATCGGAAGCTGCATCTGACGGAAGCGGTCGCGTCATACAGGGTGATAAGCGCCGGGCTGATCCTGCTCATCGTCGTTCTGCGGTGGTTTCCCGCCTGTTATGTGGAGGGATCGGGACTCACACCCTTCTCCGAGATCGTAGATCGGCGTAATGCGGCACGACTGGTGCGCGAGACGATGCAGCTCAGGGAGGAGTGTGCAATCCTCCAAGATCGGTTGACCTATTACGTTCGCCTCTTCGAGCAGACACAGAGCAGTATCACCGACATTCTCTCGGATGAGAGTGAAGCATAACCATAGATTGGGAGGATCGACTATGAGTCATCAATGGAAGGGGTTCATGCCCCCGCAGTATTTCTATTCGAGCCGGCGTTTCGTCGGAGTGGCGCTGGAGCCGCCGGAGTACGAGCCCGGGTCGTGGACCGGCGCCGGGAAGGTCCTGTACCTGCCCGATACAGAGGAGTTTCTGCTGACGACGCGGCCGAGGACCGCCAGGGACGACGCCAGAGGCTACGCGGCCGAGATTCACCGGTCACGGGACGGTGTGGAATACTCTCTGCTCTCGTCGGTCACGAAGGAAACGGCCGCCAAGGCCGCCCAGATGCAGATCCACAGCATCGAAGGCACCCAGCTTCTGAAAGATCCTGCGACCGGCGATTACCACTTCTATCTTTCGGTTGACACGGGCGACAGTTTCGCCTGGGGCGGCGTGAAGTGGGAAACCCTCCTGCTCACCGGCAAATCCCTCATGGGACCGTGGGTATCGAAGGGATTGGTGCTACGGAACGACCGTCCCTTCGATGTACAGCAAGCCCGGGACAGCTCGATCGAGATCATCGACGGCCGTTGGATCTGTATCTATAAGGCCAGAGACGGAAATAGGTTCGAACGGCCCGCCCTGGCGTTGAGCCGCGACGGGATCGAGTGGGAGAAGCGCGGCCCCCTGACGGTGGACGGTGAAGACAGAGTCGGATTCATTAACGGCACCATGTTTCCCACCGCGTCGGGAATCATGATGCTGGGGCTGGAGACCAGACTGGACGATTCACGCGAGAAGAAGGCGGGGGTGGTATATGCAGACGAGTATGGAATCGGACACGGCGGCGGACCGCCGGCACGGTTCGTCGCATATCTGCTCAGAGAGGAGCGTGGTGACTTGGAGACGGTATTCTCCACCGAATGGCAGCCCAGCTCCCCCTATGAACACCGGGAACACCCGCTTCTGGGATATTCGACCACCGTGTTCGATCCGAAAAGACAGCGATACCTGATGTACGTGGAGGCAATAGATCCCGAACTGAGTCCCGCCGTGGGAATCAACTCCACGGTGGAACGATTGCTGGTATACGAGATTCTCGTGTAGCGGCAGCGAGGGCGTCGTCAGAAAACATGGTCTCAGGTCTCACGGGCGTCCTCCTCCATCATTCGATATCCGACGCCCCGTACGGTTTCGATGATATCCTTCTTATCGTCGAGTTTCTTCCGCAGTCCGAGTACCTGCACGTCCACGGAGCGTTCGGTGACGGAGTAGTTGTCGCCGCGGACCGCGGTGATAATCTGGCTGCGGGAGAAGACCCAGCCGGGATTCTTAGCCAGAAATTCGAGTATCGAATATTCGGTGACACTCAACGGAATCAGCCTGCCGTTGCTCGACACCTCGTGCTTGGTCGAGTCGATGGAGATACCGTGGATCGAGATGATCCTGCTTATCCCCTCCGAGCCGGTACGACCGAGTCGCCGGAGGACGGATCGGATACGCGCAAGTAGAATTTTCGGGCTGAACGGCTTGGTGATATAGTCGTCGGCCCCCATCTCGAGGCCCAGGATGATGTCGGTATCCTCACCCTTGGCGGAAACCATGACGATCGGAACCTGCCGCGTCTTCTCCTCCTCCTTCAACCGCCTGCACACGTCCAGTCCATCCAGATCGGGGAGCATCAGGTCAAGCAGGATCATATCGGGAGGAGCTTCCTGAACAGCGGCGAGAGCATCATAGCCGGACAGCACACAGGATACCTTGAACCCCTCTTTCTCGAGGTTGTAGCGAACCAATTCGAGGATATCTCGCTCGTCATCTACTACAAGTATCGTCTCGCCGGCCATTGCTTCCAATCGTTGCTCTCTTTCTTTCGGTGTTACATCCAAGATCAGCGTCCAACGCTGCTACATGTTCAGTTCGGAGTGCTTTCCCGTCCTCTCGTATACGATCCACTCGTTGATATTCGTGACATGATCGCCCAACCGCTCCAGATGCCGTGCGGCGAACAGCAACAGTATCGCCTGCGAAATAACCTGCGGTTTCTCCATCATATACGTCAGCAGTTCCCGCGTTACCTGGGTATAGAGGTCGTCGATCTCATTGTCGCGCCTGCTGACCTCGACGGCCTTGTCGACATCGCCTTCGACAAACGCGGTCATGGTATCGTGAAGCATGCTGACACCGATCTCGGCCATCTGCGGTATCGAAAGGAGCGGTTTCACGAGTTTCTCGGCGCCGATCTTCAAGGTCGTCTTCGCCAGGTGTACGGCATGGTCGCCGATCCGTTCGAGCTGGGTCACCACCTTGAGGCAGGTCACGATGTGCCGAAGGTCACTGGCGACGGGCTGTTCCTTGGCGATCAGGACCGTGCAGACATCTTCGACCTCGAGCTCCATCGCGTTCACTGCTTCGTCCTCTTCGATGACTTGTTTGGCGAGGTCCTGATCCTGATTGGTAAGGGATTGCAGTCCCTTGTTGATGGATTCTTCCACCAGAGTGCCCATCTTCAGGATCTCTTGATTCAGTTGTCTCAGTTCTTCTTGAAAATGTGTTCTCATCTCTCGCTCCTTCGATAATTGTTAATGAATACTTGTACGCTGTTACAGGGTGGTTAGTGGTATGTTAGAAATATGTTAGGCAGAGGCCCAGCCCAAGAACCTGAGATGAATATAGCACCGGGAGTGAAATAGATCGGGTGGTAGTACTTCGATCCGGAGCTTCCTATCACCGGTTCTCGTCTTCCGCGCGTACCGGTGATAGGCGGACTTGAATCGGAATTCCCGCCGAATAGGGTCAGGTATCCTTGTGATACCGCGTATCACCAACTGCATCCTGCATCCGATGCAGTTCAGCGGTGAGTTCTCGAACCGTGTCGGCATATTCAGGATCGTGGTACACATTTACGAGTTCATGGGGGTCCTTCTCCAGATCGAAGAGCTCCCATTCGGGTTCGTGACCAATCATGTCGATGATCTCCGTATCACCGTCGCCGGCCACCCAGCGTTGGTCGGTACCGGCCTGTTCCAGACCGTCGTAGTAGTAGTAGATCAGCTTGAATCGCTTTGTTCGGACCCCGTAATGGGCCGCTACGTTATGGTGGGCCTTGTTCATCCAGTATCGGTAGTACATCGCCTCGGGCCAGTCTTCCGGAGTAGTACCCTCGAGGAGTGGAATGAAACTGCGGCCCTGGAACTCATCTGGGACCGGAATACCCGCGTACTCGAGCAGGGTCGGGGCGAAATCGACGTTGGTGATGATGTCGTCGTTCACACCGCCGGCATTTACCGCCTTGGGATAGCTGAAGAGGAACGGCATCCGCAGCGACTCCTCGTACATGAACCGCTTATCGTACCATCCATGGTCGCCGAGGAAGAATCCTTGGTCCGAGGTATAGATGACGATGGTGTTCTCGGTGAGCCCCTCCTCGTCCAGGTAGTCCAGCACGCGACCGATGTTGTCGTCGACGCTGGCGATCACCCGCAGGTAGTCCTTGATATATCGTTGATACGCCCATCGCCGGAGTTCCTTCTCAGAGAGCCCGTAGTTGATGACGCACTTGATGTCGTCCCGCCGCATGTGAACGCCGACCCGCATGGCCGCCGCCTTCGAGGCCAGGGCCCGTCCGCCGCCGTAATCGTCGAAAAGGGTGTCCGGCTCAGGGATCTCTTCGTTCAGATACATGTCCGCGTGCTTCTCATCCGGCTCCCACGCCCGGTGCGGGGCCTTGTGGTGGTAGAGGAGACAGAAGGGCCGATCTGCGTCCCGCTTCTTGAGCCAATCCAACGACAGGTCGGTGATGATGTCGGTGACATATCCCACGACGGATCGTCTGGTTCCCCCATCCGGTCCCTTGAAGATCAGTTCCGGGTTGTGGTAGAGCCCCTGCCCGGGAAGTACCGCCCAGTCGTCGAAGCCGGTGGGACAGTGCTCCGGCCCGGTCCCCAAATGCCACTTGCCGAATACGGCGGTCTGATATCCTTCCGCTTGCAGCAGCTTCGGGAAGGTGGTGAGTCGGTTGTCCATGTGGGTCGCCAGGGTGGTGACCCCGTTGACGTGGTTGTATGTTCCGCTCAGGATCGTCGCCCGGCTGGGTGTACAGATCGAATTGGTGCAGAAGCAGTTGTCGAAACGGACGCCGGCGTCGGCGATCCGGTCCATGTTGGGTGTCGTGTTGATACGGCTCCCGTAGCAGCTCAGTGCATGGGCGGCGTGATCGTCGGTCATGATGAATACGATATTCGGTCTGTCTTGACTCATTCTCGGCTCCTTGAAATATCTTAGGCTACTACAATATCACAATGCGGGAAGGAGAGACAACAGGGAGTCAACGCAGGTCCTCGGGCCAAAGCAATTCCAAATGTAGCAGTAACTACATTTGGAATTGCATGATCGCTCTGTAAATACTGCCTTTTCGTGGCGATTCGACGAGGTACGAAGTCGATATCGCAGAAAAGGGACTGATGTACGACTCCCTTTCTACTTACTTTTCGAACTGCTGCTCGGGCCAATCTTCCACTGAAACACCTTCGCAGGGATCGGACAGATATTTAGCACCTTTCAATCCGGGATCCTGTTCGAGCGGATCTTCGGAACTCTGGTGATACACAATATCAACTACGGGCTTTCCGTTTTTGCAAATGACGATTTTCCCTTTGGTATTTACAATCTCTCGTATTAGTTGGGAAAACTTTGACTTCGCCTCGTAGCTGTTGACCATGTTCATCATGGACTCTCCTACAAATTCGGTGGTATTGGATCGAGGAGAGTACGAATATGGGTGTCGGTCGGAATTTTGTGAACGGCGAATATGCTTTCGGCGTTGTTCTTTCCTCCCATGAGGAAAAGGGTACTAGAGTGTGAGAAAAAGTCTAGTCTGGAGATATCGGAGATAACGCCTTCTTGTGTTTTCTCACATTTCGAATTCCTGCGGTGACCTGAGAGGTAGGCCAGGCGAAGCAACCCGTTCCACCACGTTCGTGGAGTATCGTGGATCATGCCGGCTTCCGTAGTTTCGAAGCTCCTGACTCGATTTTTTGTGAAAATACCCGACGCTGCACGCGGGGTTAAACCATCCAGGTGACCGGCGAACCCATCATGCAGGTCGCCGATCATCTGCTCCCGCATCCATCCCAGGGGACGAACCTCACCGAGTCTCAGGCAGTCGTAGGGAATTGTATTTTCTTGCCGACTCAATTTGTGCTCCATAGGTTCCTTTTACAAAAAAAAAACGATCGTGAGTGGAGATAAGTCGTCTGAACCCGATCGATAACTCCGTGATGATATGTAGGTTCGATCTTGTCCGAGTCGCCTAGGATTTTCGAATTACTCTCGGTCGCGAATGTATATTTCACAGAAATTTTTTGACCGATACATCGAATAACTCGGCAAGTGCAATTGCCATTTTTTTACTGACTGCCCGATGCCCATTCTCAATGTTCGAAATATTCTGCCGAGTAAAATTGCCCAACTTTCTACCAAGCTCCTCTTGAGTCAAGCTATGCAGTTCACGGTATAGTTTCAGATTCTCGCCTGGACTGATAGATCCTCGTACAGTCTGATACCAGTCACTTTCGGTTACTTCAATGAGTTCGTCTTCTTCGTTGGTAATCACCTCGATCTCGCCGTACTGCGTCTTCAGATATTCCATGAAATCTTCACTAATTTCACCCTCAATCCTAATATGGGGCTTTCTCACGACTCCCTGCATAATACCCCTCGATCTCCATTATCCGTTTTTCTACCCGCCAGCATGCAACCCACGAAAATGAAAGATGGCAATGATATTCATTCATGGACAGCTTGCTAAAGTTTTTCCATTCTCTACGAATAGGCCCTTTTTGCTCAAGATCCTCAACCAGATTCGCGAGCTTGATTTGTTCTGGTCGCGGCATCTTAACGACTTGCTTTTCAACCTTCCGACGAAAATAGACTCGCCATTGTTTTCTATTCGTATCCGGCAAGCGATGCTCCTAATAATATTGTATCCACTTTTCTGATACTGAAATGTAACTCATTTTTGGTTACAAGTCAAATTTATGCAAACACATCATTAATCGTCCGGGTAGAAACTCAGCCACTCCCGGGTGTTCGCAAAGTGAAGGTCGTCGCGGAACAGCTCCCCGGCGGTTACTTCCAGGAGAACTTGTTCACTCACCGTGAGCCACCCCATCACATCGAGATCTCCGACACTCGCAACGCCTACGGTATCGGCAGTCAAACGTACCCTCGGCCCGAAACATGTTTCATCAATTGGGATCAGCCAGGGGATCGAAAACCCGGGAGAAACCAAATTCAGAGAAATCTTTCGTATTCCGAGTCGCGAATTCGGTGACCCCCGCAGCGAGGAGTGTGTAGGCAAGCCGAGCATCGATGATCTTCCTACGACCGAATCCGACATCGCCGGCAATGTTCCAGACCTTCTTCATAACCGGACGACACTCGACGATGCGCCAGGACGGATTGGTTCTCAACCGACGACATACTTCGGCAGCTTCCGAGGCTCCATACGGAGACGGGAATACGGCAGGGTTACGGACCAACAGATACAGTTCAACCAGGACCAGCTCAGCAAGGACCACATTTTCATTCTGCCCGACCGACTCCAGGAACTCTCGAGCTCTGTCGTGGACCGCGCTGCTCCGGTTGAGAGCATATACGAGTATATTCGTATCAATCGATACTGCCATATGAGGTTCCCTCATCGTCTGCAACGAGATCCCTCCACCTCTCATATGGAACTATTTCCTCTCCCAGTTCAACAGGTTCGGGCAAGATCCATGAGTCGGATCGGGAGTCATGACCGCACTCCTCTACATACTGCTCAACCGCTCGGCGGATCACCTCGGATAGGCTCCAGTCACGAATTTCAGCCAACCGGTACGCCTTCTCATATAAAGGCTCGGGTATTTGTATCTGTGTTCGCTTCATGATGTATAGTATACAGCGATACCGTATATTACGCAAATATTGAGTTGGATCCAGCTCAATCATAGGAAAAGTTATCTCCGAGCGAAAGCGCAAAACGGCAGTCCAGGCACAAAAACCGTTCGCCTCACAACCGCACCATCGAGGTACCGAACGATATTCCGGTGTACTCGCGCAGATTCAATAACATCCTCCTTCTCCGCCTCATCCGGGACGGTACTAGAGTGGGAGAAAAAAGTCTAGTCTGGAGATATTGGAGTTAACACCGTCTTGTGTTTTCTCACATTTCGAATTCCTGGCCAGGTAACTATCTGATTGACTCCCGGTTCGGTCATGGGGAAGAAATTGATGGTCATCTACTGTTCGGCCTTTCGTGAATGCAACTATGCGCCCGGCTTCTCGGCGAAAAAAGCGAAAATCGGATGAGAGTGTTCCATCCCGTCGGGTCCAACCCGGAGCATCCGGTGTACTACCTCGTACCGCAGCGGAGTCAGGTCGTACCGGCGACAGGTTTCCTCCAACTCATCCCGGGTGAAGCCGTCCCTGGCGTGCTCCATGTGACTTGGATGGAAGGGTTGGCCGGACTCCTCGAGGTCGGCGATGCAGAGCCTCCCGCCGGGTTCGAGGATCTCCGCGAAACCTCCGATCAGTGAAAACGGATCGGGCACGTGATGCAGCGACATCATGGCGAAGACGAGGTCGACCTTCCCGTGGGGAAACGGGTCCTTCGTCAGGTCGATTCGGAGAGGACGGATATCGGCACCGGATTTCTCACGGGTTGCGAGAGTCGCCTCCAGGTGGTCCATCTTCTCGTCCGCGGTGTCGACGGCGTAGATCACCCCGAGATCACCCTCCAATAGGAAGCTCAATACCCCGGTGCCGCAGCCGAAATCGATTGCTCGGCGGGCTCCTCCGTCGATGCCGTGCTGTCGGATCTCACCGGCAACAACCCTAGGCATAAGATCTCTGTCTCTACTTTCCTGTATCATGCCCTCTCCTCGAGTCTCTTCTTCTCGTATCCTCACATGCAAATTGTATCATACGCATCGTATCATGTTCCCGGTCATCATTCCGAGCCGGCGCCAACTGGTGCCGTCGACGCTTCATCGGTTTTCTTCGCCTTCCGATCGTACAATGCACCGTAGAGACTCGGCACGAAGAAGAGCGCGGTGATGGTGGAAAATATCAGTCCTAAGATGATAGTCCCCGCCATGGGTCCCCACACCGGAGATTCACCGCCGAGACCGATCGCCGTGGGCAGGAGCCCGGCGATGGTGGTGAGAGAGGTGAGGAGGATCGGCCGGAACCAACGATCCTCTCGCCGCGGTGACAGCCTCCACCGCAATCGGAGGCTCATCCACCGGCGCCTCCTTCCACGTCGCGGCGGTGATTGCATCTGCATCTGAGTCGGTACCACCGCTACAGCCGATAACCAGTGCAAGTATGAAGACGACACCAAATAGCGATAGTGACTTGAGAATGGGTATACTTCTCGACAATTCGGGTTTCATAATCCCCTCCAATATTCTAAGAGAAGCGATACGTACAGACCCTGATTTTCGTTCATTACGGCGAGGTGCTCTGTCTACCAGGCATTGTAATGAATAGACACTGCGACGGCAACGAGGGACGGTTCACCATCGTACCGGAGCGCGACCTGGACACGGTTCTAGTGATAGACGGGATTTGATTGTCTAAAACCCCTGCAACTCGCTGAAATCGGCAGACCCACGGGTGAGATCACGGATCTCCTGCAGGAGCGCCAGCCGGTTGTTGCGTAAGTCCTCGTCCTCGGCCATGACCATCACATCGTCGAAGAAGGTGTTGATGGGATCCACCAGTGTCGTACGGACGGCATCCACCACCGCTGTCAGAGACTCGGTCCCCGCCAGGTCGCTCTTTGCCTTCTGCGTCGCCGTGTGGAGGTCGATCGCCGCCTGTTCGGTGAATTTTTCCGGATCCACGGTGTACCGCTCATCCACGCCGCGGACGATGCGCACGCACCGGGCGTAGGCGTTGAGAACATCGGACCAATCACCGGCCCCGGTGGCAGCCTCCAGCTCCCTGCAGAGGTCGAGGGCGGCCGAGGGATCGGTGCCCCTCTCGGCCAATACGGCCCGGACCACGTCGGAGGGCAGCGAGTACTCATCCCGCAGGATGCCCTCCAGTCGGCGAGTCACGAACTCCAGCACGGCCGCCTTGGCCTCCCCGTCCACCTCGATGGGTACCAGAGATGCCGCCATCTCTACGCCTTCGGCGATGTCGAAGGAGGTCTGCGTCTCGATCAGGACGGTGATGAGCGAGATGGCCTCCCGGCGCAGGGCGAAAGGATCGTTGGAACCCTTGGGTGCCTTGCCGGCGGCGAAGAGGCCGGTTAGGCTGTCGAGTCTGTTGGCCAGGTTCAGCGCGAGTCCCGGCTCGCTGATGGTTTCACCGGGAAGCGCACTCTGAGGATAGTAGTGCTCGACGATGGCATCCGCGACCTCCGGCTTCTCTCCGGAGAGGAGTGCGTACTCGCGGCCCATGATCCCCTGCAGGCTGGTAAGTTCCACCACCATGTTCGTGGCCAGGTCGGCCTTGCAGAGGTACGCAGCCCTGGCGATAGTCGCGAGCACGCCGGAATCTAGAGTAAGCTTCTCGCCGACCTTCACCGCCAGCTTCTCGAGGCGTTTGCTCTTGTCGAGCATGGAGCCGAGGTCCTCCTGGAAGGTCAGGGTGTCCAGCCTGAGAAGAAACTCCTCCAGGGTCTTCTTGCGGTCGGCGTCGAAGAAGAACACCGCGTCCGAATAGCGGGCCCGGAGAACACCCTCATTCCCCCGTCGTACGATCTCCAGGTTTTCCTCACCGCCGTTCCGCACGCCGATGAAGTTGGGCTTCAAGTCTCCGGATTCGTCGACGATAGGGAAGTAACGCTGGTGCTTCTTCATCACCGTGATCAAGACCGGCTTCGGCAACCTGAGATACTCCGCCGAAAAACTGCCGAGAAACGCGGTGGGACACTCCACGAGATGGGTCACCTCCTCGAGGAGGGCGTCATCCTCGGGGATGGTTCCGCCGGCCAGATCGGCCACCTCGAGAAGCTGCCGGCGGATGGTCTCCCGCCGTTCCGCGGGATCGACGATTATCCTGTTCGCCGCCATGGTATTGAGGTACCTCCCCGCGGAGGCCACCGCTATGTCGGGGGATCCCGCGGGTCGTAGTCCGTGAGTGACCCGGCCGCTTACGAGTCCGGCGTACCGGAAGGGAACCTCGATCGCGCCGAAAAGGGCGACTATCTTGCGGATCGGCCGACTGTACGCGGTCCGGGCGGGTTCCTCGCCGGCCTGTGCCGAGGCGAGCCACCGCATCGAGCGTCCGAAGGGGATGCTCCGAATCAATTCCGCCAACGACTCGGCCAGTACGACCGGCGCGGGCAGCCCCAACGTGTGCACCACGGCGGTGACATACTCGCCGCCGTCGATTTCTCGCACATCGAGGTCGGCCACATCCACACCCTTGCTACGGGCAAATCCCTGGGCCGCCTTGGTGGGGTTCCCATCGGCGTCGAAGGCCGCTTTCGCCGACGGTCCCCGCACCTGCTCCTCCAGGTCCTCCTGTCGGGGTGATAGATCATCGACGATCACGGCGAGTCGTCGGGGCGTACCGACCACGCGGATCGCCCCATGCTCCAGTCGCAACTCCGCGAAAAAATTCGGCACTCTGGATTCAAGGAAGGCGAGTGCGTCGGCGAGGTCGTGAGAGGGAAGCTCCTCCGAGCCGATCTCCAGGAGGAAGGATTGGGGTGTTTCGGGCAGTTTCGCGGGAAGTTCAGGCAGAACCGGTTCGGTCCATCCGGGCATGAATTTCATGAGTGGATAGCCGAACTCCTCTCTCTGGGCGACAAACGCCTTGGATACCTTCTGTGAGAGTCGACGCATCCGCCCGAAAAACGCCGCCCGCTCGGTGACGCCGATGGCACCCCGAGTGTCCAGGATGTTGAACACATGTGAGCATTTGAGCACGTAGTCGTGGGCCGGAATCACCAGGCCGTTCTCGAGGCACCGGTATGCCTCGGCCTCGTATCCGTTGTACATCTCCGTCACCTTGTCGATGTCGGCGACGTTGAAGTTGTACTCGCAGTGCTCGATCTCCTGCCTGAGCAGGATGTCGCCGTAGGACTGCTTGCCGTCCCAGTCGATCTTCCACACACTGTCGACGTTCTGCAGGTACATGGCGATCCGCTCCAGCCCGTAGGTCAGCTCCACCGCCACCGGATCGAGCTGCATACCGCCGGCCTGCTGGAAGTAGGTATACTGACTGATCTCCATGCCGTCCAGCCACACCTCCCAGCCGAGGCCCCAGGCGCCCAAGGCCGGGCTCTCCCAGTTGTCCTCCACGAACCGGATGTCGTGCTCCTCCCGCTTCAGGCCGATGGCGAAGAGGCTGTTCAGATAGAGTTCCTGGGGATTCCCGGGATCCGGCTGCAGGATCACCTGATATTGGGTGTGCATCTGCATGCGGTTGGGGTTGTCTCCGAACCGGCCGTCATCGGGCCGGAATGAGGGTTCCGGATATGCGATGTTCCACGGCTCGGGTCCCAGGACCCGCAGGATCGTCCCGGGGTTACCGGTTCCCGCGCCGACGGTTTCGTGATAGGGCATCCATACGAGCATGCCCTGGTCTGCCCAATACCGATCCAGGGTCATGATTATTTCTTGAAAACTCA
This sequence comes from uncultured Spirochaetales bacterium, assembly GCA_964485495.1. GTDB lineage: Bacteria > Spirochaetota > Spirochaetia > CAZAKE01 > CAZAKE01 > CAZAKE01. The sequence goes on from CAZAKE010000070.1 coordinate 16,712, forward strand.
ACGGCTTATTCATACCTGCGTATACCATAAACCGGATACAAAAGAAAGGTCCGACCAGGAAATCGAAACGTAGTCGGCGTTGAGGCGTATATCAGCTTCTGTATCTGCGATACCGACTTCGTTCACCGTCGCGATCAGGTG
>CAZAKE010000070.1:16952-21939 GCA_964485495.1 uncultured Spirochaetales bacterium
GATCAGGTGATCGGTCCTTCGTTATAGAACACGTAGAGACCATCCTTGCCGGGAGCCAGGAGGTCGGGCAGGCCGTTGCCCGTGAGATCCGCCATGTCGAAGTAGATGCCGATGCCGGTGCCGATGCGGGGTGGTCCGAAGTCGATGATCTGCTTCGAGAAGGACTCCCCGTTCCACTTGAAGTAGTAGATGCCCACGTCGTCCCGTGCGCCGGGGTCTCTGCCGCAGTGGGCCCGATAGCGGGTTCCGGTAACAAGTTCCTCCTGCCCGTCGCCGTCGATATCGATCCACATCATGTCATGGTACTGCGAGTTGAAGGGATCGATCGGGTGTTTGATCCAGCTCCGCTTCCCGCCGGCCGTACTCTGCTCGTACCAGTCCAATCCGTATCTGTGTCCGCCGCCGACGATGAGATCGGCCAGGCCGTCGCCGTTCACGTCGGCGACGAGGATCGGGATCCCCGCCTGTCCGAGATCGAACTCCTCGTGGAAGGTCCACTCCTGCTGCCACGGTTTCTCCGGCGCTTCGTACCAGCCCTTGGGAACGATCAGATCCAAGCGGCCGTCGCCGTTGATGTCACCCGCCCCCAGGCCGTGGCCCTGCTTCGCCGTAGAGATCTCGTGGCGTGTGAAGGAGCCCTTCCCCTTGCCGTCGCTTCCAGTGTCCAGTTTCCACACGGCCAGCGGACCGCTCGGACAGTTGGGAACGATCTCCGGAACACCATCGCCGTCCAGGTCCCACCCCTTGGTGGTCTCCACATTACCCGTCTCGGCGATGATATGCACCGGCCACTCCTCTCCGGCTTTCCCCGGATTCTCACGCCACCGAAGCGTATTGCCCCACCATCCGCCGGTGATGAAGTCGGTGTACCCGTCGCCGTTCACGTCCAGGGGTACGGCGGAGAACTCGTCGTAATACTCTCCCTCGGCCCGCACCGGCCCGACGGGATGGGCAATCCGGAAGTCCGGCCCCTCGTACCAGAGTGCCCCGGAGACGATGTCCAACACTCCGTCGTTGTTTACGTCGATGAATGCGGCCGCCTCACACCGTTCGTCGGCGATTAATATCTTCCTAAATCGCAATGGCATGTGTGCCCTCCTCCTATTTTTCCGTTGCCAGTCTGAGGTACTCCCTGGCCACCCGCAGGTCTTCCAGGGCCTCCTTCACGCCGGTCATGGGTTCGCGTTCCCCCCTGACGGCGGCTAAAAAGTTGATCGCCTGCTGCTTCATGGCTATACCTCTCTGTCCGCCAACTCCCCGAACCGATTGGCGATGGCCAGCGCCGGATCCAGAGGAACCTCGGCCCGTTTTCCGTCTTTCAGAACTGTCACCGCAGGCGTAGACCGCAGGGTCTTCCCTTCGAACTGGGGCAGCCACTCCCTCTCGGCTTTCAGCATCTCGGCGGTCATCTCCCGTGACTCCTTCAGCGTGCACACCGCCGAGGTGAGGGGGTCCATGGCCACCGCGTGCAGGACGTGTTCGGGATCCCCGCTCAAGGCGGCCTCCACCATCAGAGTCTGCACGGTGACATTACTCATGTTGAGGGCGGCGCACTGTGGTGGAAGGGCGCCTACCCGCAGCGGATGGATCCCATGCCCGTCCACGATGCAGGGAACCTCTACGCAGGCCCCCTCAGGCAAGTTGGTGATATAGCCGTGGTTCCGTACGTTCCCCTGCAGCCGGAAGGGCCGGTCGGTCTCGTGGGCTTCCAGGATATAGGAGCAGTATTCGTTGCTGCGGCTCCCGAGTTCGGTTGACTCGCTCTCCAGGTAATTCACGCCGGCGTACTTCTCCGCCAGCAACTTACTGAAGGTATAGTAGGCCCCGCTCTCGCCGCCGAACGCCGGTTCGTCACAGTAGGCATCCAGGGCCCTTTGGCTCGAGCGAAACCACGGGATGTACTCCGAAAGGTGTCCGGTGGATTCGGTCATGAAATATCCGAAGTGCCGCATCACCTCGATGCGCACCTTCTCGTTGACGTAGTACTCCGGCTCCTCGCACAGCTCTTTGAACCGAGGATAGAGGTCCTGGCCTGTTTCTCTATCTGTGAGTGAGAGGAACCAGGCCATGTGGTTGATGCCGGCACAGGTGAAATCCACCCGGGGTTTCGGCATCCCCAGGTAGCCGGCCACCAGGTCCATGGTGGTCTGCACACCATGGCAGAGGCCGATATAGTCGATCCGGTCCGTCACACGGCTGATCAGATGACAGATACCACCCATGGGGTTGGTGTAGTTCAGGAAGAGCGCGTCCGGGCACAGCTCCTCCATGTCTTTCAGCATATCGATCATCACCGGCGCGGTCCTGAGCAGCCTGAAGATGCCCCCCGGCCCGAGTGAGTCGCCGATACACTGATCGACACCGTACTTCATGGGAATCTCATAATCGTGGCTGTACGCATCCAAGCCACCAACCTGGATCATGTTGATCACGTAGTCGGCGCCTCTCAATGCCTCCCGTCGGTCCAGGGTGCTCCAGATCGTGGTTTCGAGACCGTTCTCCTTCACTACCCGCTTCAGAAATTCCTCCACCTTGTCCAGCTTGGGCCGAGTCCTGGACATCAGACAGATCTCACTGTTCCGAAGCTCCTCAGTAGACAGGATATCTATGGAGAGGGTCTTGCAGAAAACCATACTCCCCGCTCCGATCATGGCAATCTTGGGCATAGTGTGCCTCCTCGATACAGTGTCTCACCAATCACCCCGAAACACAATGTCTCTAGTCAAAGATATTTCTCGCTTCGATAGACTTCTCGAACAGAACCGTGCAGACACCCGTCAACCGTCTGATGGATCGTAACATCGCTACCGATCATCCGAAGGGTTCCAACCCGCGGACCCGCTACTCAGAGCGCATCTCACGCGCCGCAGAATCTGATTTTTTTCTGTTGCATCTCTAAATTCTCTCTATTATCATATCTCTTATCATGGTAGAGAAAAACATGAAAAGAATATCGCGAGCATACAGTGTTACACCCACGTTACGACAAGATCTGATCCTTTTCTGCATCCTTACGCCCCTCGGTGCCGGCGCAGCCTTCCTGAGCGTGAATATTCCACATACGGAGGTGTATATCGAAGGACGGTGGATATTCGGCTATCTCGCATTTGCCCTCCTTGGACGTTTTCCTCTCGCCGTGTTGACCGCGATAATCCTATCAGTGAGTGGTTTCCATCAGGTCTCTTGGCACGTTGCATTGGGCGCCAACCTTCTCTACGCCCTACCATTTGGTTTTTGCCTACGCGTTCTCTCTGTCACGGTGTTCAGGAGACTGAACAATCACGCCCTCCTCGGCATGCTCTGGTTCGTCGCAGTATTCATCGGGTACCAGTTATTCACGACTCCCATTACCTGGTTGATACTGGGAATTCTGCGCGGGAAACCGACGCCGGGATTCATCTGGGAGGGGGTCCTGTCCCAACCCTACTTCGAAGAATCCATCGGCGTGGCTCTCTTGAGTGGTCTGTGCCTGGTCATCTACCGGATGTATCGGGACATCTCGGAGAGCAGGCGGCACATGCGCACGATTCTCACATCGATCGGTGATGCAGTAATCGTTACGGATATCTGGGGACGGGTGGAGATGATGAATCCAGTAGCCGTGACACTCACCGGCTGGAAGACCCATGAAGCCCTCGAAAGACCGATCGATGAAGTGTTCCGGATATCCGACGCACGTACGGGACGCATCTGTGAAAACCCGGTAGAAAAGGTCCTGCTATCCGGTAGGATTATCGGCCTGGCCAACCACACAGTCCTCACCGACAGAGACGGGACGACCCGCCCGATCGCCGACTCCGGGGCGCCCATTGTCGATGAGACGGGACAGATAGAAGGCGTGGTCATGGTGTTTCGGGACGTCACCGAAGAGTACGGCCTACGATCTCGCATTGAAAAAGAGCTAAAAGAGAAGAACCTCTTATTGAAAGAAGTCCATCACCGAGTAAAAAACAATCTTCAAATCATATCGAGCCTCCTGGAGCTCCAATTCAACGACATTCAAGTTGAATCGATCCAACAGATGCTCTCGAACAGCAAGCGACGCATCTACTCCATGTCGCTGGTTCACAATCAACTATACGATTCCGACAACCTCACGGACGTGGATTTCTACGAATACGTCGAAACACTGGTCGGTGAAATAGTCGACAACGATGGTGAGAGTCCGGAAATAGCGGTTATACTCGATATCGAATCTATCCGTTTAGAGATAGATGAGGCCATACCCTGTGGCCTCCTGGTAAATGAACTGCTGTTGAATAGCATCCAACATGCCTTCCCCGATGGATCCAAGGGCAACATACGAATCGAGATGCGGACACTACAGAAGGATTCTCTAGAATTGACGTATAGAGACGACGGAGTCGGTATTCCGGAGGATATTGAGACTACGAATCCTGAGAGTCTCGGTCTTCTCCTAATCAAGGGATTAGTATCACAATTGGAGGGGACGTATCAATTCCGGCGCGACGGCGGTACCGTCTTTCGCTTTACATTCCCGTATAAAAGCAAAGGTTGAATCCACTCACACCCGCTCCCACTCCTCCATCGGGCCTTCTATCACCTCGAACAGCGGATGAGGATCCGGTGGACCTGCCTCCGGCAGCCTTGATAAATCCTTCGTGCCCCTCTTTATTAGTTTCGCCCGCAGGTGCTCCAACTCAAATGACAACTGGCCGTCTGAAACAGGAATCGCGCCCCGGTACTGCACTCCTGCAATCTTGCTCGAGTCGAAGTTATACCCTCTGGCGTCCGCCTCGGCGACGATTGCCCGGAGATACTCCGCGACGGCTCCCACCGGGTCACCGGTTTCGCGAAAACGAATCAGTTGAGGATGCCGGGTATACCCCTTGGTTTTACCGGCCAACACCTTCTGCGCCAGGAGCGTTTCACGCCACAGGGCCACCAGACCCTTGGCATCCAGATACTTCGGGTGAAGAGACCAGAGACGCACCGCTCTTCTCGCTCAGTAATCGACCAGGTCGTC
>CAZAKE010000070.1:22039-23427 GCA_964485495.1 uncultured Spirochaetales bacterium
GTCGTCGATAGCCATGATGTCGAATTCATTGGAAAATTCCGGATAATGGATCCAGAATCCCAAAAACTGCCCGTCTTCGAGTACACGATCGGCCCCAAGTATTTCCGGGCCCCAATACGCGGAGTCACCTGGAGACGTAAAGATATAATAGATGTCGTAGCCGGTATCATTATAAAAAGTAATCAGGTTGAGCTCATCCGGATCGAAAGCAAACAAGCCGGCCGCTATCATGACGAAGATACCGATACACCACAGAATTCGCCTCATTGCTGTCCCCCAAAGAATTGGTATCCAACGATTGTAGGAGAAAAATGGTCAGAAAGCAAATCAAAAAACCTTACATGGCACGCACGATCAACGACACGGCCGAGACCGCCAGGAGCACCTGCACCACTCTACGCACCCAGAGGGAGGGCATCCGGCTGTAGGCGAACATCCCGACGATGAGCCCGAAGATCATCGGCACGACCAGGATCGCCGCGGTCAGGGATAGGTCCCGGGTGACCACGCCGCCGGCGACCAGCAGCGGTATCCGCGCCGACACCGTCAAGAGGAAATAGAAGAGTTGATTGGCCTTGAGCTCCTCCTTGTCCTCCAGGACGCTGCTGAGATAGAAGGTCAGCGGCGGGCCGCTTATAGAGAACGCCCCTCCAAGCGCGCCGCTCAACAGCCCCGCAACCAGCGCTACGAGGGTGTTCGGCTTTCGGATCCGTCCTCCCGAGAGAAAGACATTGACCGCGAGACTCACCAGAATGAACGAACCCAACGCGATCCTTAAGACCCGTTCATCCAGATGAACGAGGCCATAGACGCCGAAGGGGATTCCCACAAGGGCCGACAGCAGAATCGGCCACAATATCTTGAACCTGATGGACCGGCGGATGGGAATCAGGTTGATGACGATCACCACGATGGCCAATGAGGAGGTCAAGAAGTTGGCCTCGGCCACTCCCATCACGTTGGGATAGGCCCCCATGGCCACCAGCCCGTAGCCGAACCCGGTGAGGGACATGACGAAGGCCGCGAACGCGGTCATCAGAGATAAGAGGATGGGATGTCCGAATATCATGATGCCTGCCTGGATAGAGACTATAACGACCGCACTGCAACGTGACCGGATACAGTCATTTTCGGTCTCGCGCACTAATCTTTGGTGCACTAATCCTCGGTGCATGTACCCGTGGTAGCCACAGACGATGTGTCTACGGACTGTCGCACAGATTAAAAGAGAATTGCAAGTGTGGTTCGCGAAAGCACTCCGGTCACGGCCACCAACACCGGAATACGGTAGTGACGCGCACACAACACTCTGTAATTCATCCTTATTTGAAGTATGACTCCACTGAAAAAAGGTAGGGAATTCCCAAAATTCTGTTAATCAGATAAGA
>CAZAKE010000071.1:0-8255 GCA_964485495.1 uncultured Spirochaetales bacterium
GTGATCATGTGGGGGTTCCCCAGGGCGCCGACGGTGTCGTGACGCTGCTGGTCGGTCTCGATCAGGAGGATGTTCCGGGGATATGAGCGGGATTCGGTAGGCATGGAGATGACTCCTTTCCACGGTGGTCGAAAATCTGTCGCAGATCGACGGTACAAGGTTTCCGGCGGGTGTGCAAGGGAGTGGACCACGCAAGATTGACTCGTCCCCGACCGTGCCGGCGCGCGTCTGGTGGTATACGACGCATTATCGAATTTCATCGTCTCCTGCCGGTTCCGTGAAGACACATTCATCGATACCACATACAACAACACCGGACGGATCGAAGTGGTATAACCGGGATCGTACCACCGGGAACCACCGGGGTCGTATAGAGACGACCTTCGTGATATTCTGTCGGCCGAAAGGGGGAAGCCTGTCATGAAATCGGTCGAGATGCCGGAAACCAATCAACCTATCTGGATCGCGGCATCGGAGGCACTGAAAGCAGACGCGGCACCGTTCATGCGCCGCGAGTTCCGCCTGCCGGACACCGAGATCGCCTCGGCGGAACTCGCCATCTGCGGCCTGGGATACTACGAGGCGTGGATCGACGGGAGACGGGTCGGCGACCACCTACTGGACCCGGCCCAGACCGACTATGAGACGCGCTGCCTGTACGCCGTCCACGACGTTGCGGACCTACTCCGCACCGGAGAGAACGCTATCGGCGTGATTTTGGGAAACGGATTCTACAACCAGACGATGGTGCCGGAACAGTACGGCTGGCTCGGTGAGAAGATGTCCTACGGCCCGCCATGCCTCTGGCTTCGGCTGGAAGTGGAGTCGGCCGACGGAGAACGGCATATCCTGACGACCGACGGGTTGTGGCGCTGCACCGTCGGACCGATCCTGGCAAACAACGTCTACGCCGGCGAAGAGTATGACGCCCGGCTGGAGATACCCGGCTGGGCGGAACCGGATTTTCCAGGAGGAGCAGGCTGGCATCCGGTCCGGACCGTCCCGGGTCCGGGCGGGAGGCTCGAGGAGCAGCGGATGCCGCCAATACGGGCCACCGTGTTCCTCCGACCGACCGCCGTGACGAAGCCCGATTGCGGCAGATATGTTGTCGATTTAGGCCAAAACATCGCCGGTTGGGCACGTATCCGGGTTCGCGGAGAAGCCGGAACCAGAATCTCGATGCGGTTTGCCGAAACCATCAACGGCGACGGATCGATCGACACGGCCAGTACCGGCGTTTTCGCCACCTCGGTGGAGCAGACCGATGTCTACACCTGCCGGGGTGACGGATTCGAGACGTGGGAGCCCCGCTTCACCTACCACGGGTTCCGATACGTCGAAATCGAAGGGTGGCCCCTCGAGTCCGCCCCTCCGGAGCCTGACGACATCACCGGCGTGATGGTCCACACCGATCTGCCTTCGGCAGGGAATTTCTCCTGTTCAAATTCGAGGCTCAACAAGCTCCACCGGATGGCACTCTATACCCACCGTAGTAACCTCCACTCGATTCCCGAAGACTGTCCGGCCCGGGAGCGGTGCGGCTGGTTGGGTGATGCCCACATCGTCTGTGAGTACTCGCTGTACAACTTCGATGGCGAAGCCTTTTGGCTAAAATACCTGGACGACATGGAAACAACCCGGGCACGGTTCGACGGATTGCCACGAAACATCGCTCCGGGTAGACGAGACGCGGGGCGTGCACGGCCCGACTGGATGGCAGCCATGATCCTGATTCCCTGGTACATCTACCTCTACCGGGGGAAGCGGAACGTGCTGGTGAAGCACCGGGATGGAATGTGCGCCGTGATGGAGCACTTCATCGAAAACTCGGAGGAAGGTCTCCTCAAGGGGGGGTACGGCGACTGGTTCGACCCCGGGGAGGGGCCGCAACCATCGCATACCCCAGAGGAACTCACCACCACCATCTGGTTTTACGAGTGCTGCCGGATCATGGCCGAAACCGAACGGATTCTCGGACACTCCCCCGGCGGAAAAAGGAACGGAGAGAGGAATTCGGAAGAGTATGAGGAGCTGCGCGATACAATCAGATCCGCCTTGCAGAAGAAGTATTTCGACGCCGACAGATGCAGCTTCGGATCACAGACAGCCGACGCCATGACCCTGCATTACGACCTCGTTCCATCGGGTTGCGAGCAGTCGGCGGCGAACGCAATGGCGGACGATATCCACACACGGGGAACATCCCACACCGCCGGGATCATGGGAATCCGCTATCTCTTCGAATCACTCACCGAGTACGGCCACGGCGACAGGGCCCTCACCCTCATGTGTCAGGATGCGTATCCGAGCTTCGGTAACCTGATTCAACGAGGCGCCACAACCCTCTGGGAATATTGGGGTGAACCGGAAGTAGACAAGAAGTGCGGTCCGCGGTCGCTCAGTCACTCGATGATGGGTGGATTCGACAACTGGTTTTACAACACCCTCGGCGGAATCCGGCCCGACCCGGAACGACCCGGATTCGAGCATATCATACTGAGACCCTATCCGATCCAAGGTCTCGATTGGGTCTCGACATACCATGACGGCCCTCGAGGACGAATCGGGAGTGCGTGGAAGTGGGAGGATTCTCCACAGAGCGGAAACGGACCGGCTTCCATCGTCTGGGAAGTGACCGTACCCCCGGATTCAACCGCTACCGCAATCCTGCCGATCAGTCGGGGAGAGCTTACTCTACCCCCCGGCACACACCGGCTCCAGGAGCCGATACCATGTCATTGAGGAGGGGGACTCCTGATCGATCACCCGCCTCCGGCCTCGCTGAATCGTCTCTCCGCTACCACGAAAATGGGCACTCCTACCGCGGTGACCAGTGCCGCCGCCAGGAACATGCCGTTCACGCCCAGCAGGTCCAGCAGTATTCCGCCGATCAGTGCCCCCACCACGCCTCCCGCACCCATGTTGGTTGCGGTGAACACGGATTGAGCAGTGGCCTCGTACCCGGAAGGAGCCAGCTCCCGCGCGAGAGTAACCCCGGCTACCCAGAACAGAGAGAAGGTTACCCCATGCATGAGCTGGGAAAGAAGGACCAGCTCCGGAGTCCGGATCAGATAGTGCAGAAACAGCCGTACCGAAGTGGCTGCCAACGCGGTGATGAGAAGCCGCCCGGCTCCGAACCTGGCGAGGAGCTTGTGAGCAGTGACATATGCCACCAACTCACTGACAGTGGCTACGGTCAAGGCAATTCCCATCAACATGGGTCCTCCGCCGATCCCGCGGATGAAAATAAAGAGATATTGTTCAGTAAATGACCCGCCAATACCTCGGACGAAGACGATCAGCAGGAAAAATATCCACCTGGGATCACGCAGAAACGAACGGAATCCCCCTCGGACCCGAGGGCTCGGATGGGCACCCCCCATGGGGAGAAAGAAACTCACTCCCATGCAACCGGTCATGAGAACGGCATACAGAGGAAAGGCTACCCGTATCCCCCACAGATCGATACACCGCCCGGCCAACGGGGCCGCGAGTCCCCAGCCCACCGCTCCCCACAAACGCACGGTTCCGTAGCGGTTCCGTCGATCTCCCATACGTTCCAATACCGCATGATCGATCATCGGCATCACCGGTGCCGAACCAAACGCATAGAGTACGACTATCGGCAGGAGTAGGAAAAACCTCGACGCAACCGTGAAGGCCAGGGAACTCACCACGGCGCAGCACATGCCAAGAACGAGGATCAGCCGGTGCCTGCCGGTTACATCGGAGACGCCTCCCCACACCGGGGCACCGAGGGTCCGGAGTGCCGGGAGAAGGGCCGCGAGCACCCCCACCTGGGCGCCGCTCAATCCAGATTCCCGATAGTAGAGGGTGAGGACGGGCGAGAGTACCGCCCCGGCGGCGAAAAAGAAGAAATAGACGAGTTTCGGAGGAATGAAACGGTCTCGATTAGGTTGGGAGAGGCTCAAACGGATACTCGCGCCGTAGGTGTATCGAATGAAGTAGATTCCGGTCCATCAGGTCTTGGTTCGATTGTCCTCTCCTTTTTCGAGGAGAAAGGAGAGTTCTTTTTCGATCTTGTCGACATCGTCGGTATTGTATTCCAGGAGTCTACGGAGATGCGTCATGCTGTCGATGTCGATGGTGGTAAATTTCACCCCCACCCGTTCATCCTCGAGATGCGCCACTACACCATCGGCCGAGATTACCAACTCGGTGGCACTCAGATGGATCTTAATCTTCACCTCTTGACCGATTTCGACGGGTTCCGTACTCGGCACCGAGACCAGAACGCCTTTCAACGAAACGTCGCACAGTTCTCCCTGGATCACCTGGCCGGCGATCAGGAGATCGACCCTCGTCTCGAACGCCGTCCGAGTAAATTTTCGTTTGTTCGCATCCTGCATACTCATAGTATCGGTCCCTTTCACCTCTCGTGTCAATTCCTGTAGAAACATATCCATAAAAACAAACGGCATATTGTACCGAAAACATAGATAGACTACACTTTAGACTGTGATTCGAAAACCATTCACCCGACAAAGACTCTTGAACATACTCGCCTTCATCGCGTTGATCATGCTGGGACTCGCCGGAAACCACTTCAAGTATCAACTCTTCCTGAACGTGGATTTCATCTTCGGCAGCGTGGTCGCCATCTTCATCATAGGTGCGTTCGGAACGGTACCGGGGATCATCGCGGGCACGATCATCGGTGCCTATTCGTATGTGTTGTGGAACCATCCGTATGCCATCATCATCTTCGGCATGGAAGCCGCATGTGTAGCATTGCTGCATCGGCGTTTTGCCGACAGGCTCTTCGTTCTCTACGATACGCTCTATTGGATCCTCATCGGTATTCCCCTGGTGTTTCTCTTCTATAGGATCGTGATGGATGTGACCCTCGACGGGACATTCCTCATCATGCTCAAGCAATCGATCAACGGCATTTTCAACTCCGCCGTCGGTTTGGGATTGTACTCCGCCTATCGCCTCCTGACCGATAAGAGACAGAGAGAAGGTGCTTCTCCATCGCGGATCTCGCTCCAATCGACTCTCTCCGTAATCATCATTCTCTTCGTACTGCTTCCGTCCCTCTTCCTCGTCGCCTATTTCAGCCGAATCGAGATCGAGAACATAGAGACATCCGCCCGGGACCGCGTGGGTTTCGTATCGAAAAGTGTCGACGACCTTTTCGCACTTTGGCATAGAAACGTCACCGAAGATTTTTCCGCATTCATCGATGAAGTCGATATGAATACACGACATTACTTCGATCCTACAGATAGAATGGGCGATAGGATAGGCCGGACGAGAGTAAAGAGCGGCACGAATTTCACCTGCGTTGGGACGGCTGCAGAAGACGGTACGATACGGACTATTTCGTCTGAAAATGCCTCCATGCAAATATATCTTGCAAGGTTCATGTCCGATCTCACGACACCGCTCCCCGGAACGAATAGGGAGGAGAATAGGGTCGAAATCTATGATTTCGATTCCGATTCAAGCGATGATTCCTCCCCCGTGTTGCTGCTGATTCACGGACATACCGAAGGCTTCGTCTTCGCGGCGGTCACCTTGGCCGGCATCGAGAGAGAGTTACAGAATCTCGCCGCAAATCGACAGACCGATATCATCGTCCAAAATCGCTCCGGGGATAGCATCTTTCAATCATATTCGGCATCGTCACATTTGCCACGGTTGACTGATGATTTCACGAAAGAACATATCCAAGAAGATACCTACCTGTATGTTCCCCCTTCTCAAGCCTTTACCACGGTCATGAACAGATGGAATTCAACGACAGTGGTAAACGAACACTTGCTGGAACAACCGGACGGCTGGTATTTGCGGGTGGAAACGAATTTCGGAAAATACAGGGATGTGCTGTTTCGGCGATTCGTCCTCAACCTGACCATATTGGGTGCCATCACCATACTCACGACGCTCCTGGTCTGGGTAGTGAGTCGTAGTCTCTTCGTGTCCCTTCTCGACCTCACGAGAATCAGCCAAGGCCCTGCCCGTAGACTCACCGACACAACCGACATCCGGTGGCCGAGATCCCGAATCCATGAAATCGGTCTTCTCATAGACAGTTTCAGACTCATGAACGAAAGCCTTCGGAAACAGTTTATAGAGAAAGAACAGACGAACCGACAGCTGAAGATGTCGCAGACGGAGCTGGTATCCATAAACAATCAGAAGGACCGATTCTTTTCCATCCTCGCGCACGACCTCAAGAATCCATTCAACGGATTTCTCGGCTTGACGAAGCTTATGGCCGAACAATTCGATTCACTCCCAAGAGAACAGCTGCATCGCTATCTCACCGTCATTAATGATTCTTCACAACATCTATACAAGTTGCTGGAGAATCTCCTGACCTGGTCGCGGATTCAACTCGGAAATTTTCCAGTGAATCCTACCGAATTCAGCATAACCGAACAGATAGACGAAATCGTACGCATCTACCGAAGCAATGCCGAAGCGAAACGGATCACCCTCACCGAAGATAACACAAAGGAGGTAAAGATCATAAGCGACAGGGAGATGCTGCATACCGTACTCCGGAATCTCGTTTCCAACGCAATCAAGTTTACGCCACACGGCGGCCAAGTCCGAATCGGAGTACAGCCCGGTGACGAAGAAGGTGAGTTCGTCGAGGTCCACGTGGAGGATACGGGAATCGGCATGGACTCGGAGACCCTGGAAAACTTGTTCCGAATCGATCTCAGACCGAATACCCCCGGGACGAACGATGAGAAAGGGACCGGCCTCGGCCTCATTCTCTGCAAGGAACTCGTCACGCGCAACGGCGGTCTCCTCGACGTTTCCAGCACGCTTGGAAAGGGAACCAGGATCACCGTACGAATCCCGCGAAGGAGTTCACACAATTCATCGGAGACCGAAGAGCGATGAACGTACAGGAGGAGCTCCTCAGAGAGAAGATCGATCCGCATCTCACCGCTGCAAACCTGGCGGCTATCTCCACCCGAATCTACGGAGAGCGGGTACACGTTTCGGGTGCACGTGTGCTTTCCGGGGGCTGCTGGAACAGGGTGATCGGGGTGGAGTTCGAGGAGGACCTATCGGGACTGGTCTTCAAGATCTCCCCGAACCGCGAAGACACGAAGGTCATCAACGAATATCGGGTGCATGCGTTCTTCGCGGAGATCGAAACGATGCGAACCCCGGAGCCCTATCTCCTGGACACTTCGGAGGAGTCGATCCCGGGCACCGTATTCGTCATGGAACGGATCCCCGGCAAGGTGATGCACTCCTGCTTCGGTTATCTGTCGGCATCGGAACGCGACCGAATCACCGGGAAGATCGCCGAGGACCTGGCCGTCCTTCACGAAAATCAGGAGGAGGGGTTCGGCTCCTGCGCCGATTCGCCGGATGCCCGCCACCCCACATGGCCGGAGTTCTGGCTTCCCCGGTTCGACGCCGTCATGAAGGACGTGCGGGAATCCGAGCTCGTGGACTCCAAGCTTCTAGGCCGCGTGGATTCAGTCCGCGCCACGTTTCCAATAGCACTCGATATCGGTCCTACCGCAACCCTCACCCACTACGACATCTGGTCCGGCAATGTCATGATCGATATCGATTCGCCCGGGGGGGCCGAGATAAGCGGATACATCGACATCTCGGGGTTCTACGCCGATTACGCCCGGGAGCTCTCCTTCTCAGAGATGTTCGGCATCGCCGACGGCGGCTTCTTCAGGAGATACGGACAAACTCATCCCATCGATCCTGGCTACCGGCTGCGTGCCTGCATCTACAACCTGAAGATGAGCCTGAAACACGTTACCATGTATCCGTCGGAGAGTTACTACCGCCGCCTCGCCGAGGAGTGTCTGGCCTTCATCGAAGCCCAAGGGTAAATCAACTCTTACCTCCCGTTCCTCAACGGTGTTCACCGGAAAATCATATCAGCTTAATATATCCAATTCCTACAACTATCGTGCATTTTTGTTCGATCCGGACCTCTACAGGAAGGTCGGAGCCGACGCATGGGGGAACGACGGCATCGTCGCGGCGGCAATACAGGGTGAGCGGAGCGACCGAATCCCGGTGTTCTGCAATCTCATCGATCAGGGGGCCGGAGAGGTGAATCTGCCGTTGAAGGAGTATTACCGGAACGGAGAGCGTGTCGCCGAGGCGCAGAATACCCTTCCCCCCTTCTTCGATTATTTGGCTCAGGTCCTCAGGAACGAGATCAGGATACGCATCTTCGCCGACATGCGACGGTGCCGGGCGGGTTTTCTTCAACGGCGCAAAAGGGTACTCTA
>CAZAKE010000071.1:8355-23349 GCA_964485495.1 uncultured Spirochaetales bacterium
GGGTACTCTATCCCGGCCGGAACATTCTGGAAGTTACTGCACGACGATGGAGGTAATCATGTCGGATAGATTGAATTGGGGAATCATCGGATGCGGAAGCATCGCAAAGCGATTCGCACTGGGGCTCGAGGACTGCAAGAGGGGACGACTGTCCGCCGTGGCCAGCAGGTCCGTCGACAAGGCGAAGGAATTCGCCGAAGAGACAGGGGCCGGTCACGCATTCGGTAGCTATCCCGAGATGCTCGCGTCGGATACGGTGGACGCGGTATACATCGCCGTCCCCCACACCCATCACGCCGAGTGGGCGGTGAAGGCCGCGGAGGCGGGAAAACACATCCTCTGCGAGAAGCCCCTGACCGTCCACCATGGCGAGGCCATGCAGGTGATCGAGGCCGCATACCGAAACGGTGTCTTTCTGATGGAGGCGTTCATGTACCGCTGCCATCCCCAGACGATGAAGATCGTGGAACTGATTCGCGAGGGGGCTATCGGGGAGATATTCTTCATCGAGGTACAGAACGGCTTCCGGGGTAAGTTCGACCCGGCGAGTCGTATCTTCGATCCCAACCTGGCCGGCGGCGGGATTATGGACATGGGAGGCTATCCCGTCTCCTTCGCCCGACTCGTTGCCGGTGCGGCGGCCGGCAAGGAGTTCCTCGACCCGGTTGCAGTACGTGGGAGCGGACGGATGGCCGATTCCGGTGTCGACGGCGTGGCGGCGGCCACACTCCGGTTTCCCGGCGGCTGCATCGCCCAGGTCGCCACCGGTGTGCAGGTCAAACTGAAACAGGGGGCCAGGATCTTCGGTTCGGAAGGCCGCATCGAGGTGCCCGAGCCGTGGCAGCCGGACCGGTACGGCCCGGCGTGTTTCCTCCTCTATCGGGGAGACGCAGACGAACCCGAAGAGATTTCCATTCCCGCCCCCGACATCTACGGCCTCGAGGCCGACGTCGTAGCGACGAGTGTTGCGGCTGAGAAACGGCAGGCGCCGCCTCCCGCAATGACCTGGGACGACTCTTTAGGAAACATGAAGGCTCTGGACGAATGGCGGGCTGCCATAGGACTTGAATATGAGTTCGAGAAGGCGAAGAATCTGACCCACACGGTGTCCGGTAGGCCCTTGAAGGTGCGAGGGGGCGGTCAAATCCCCAAGGTCTCCATCGCCGGCCTCGGGAAACAGGCCGCCCGGCTGTTCATGGGAGCGGCCCAACTCAGGGAGCCCCGGACGGCATACGCGCTGTTCGACGATTACTTCGAGCGGGGCGGCAACGCCTTCGATACCGGTCACATCTACGGAAACTCCGAGGAGGTCCTGGGGCAATGGATCGCGAACCGTGGCATCCGTGAGGAGGTGATCATCCTCGACAAGAGCGCCCATACCCCCCGCTGCACACCCGAATGGTTCGAACGGGAGTTCACCATAAGTCTGGAGCGGCTGCAAACCGACTATACCGACATCTACATGCTCCATCGGGACAATCCCGACATTCCGGTGGGCGAGTTCATGGATGCCATGGACCGTCAGGTGAAGGCGGGCCGCATCCGAGTCCTGGGAGTCTCGAACTGGTCACCCGAGCGGGTAGACGCAGCCAACGAGTACGCCCGCCAGAAAGGACTCACCGAGATCACGGCGGTGAGCAACAACATGAGTCTGGCCCGCATGGTGGCCCCGCCCTGGCCGGGAGCGTTGTCGGCCTGGGAACCGGCCGTCCGCAGATGGCATACAGAGCGAAATATGATCCTGATCCCCTGGAGCAGCCAGGCCAAGGGATTCTTCACCAGGGCCGACCCCGAGGAGGTGAGTGACGAAGACCTCGTACGCTGCTGGTACAGCGACGACAACTTCCTTAGATTCGACCGAGCCCGGGATCTGGCGGAGAAGAAAGGAACCACCGCCATCGCCATCTCCCTCGCATGGGTGCTGCACCAGGAATTCCCGGTCTTCCCCCTCATCGGACCCCGCAGGATAATCGAGACCCGGACGAGTCTCGAGGCCCTGGACGTCACCCTGACAGCCGACGAGGTGCGGTGGCTCAATCTCGAGGAAAATACGTAGAGATGGGAATCAACCTGGCGGACATGATTCGGCCGATCCTCGATGAAGCTTCTGAAACGACTGAGATGGCATCCGATGAGTGATGGAACGGAACAGCCCTCGATCGTCGGTGCTCCTGCAAATAATCTCTGCTACCTCGACGGCGAGATTCTGCCGGTGTCACAGGCGGGTGTACCGGTCACCGACCTGGGCCTGCAGCGTGGATACGCGGTGTTCGATTACTTCCGGACCTTCCACCGGATCCCCTGTTATTTCGCCGACCACATGGAACGGTTCCGGCGATCCGCCGAGGTCCTGCGACTCGCAGTGCCGCGTTCCGATTCGGAGATCCTCCGCATCACCGAACGGCTTATCGAGGGTAGCAGCCTCGAGACCCCTGCAATCCGCATCATCCTCACCGGCGGCGACGCCCACGACTCGCCCCTCCTTGCACGGCCGACTCTCCTAATCATCCCAGAGGAACTCGCCGTCTATCCATCGGAGCTGTTCGAGCGGGGGATCCATCTCATGACCTGGCGGTACCGACGCGAACTGCCCGAGGTGAAATCGACCAACTACCTGAACTCCATCAGGCTCGAGGAGTCCAAGCGGGAACGAAACGCCTACGACATCCTCTACTTCACGGAAGAGGGAGTGACGGAGTGTCCCCGGAGTAACTTCTTCATGGTACGGGACGGTACGATCATCACACCGGCGGAGGGGGTTCTTCCCGGGATTACCCGAAAGATGGTCCTGATGTTGACCGATGGCGAGGTGCCCGTGGAAACCAGGGTCGTGCTTCGGGAGGAACTCGACACCGCCAACGAGGCCTTCATCACCTCCACCAGCAAGGGGGCGATGCCCGTCACACTCATAGACGGCCAACCTGTAGGACCCGGGACCGTCGGCCCAGTCACCCACAGGGTCATGTCACTGCTGGATGATCATCTTCGCCTAACAGGACGCGACGGGAACTAATCGAGGAGGGCCCATGACATCGTCAGAACGAGTAATCGCCGCACTCGGCCACGAGAAACCGGACCGCATTCCCCGGTATGAGATACTCCTCGACAATTTCGTCGAGAAGTGGCGGTGCACGCGGCCGGAATACGACCGGCCTCCAGACCAGCATACAGGTAGCGGCGATCCAGCTCGAGACATCTATTGAGATACGGAAATTGAGTCTCGAGATGATCACACACGCTCAGTGTGGGCACATCGGCGACGAGGGGGAAATATGCAACAAGCAGCCGTAACAGGAATCGACAGGGGATTGGGATTGAGCCTAGTAAGAAATCTCCTTGGACGCGGGAGCACCGTCGTCGCAGGTCACCGGGATCCCCTTTCATCGGAACTGGAAGAGTTACAGACATCGGCGGGCGGCCGCCTGATCCTCATCCCGCTCGATGTGTCCGACGATGACAGTGTCGCCGATTTCACCGAGGAGGCGTCTGCACGGATCGACACACTCGACCTGCTGATCAACAACGCGGGAGTCCTCGGAGACACCCGAAACACTATCGAGGATATCTTGGACTTCGACGAAATCAGAGTGACGATGGAGGTCAACGCCTACGGTCCCTTGAGAATGATCAACCAGATGCTGCCGCTGCTACAGGGGGGCGATGGGAAGATGATCGCTACAATATCCTCCGAGGCCGGCTCTATCACCCGTTGCCGCAGGAACGCCTGGTTCGGCTACTGTATGTCAAAAGCCGCCTTGAACATGGGAGCGAAACTCGCCTTCAACCGTCTGACGGAACAGGGATTTCGGATGATTCAATTCCACCCCGGCTGGATGCGCACCTATATGAGCGGCGAACTCAACACCAAAGCGACCTACTCGCCGGACGAGTCGGCCGAAAGGATCATCGCGATAATCGAAGAACACAAAACCACGCAGATGGAAGAACCGTTGTTCATCGATGTCGAGAGGGAACGGTGGCCCTGGTAAGCGTACAGCCTCAGTTCCCCCTTCCCGATATTCCTTTCGGATAGTACTGTAGAGGAATCCTAGAAACAAACATTCATCTTCATCTACAAGGAGAGGTTTCATGATTTCACATATACGCCTGATCAGGACGATTTGGATCATCTCAGCCGTTTCGGCCATGACGGCCGCTCTCGTCGGCATATTCGATCCTTCCATTTACGAGGGACTCGTACCGATGCACATCATCCCGGGTGCCGGAATCCTGAGTCCCCTTGCCTTAGCGGAATTGATCAAGCCGAGACGGTACGGGCTTCCGACAAACTCGGGGGAGTTATGGTTGTACCTGATCCTCTCTCTGGTGTTCCTGATAGTTACCGGGGTATATTTCGTATTTCTCAAGCAGTCAGATCACGAGTGAACAACCGCCGTTATCCGACACTCCCCTCGATCGCTTTTTCGAGTATCGCCAGCCCCTCCTCCATCTCGGCCTGTGTGATGTTAAGGGCCGGGAAGAGCCGGAGGCCGGTTCCTTGAGTCTGTCGAACGAAAAGTTTCTTCGCCAGGCATCCTTCCGAAACCTTCGTAGCGGTCTCCTCGTCGGCGAACTCGATCAGGATGAGCAATCCCTTGCCGCGGACATCGATGATGGACTCGGGATATTTCCTCTGCCACCCCCGGAGCCGTTCCATGGTCAGCCTGCCGATACGGTTGACGTTCTCACAGATGTTCTCGTCGATGAGGGTTCTGATGACGGCATGGGACACCGCACAGCCCAGAGGATTCCCGCAGTAGGTGCCACCGTGGTCTCCTTTTTCGATGGCATCCGCCACCTCCTGAGTCACTGCGAATCCGCCGAAGGGGAACCCACCGGCGATGCCCTTGGCCATGGTCAGGAAATCCGCCTTCGCGCCGGAATCGCTGATTCCGAAGAAGGCACCGGTGCGGCAAAATCCAGTCTGGATCTCGTCCACGATCAGCATCGAACCATTCTTCCGGCACAATTCTGAAAGCTGCGCCATATAGCCGGTTGCAGGAACCCTGACACCGCCTTCGGCCTGAATGGGCTCCACGATCATCGCCGCCGTCGAACCGTCCAGCGCCCCTTTGGCCGCGTCCAGATCGTCGAAGGGGATAAACCGGTAGTTGGGCATCTGCGGCTTGAATTTGTCTCTGTGGGAGGCCTGACCGGTGGCCGATGCGGTGCTGATGGTACGGCCGTGGAAGCTCTGCACCGTCGAAACGACGTCCAGCCTGCCGGTGATCTTCCGCGCCAGCTTGATGGCGGCGTCGTTGGCCTCGGCTCCGCTGTTGGAGAAGAAGACATGCGTGAGACCCTCCGGCAGCACCTTGAAGAGGACCGACAACAGGTCGGCCCGGGCCGGCGAGTAGGTGAGACCGGAATTGGGATTCTGGATGATCTTGCCACCCTGCTCGGTAAGTGCCTTTCTAATTTCCGGATGGGCGTGTCCGAGGCAGGTAACCCCCCAGCCGGAGGTGAAGTCGAGGTAGCGGGTTCCCTCTTCGTCCCATACATATACGCCTTCACCTCGGTCTATCGAGATGGGCTGCTTCGTGAAAAACGGAACCATATAGCGGTCTTCGGTCGCAATCGTATTCTTGCCGGACATCTGTTGCTCCTAATTTCTGTGTGTTGGAATAATACCACTCTCGGGGTGGAATGACCACGCCTCTTGCGTGAAAAAACCGGCCGGGCCGTTCCCTATTGGTGCATCCTCCAGCCGCCCCCCACGTAGAGGAGCTGGCCGGTGAGCCAGTGGGCCTGCTCGGAGGCCAGGAAGACCATCACGTCGGCCACGTCCTCCGCTCTGCCGACCCTACCCAACGGCGTCCCGGCAACGACCTGCTCCTCCAACTCCGGGGTGATATAACCGGTCTGGATCGGCCCTGGGGCCACGATGTTCACGGTGATGCCGTATCGGCCCATCTCGGCGGCGGCGGAACGGCTGTAGGACTCGATGGCGTGCTTGCTGGCGGCGTAGCTGATGTTGGCGGTATGAGCGTGGGCGGCGTCGGTGCTGGTGTTGATGATCCGCCCCCAGTCGGCCCTCCTGGCGAGATACCGCCCCAGGTACTCCTCCATCATCAAGGCGTAAGCCCGGGCGTTTATCCTGAAATGGGCGTCGATGGTGTCGGCGGTCGGCAGCTTGATTCCGCCGTTCTCCTCGGTAGTCCGGGCGGGATCGAAGGTCTCGAGGATGCAGCAGGTGTGGTTGTTCACCAGCACGTCCACCGGCCCCAGAGCGTCCTCACAGGCATCGAAGAGACGTGGTATGTTTTCGGCATTCCCCAGATCCACATCCAAGGTTGTCTCGAATTCGTCCGGCGTCTCCTGCTGCATGGCCCGGTAGAGTTTATCCCCGCCGACACCGGCCGCCCTTGCCGCCGCGAGTTCCTGTTCCGAGTACGGCTGGGGCTCTCTATAGTAGGCGATAAACACCCTGGCTCCCTGCCGGGCAAACGCATTCGCCGCGGCCAGACCGATGCCGTGGTTGGCCCCGGTGATGAGTACTACTTTGTTTGCAAGGTTTGTATCTATCATAGATCAACAGAGTATCAGATTTCATAAAAAAATGCGAATTTTTCCAAAGATCGGATCCTATCAACCCCAACAAGCAAGTATTTAATTAAATTCGGATGTATTCACCATGTAGTCTAAAGGCAACCATCGGTATACCATTCAAGAAAATCTCTACAATATCAATAATTAGGTTATTAATAGATAAGCAGAACTACATTTCTAACTTGCGGAAAATGAATTATAGTATTTCTCAGTTTATCCGCTTTAGGAAATTAGTATTCCGTGAATCACATGAAACAGAATTGAAAAAGATCCTTGTAACCATGGGGCAGATCCGCAGCTTTGTCAGATGTATCGATTACACGAGTCCATGTGTCACCAGTTGCCGTACCGGTCTTGGCATGTGCTTCCATGCCCGGCTCTGGGTATATAACCGCCGGGCTTATAACTGTGGGGATTATGATTTTCCGGAATCACAGTGATCTTCACCGCGCCGCTCCCAGCCGTTGTTATGCTGGTCACCGCCAAACAAAGAAACTGTCGGCCCGCAGGGGAGCATGGTTTCGGGGACCATCTCACTGCGGAACAAAGGAAGCGTGTTGCTGCAGTCCCAGTATCGGTACACCCTTCCGTCATCATCTTGGACTAGCGCGGGATCATTATGTTCGGGACAGTCGCAGACCTTTTCTCACCGGTCCGACAAGGGATCTCATGTTTTGTAGATCGGGCAGAGGTGACCCCGCCGGGAAGCCGTCACATAGAGCACATCATTTATTACGGCGGCATCGGGTGCATAATCCTCCACAGGCAGGGCTGCTCCATGCCGCCCCCGGGTATTCTTGATTGTTCTTTTTAGAAATGTTAGAGAGCTGAAAAGAATAAACAGCTCATTCTACCGTGGAATACATCAGTCCGTGAAAATTATGTATGGAAAAGCGATTTATCACGCCCGTTCCCTCCAGGCAAAATCCGCCAGATTGCGCTCCGCCCGGCTGAAGACCATCCCGACCTCGAACACCCTTTTTCCCGGTCTTCCGATATATTTTTCAGCGTAATTACGGGCGAGGATCTGCTCCAATGCGGAGTTGGTATCGGCGCCGGCCGATGCCTCGGAGCCGCCGGCACAGACCTTGATCTCCAATACGTAAATATAGTTCTCAATGAGAACGGTCATGTCCGCCTGGCCGTGATTGGTGATGTCTTCGGGAATGATCTCGCCCGTCACGGCGGAAAAATAGGCGTACAGAACGGAAGCATAAAACCCTTCATTTTCCGCCAAATCATTTTTGGTAAAATTCCGCCAGGGTATCGCCGCGAAAAGGCGGCGCAAAGTAATTTCCAGAGCGTGCAGGTCTCCCTCCCGCAGCGCCTGCCATGTTTGCTTTTCATATCCCAGTTTTTCTTGAGAAAGCCCCGTATAACTTCCCGCGAGAAAATCGGCAAAGGCGGTCTTCACTTCCAAATTTGGAAAGCCCAAGGTGTACACTTGCCGCCCCATATAGTAATCATGCCGCTTGATAGTAAGATATCCGCTTTGAAAAAGCAGGGTCACCGGCTCCAACGTCTCGATTTCAAAGGATGAGAGAAGTTCTTCACCCGATTCGAAACAGTCCAGGTCGGGGAGGAAATACCTTTTTTGCTGCATCAGCCGCACTAAAAAAGAGGGAGTTCCCGTTTCGAACCAATAGTTTCGGTAGAGTTTACCCTTTTGGATGAAAAGCAGGATATCAAAAGGATTATATACCGGTTCGCCCAGAAAGCCGTAGCCGTTATACCAGAGTCTCAGTTCTTCCCGGTCGACACCCTCCAGATGCAGGATGAAGTAGGTTTCCAGGTCGCTCTGGGTATATCCGCAGAGGGTGCCGTATTCTTTATCCAAGGTTATATCCTGTAGATTGTTAAGCCCGCTGAATATATTCACTTTGCTGAATTTGCT
This sequence comes from uncultured Spirochaetales bacterium, assembly GCA_964485495.1. Classification (GTDB taxonomy): domain Bacteria; phylum Spirochaetota; class Spirochaetia; order CAZAKE01; family CAZAKE01; genus CAZAKE01. Next base: position 16,799 of record CAZAKE010000071.1, read on the forward strand.
GACCCCGGTAAGGAAAATAAAGTGGAGGTATTCGTCCATTCTTTTTAATATTGAATAAAAATTCTTCAGCCCATCCCGCATTTCCGCCGCTTTGGCCGGTTCTTCGATGTTGTCCAACAGCGGCTTGTCGTATTCATCCACCAGAACAACGACAGGCAGACCGAATTTTGCGGCCGCTTCGGTTATCAAATTCTCTAATTTTCCAGGCAAATCGGTATCCCAGTCTATATCGAGCTGTAAATTCCGGGCATTTTCTTTTAAAAGATGGATAAGCCGTCGATCAAGCTCTTTCCGGGTCGTAAGGACCCCGGAGGCGAAATCGATTTTTATTACCGGATATTTCCGAGACCAATCCCATGTATCGTGGATCGTAAGCCCCCGGAAGAGTCTTTCATTCCCCCTAAACAGCTCCCTAAAGGTGTCCACCAGCAGGCTCTTGCCGAAGCGCCGCGGACGGGCGAGAAAATACCGGCCCGGTTTCGTTACCAGCGGTCCGATAATTCCGGTTTTGTCCACGTAAACCATGTCCGCGTCGATAATTGTGGCAAGAGTGCTGATCCCGATGGGCAGAGCTTTCATCCATCTCCTCTAACGGTAATTCTATACTCCCGGCTGGGAAGAGTCAAATAAGGGGCCGGAGTGTAGGTCGCGTATCAGGACAAGGAAATCAACAATAAAGAAAATCTTGTCCCTTGAAACGCATAGAATAAACCGGGAACACCACATTTATAAAAGTAGATAAAGACACAATATTCATCGCTTCCATTACATTTCCAAAGATTATGCGAGTTTTCCAAAAATCGGCTCCTATCAATACAACCAACAGCAAGTATACAATGGGTTTCGGATGTATTCACCTGTCTTGGTGTAGGCAATCTACGGTGATATCCGGAGTTAACAGAGGAGGAACCAAATGGACTACATCACCGAACCGGAACGAAAGATCCCCATCGCGGGGCATTTTGATCTATGTGTCGTGGGGGGCAGCTGCACCGGGGTTTTCGCGGCGGTCCGTGCCGCCAGACTGGGATTGCGGGTGGCGGTGGTAGAGCAGCACACCATCCTCGGCGGCATGGCCACCGCCGGCCAGGTGACCCACTGGCACTCCACCTTCGATGTTGCCGGGGAAAGGAAGATCATCGGCGGCCTCCTGGACGAGATGGTGGAACGGCTGAAGAGACGGTCGGCCGTAACGGAGATTGATCCCATCGACCGCGTACAGTATAAATTCAACGCGGCGATGCTTGCCTGTGAGCTCGATTCGCTGGCCGTGGACAACGGAGTCACGCTCTTCCTCTCATCCCGCTTCTCGACCCCATTCATGGACGGCAATCGCGTTACGGCTATCGTAGTGGAGGATAAGTCCGGGCGCCGGGCGATCTCGGCATCCATGTTCATCGACGCGAGTGAAGACGGAGACCTGGTACGACGGGCGGAATTCGAGGCGATCCAACACTCTCCCCTGCAGGCCACATCGTATCAGATACTGGCAGACGGGTTGGAGCAAATACAGCGCGAACATCTCACATTGCGTATCTGGGACGAGGTGCAATCGCTCCGGATCGAATTCGGTTTTCCCATGAGTAACCCCTGGATCGACATCGTGCCGGGAAATCCCCATGTCAGCAATGTCTTCGGCGCCCGGGTGTTCGATTTCGACGCCAGTGACGCCGACGACCTCACCCAAGCCTACCTCAACGGTCGCAGGATCGCCGTCGCGTTCCTGGACATGATTCGAAAGCGGTTTCCCGGACATGCATCGGACGTCTCTCTCGTCTCTCTGGCCCACTGCATAGGAGTCAGGGAGACCTGGCATGCCTGCTGCCTCCACCGGACCACCATGGACGAACTCCTCTCGGGACATCACTTCGAAGACGCCATCGCCAACGGAATCTATCCCCTGGACGTGCATGCACCAGAAGGTACGGCCCTCTACTATCTTGACGGCCGGAAGAGCTTCAGAAAACCCGGAAAACAACTGGAGTGGAGCCGTTGGAGAGACGATGCAAAACCGACGCCGTCATGCTACCACATCCCCTATAAGAGCCTGGTCCCGAAGGGATCCCTCAACCTGCTCGTGGCCGGACGCCTCGTCGACGCTGAAAGAGAGGCGTATGGCGGTACCCGCGTGATGGTGAACTGCAATCAGACCGGCGAGGCGGCGGGAGTCGCCTGCGCACTGGCCCTGGATAAGGAGATCCCGGTGGCGGAAGTTGCCACTGCGAGACTCAGGAGGACACTGTCGGAGGGAGGAAGCATCGTCATATAGACAGCCGTCCACCTGCTCACATACCTTGGCCGATCATGAGGATTACGTATCCAAAGAATTGGAGTATACTTACTTCATGTTCAAGACGAACTATCAGGCTAAAACACTCACCTACGACGTGGTCGTAGTCGGCGGCGGCATGTCGGGGCTCTGCGCGGCCATCGCGTCGGCGCGGCACGGCGCGAAGACGGCGCTCATCCAAGACCGGCCGGTGTTGGGTGGGAACGCCGGCTCCGAGATCCGGGTCAACATCTCCGGCGCCAACCACCACGGCCGGCGGCCGGACGCCCGTGAGACCGGCATCATCGAGGAGATCCTGCTGGGGAACCTGAACCGGAACCCGCAGGTTTCCTTCTCGGTGTTCGACACCATACTCTGGGAGAAGGCCCGGTTCCAGGAGAATCTGGACCTCTTTCTAAACTGTCACATGAACGAGGTCCTGACCGATGGCAGGGCCATCACCTATTCGGAGGAGGACCTGGCCAACTGGCCGCATAGGAGCATCGGCAGCGGCTACTGGTGGATCGAGCTGGGCGGGGTGAACGAAGACATCATCGACGACGCCGAGACCATCCGGGACGAACTCCTCAAGGCCGTATACGGCATCTGGGATCACATCAAGAACGGCGGCGACCACGGAGCCGAAAACTACGCCCTGGATTGGGTCGGCTCCCTGCCGGGAAAACGGGAGAGCCGCAGGATCGTGGGCGACTACATACTGAAGGCTCAGGACCTGATGGAAGGCCGGATCTTCGAGGACGCCGTCTCATTCGGCGGCTGGTCGCTGGACATCCACTGCGTGGACGGCCTCCGGAACCCCATCGGCAGGATCGACCATCCGGTGCCGGAGGACGTCTACACCATCCCCTACCGCTCCCTCTACGCCAGAGACCTGGACAATCTCTTCCTCGGCGGCCGGGCCATCAGCGCCTCACATTCGGCTTTCGGCTCAATTAGGGTGATGGCGACCTGTGCGGTCAATGGCCAGGCGGTGGGAACGGCGGCCGCCATGTGTATCGAGATGGGCGTCCCCATCCGTGGCCTGTCGGCACACATCACCGAGTTACAGCAAACCCTCCTGAGAGACGACTGCTACATCCCCGGATATGTCAATGAGGACGTGGCCGATCTGGCGAGGTCGGCAGAGATCACCTGTTCCAGTGCTCTCGCAGAGGGGGCCGGTAGCAACGTCATCAACGGCATCGCCCGCAGGGTCAAGGAGCGATCCAACTGCTGGATCTCCGAAGCAGCGGGTCTCGACGGCGAGTGGATCGAGCTGAATTTTTCGGCTCCGATACATCCCAAAGAACTCCACCTGAAGTTCGATACCAACCTCTCGACCGAGATCGCCCCAAGCCTGTTCGATCAGAAGAAGCAGCGAAGCAGGAGGGAGTTGCCGGAAACCCTGGTGAAGGATTACCGAGTGGAATATCTCCGCGGTGACCGGGTAGTCGAATCTGAGTCAGTCCGGGACAACCACCAACGGTTGGCGATCCACCGGCCCGAGATAGAGATCGAGTGCGACCGCATCAGGATCACCGTCAGCTTTACGTACGGCGATCCCCATGCCCGTATCTTCGAGGTGAGGGTGTATTAAGGCCGACGCATGCGCCTAAAGCCGGATCCTTCCCGGCGATTGCCACATGTCCAGTGCGTTTCCAAAGATCTCCTTCAACTCGTCGGTGGCCTCGGTGAGTGCCACTCGCCTTGGTGGCGATATAGACCTTGTCCCGCTTGCCGGCCAGTGCCTTTCCCACCACCTCCTCCGACTTGCCGTCACCGTACCCCTCGGCGGTGTCCAGCTACATGATGAAGACGAAGAGCGGTGTACATTACTGGTTGGAAAGTGACACTATATATGCTATCTTTTCTTCTATGCGGGTGACGATAGACACAAATGTCATCTACGAGGGATTATACTCCTCCCGTGGTGCTTCTTGGGTTATTCTGCAGCTCATTCGAAGAGGGGATCTCCGCATGGCTGTTTCGGTTTCGGTGTTTGGAGAGTACCAGGACGTGTTATTGAGGAAGGAGTCTTTACAGCAGCTTGCGCTATCCCAATCAGAAGCCGAGACATTTCTTCGTTTTGTGGCTTCCGTAGCGGTACCCACTACAATACCGTTTCGATGGCGACCGAACCTACAGGATGAAGCAGACAACATGTTCGTAGAATTAGCCGTTGCAAGTGGCAGTGAGTATCTGATCACCAGCAATACGAAGGATTTCACCGTAAATACAGACCTATCATTCGACTCCTTTAGCGTGATCACACCCCGCGATTTTATCGGTGAGTGGAGGAATCGGCATGGCGACCAATAAACACACCTTGACGTTGCGAGTACCGGATGAGTTGAAACAGCGCTTGCTACGGATGTCAACACAGCAAGGAGTATCGCTAAATCAACTGGCGGTGTATGCACTTACGAAAGAGATCGGGGAGCTTGAGGCCAGCGAACATCTTCGACGATACATCGGCGAGACGGATAAGAGGCAGTTGTTTGCAGACGCAGACCGAATCCTATCGAAGGTGCCCGATCGTTCGATACCCGACTGGGATGAGATACCGTAATAGCTTCGTCGGATCCATTGGCAATGCGACTCGGCCGGATAGAGATGTGTTGTAACCGTACTCTATCTGCCTCTTCATATACCGTACCCGATCATGAGGATAGCGTAACGAAATTATTGGAGTATACTTGCTCCATGCCCAAGACGAATTTCAAGCTGAAACACGCACCTACGATGTGGCCGTAATCGGCGGCCGCATGTCGGAGCAAGGCCGACGCATGCGCCTAAAGCCGGATCCTTCCCGGCGATTGCCACATGTCCAGTGCGTTTCCAAATATCTCCTTCAACTCGTCAGTGGCCTCGGTGAGTGCCCCCAGGAAGCTGTCGGGAAACTCGATATCAGCCACCGCGGCGTTCTGCTCGATCTGTGCAACGGTGCGCGAGCCGGCCAACACCGAGGTGACACCGGGTTGATGGAGTGCCCAGCCGTAGGCGGCGTCGACCATGGACACGCCGTATTCGCCGCACAGCTCGGAGATCCTAGACAGCGTTCTCGAGGTGAGCTCCTCATGCCCGGGTTCACCGTGGCGGACGTGCTCCCGTTCCCCCGAGAAGTGCCGAGATCGGGCCCGCCCCGCAGGGAAGGCATCCAGCGAATCGTATCTGCCGGAGAGGAGCCCGTGGACCAGGGTGCTGTAGGTGAGGATCCCGATCCCCTCCTTTTCGCAGAGTGGCACTACACCGTACTCGATGCCCCGCCACAGGAGGCTGTAGTTCATCTGATTGGAGACGATCTCGTTGTTGGGCAGGAACCCCTCCATGTCGCCGGGACCGAAGTTGCACACCCCGAACTGCCTGATCTTGCCCTCCTCCTGCAGCCGGCGCACGGTCTCGAGGATCTCCGCCGCCGGTACCATGGTGTCGGGCCGTGGCCAGTGCAGCTGGTAGAGGTCGATGTAGTCGGTATCGAGTCGCTCGAGGCTCTTCTCACAGGCATTCCGCAGCTCATCCGGCGCAAAGGTCGGGCCACTCGCCTTGGTGGCGATAAAGACCTTGTCCCGCTTGCCGGCCAGTGCCTTTCCCACCACCTCCTCCGACTTGCCGTCACCGTACCCCTCTGCGGTGTCCAGAAGATTGATGCCGCTGTCGATGGCGGCGTGCACCGTCTCTATCGAGGCCTTGTCCTCTTGCTCTCCCCACATCTGCCCGCCGGCGAACTGCCAGCATCCGAGGGCTATGACCGAAACCCTCATGTCGCTCTTGCCTAAGGTCTTGTATTGCATGGTAACTCCTTGTTTTCCGGGTGTCGTCCCAATTCTATAGGAAATCGGATGATTGCTGTAGGAGCGATTGGAACTGCTGCATCAATTATCCCATAAATTGACTAAGGTATACACTAAGTCTATTATAGACTCATAGGAGGGAAATTACATGACCGTCAACATTCACGAAGCCAAGACACACCTCTCACGTTTGCTCCAACATGTGTTGATGGGTGAAGTGGTGATAATCGCGAAAGCCGGAAAGCCGATCGCCCGAGTGACGCCATATTCCGAAGAATGCCGGGACAGGGTACCCGGCAGGGACAGGGGATTGTTTCTCGTACCAAAGGAATTCGACGATCCCCTGCCGGAGCCGCCGGAAAGCTTCATACCCTCCAGGATTGAACGAGACGGATTCACCGGGCTGCCGATTCATCACGCCCACACCATCCGAACCGCCGCCTCGGCCAATCGATTGCAGCGTAAGACCAAGGCGGTCCCTTTCACCCTAT
>CAZAKE010000072.1:0-23179 GCA_964485495.1 uncultured Spirochaetales bacterium
GACCACCGAGATCTACACTCTTTCCCTACACGACGCTCTTCCGATCTGGGCTCTTCATCTCGCCCCACGTGACCGGATACAAGGAACGGTTCATGGTCGACAGATCCGAGGCGGCAGACGACCTGATCGTGGATCTGGTAAACCAGATTGCGGATCGGATCGACCACACCGATCTCGAGGCGTTTCCGGACTCCGAGCCGCCGACCACCTTCGAGCTCCTGACCCTGCTCGGGTTCCTCATCTTCCGGAACGCGGGCTGCGACTGGGCCGTCATCGAAACCGGCATCGGCGGCCGCCTGGATACCACCAACGTGATCACACCCGAGATCTGCGGCATCACCCCGATCGAACTCGAGCACACCGAGATCCTCGGGACAACCATCGAAGCGATCGCCGCGGAGAAGGCCGGGATCATCAAGCCCGGGGTGCCGGTGGTCACGGGCTTTCTCGGTCCGGAGGCATGTGACGTGATCGAAGGGCGCGCGGCCGGACTCGGTTCTCCACTGATCCGTACCTCGGAAGAGATAACGGAACTCCGGCAGAATCGACACGGCCTGGTAATTCGACGGCGTGACGGCGCCGTCCTGGAGACACCCCTCGCACTCAAGGGTGTATTCCAGGCGGAGAATGCCGCCACGGCATGGCTCATCCTGGACACCCTGCGCAGCCGTGGTCATCTCTCCTTTGGGCCGGACGAGTTGAAACGAGGTCTTTCGTCGGCAAGTCTGCCGGGCCGGTTCGAACTCTTCACACCGGGCCGTTTTCCCGTGCCGGTGGTTCTCGACGGCGCCCACACCCCGAACTCGGTCGGGCGCGTCCTCGAATCGTTCGAGGAGCTGTTCGAGGGGCAATACGGAGGAGAAAAGGTGCTGCTCTTCGGCTCGGTGGCGGGGAAGGACGTGGCGGGGATGTGCCGGATCCTCGGATCGAGATTCACCGCCGCGGTGGTTACCACCCCCGGCACGTTCAAGCGGAGCGATCCGGCAGGCGTGCATGCCGTACTCGCGGGTCACTGCGACGACTGCAGGCTGCTGCCGGATCCCCGGGAGGCCTGGCTCGAGGCGTTGAGACTGGCCGGTACACACAGACCGATCCTGGTGACCGGGTCCTTTTACCTTATCTCGGAGATCCGCCCATTCGTTTTACCGACGAACGAATACCGTACATAGGGAGAGACAGCATGATTTTTGCCGAACGGCTCAATTCACTCACACCATATGTGCCCGGGGAACAACCCCAAGAGCGCACGTATGTGAAACTCAACACCAACGAGAACCCCTACCCGCCCGCGCCGGGAATCCGAGATCTCCTGCGCGGATACGAGTACGAGCAGCTGAGGCTGTATCCCGACCCGCTGTGCGGCGAGTTGCGCGCCGCGATTGCCGATCGGTACGACGTGGGAACCGAGAACGTCTTCGTCGGGAACGGATCGGACGAAGTGCTTGCGTTCGCGTTCTACGCCTTCTTCGGCCCCGAGGCCGGGCCGCTCCTGTTTCCGGAGTTTACCTACAGCTTCTATCCGGTGTACTGCACACTCTATGACATCCCCTTCCGTCGAATTCCGATGGGCCCCGACTTCACCATCGATCTGGAGGCGTTTCTCGATGAGCCGGATTCATGCGGCGCCATCATCGCCAATCCCAATGCGCCGACCGGTCTCGCCCTGCCGGCGGATGAGATTCGCGGATACCTCGACAGGTACACGAGGGATCGCGCCGTAATCGTCGACGAGGCGTATGTCGATTTCGGGGCCGAGAGTGTTCTGGATCTCACGGACGAATACGAGAACCTGTTGGTGGTCCGGACCTATTCCAAGGCTTTCTCACTGGCCGGTGCCCGGATCGGCTACGCCATGGGTGACAGGAAATTGATCTCGGCCCTCACCACGGTGAAGGACTCCTTCAACTCGTATCCCCTGGACGGGCTCTCCCAGAAGCTGGGAATCCTGGCGATGGAGGACACCGCGTATTACGACGAAATTCTGACCAAGGTGATCGCCACCCGTGACGATTTCGCCGGACGGCTGCGAGACGCGGGATGGCGAGTACTCCCCTCCAAGAGTAACTTCGTATTCGCCTCGAAGCCGGGCTTGCCCGGACGCGAAGTATATGAGAGGCTGAGGGGTGAGGGGTATCTGGTCCGATACTTCGATACGCCCGGTATCGACGATTTCGTGCGCATCACCGTCGGACGGCCCGAAGAGATGGACGGCCTGACGGCGTGTATCGGCCGGCTGTTCGATGAATATATACGAACCGGATACCGATAGCCATGTCACTGAACTGGAAGGAGATCGATCTCATACTATCGGAACTGCGACTGTCGGGGTGCTTCATCCAGAAGGTCCGTCAGCCTGATTTCGCGAGCCTGGTTTTGGAAGTTTTCCGGCCCGGAGGAGAGAAGCCCCCGGCCGGTGAGTTCGCCGCCGGCCGGTTTCAGCTCCTGGTGTCTTTGGAGCAGAAGAAGACCCGGCTCCATGCCATACGAAACTCCCCGCCCAAAGACAATACGACGCTGCAACGCTTCGCCCAGCTCCTCCGCTCGAGGATCACCGGCGGGCGCATCGAGGAGGCCGGACAACTGGGGGACGACAGGATCGTGAAGCTCCTCGTGCGGCGCGGAGGCGAAGCGACGGTATTGTGGATCAGGCTCTGGGGCGGGGCCGCCAACATCATCGCCTGCGCGGCGGACGGCACCATCCTGGACGCCTTCTACCGCAGACCGAAACGAAACGAGGTATCGGGCTGTCGATATACCCCCGAGGATGCGGACCGTCGTACCGCCGTGCGCACCTACGAGATCAGAGAGATCCCCGGCGAGGAGAGCTTCAACGAACGGGTCGAACGGTTCTACGCCCGCGAGTCGTCCTCCGAACGGGCGGAGCAGCTCCGTTCCGAGGCGATCGCCGCGGTGACGCGGGAACTCAGGAAGCTATCGAGTCGCCTACGGACGGCGGCACGAAACACCGACGAAGCCGAAAATTTCGAGTCTTTACAGCAGTATGGCGATCTGATCATGAGCAACCTGCATGCGATCAGTGCCGGAAGCGACTCGTTGGAGTGTGAAAACTTCTACACCGGAGGTGCGGTCGACATCCCCCTGAATCCCTCGCTCCCGCCTCAACGGAACGCCCAGGAGTATTACGACAAATATAAGAAGGACAAGGCGAGATACGAACACGAACACCGTCGGGTGGAGTCGCTGCGACGGGAGATGGCGGAGCTGGAACGGCGTAAAGCCGATTTGGAGGCGATGGACGACGCCGATGAGCAGGAGGTGATCCGCCTCGCCGAGGGAATCGACTCCGCCGGTGCATCGGCATCCGGCGGCACCGCGGGACGCAAGACGGGAGGAGCGACACGAGCGGCTCCCGATGCGGTTCCCGGCCTGCGGTACCGGTCGGGCGAATTCATCATCCTCGTCGGCAGGACCGCGGCGGAGAACGACGAACTTTTGCGCCGTCACGTCAAAGGCAACGATTGGTGGCTCCACACCAGAGATTTTCCCGGCGGATACGTCTTCATCAAGGCCATCCCCGGAAAGAGCGTTCCCCTCGACAATCTTCTGGACGCGGGAAACCTCGCGCTCTTCTACTCGAAGGGGCGTTCCGGCGGGAAAGGAGAACTGTACTATACCCAGGTGAAGTACCTGCGGAGGGCGAAGGACGGAAAACGGGGACTCGTCTTGCCGACCCGGGAGAAGAACCTGAGCATCGTGCTGGACCGAAAGCGCCTCGATCGGCTGTTCGATGCAGCCTCGTGATGCAGCCATCCCCCGAAATTTGCAAAAATCGGGACTCTGTTCCATACTAATGACATGAAAGAGACGGGCGACAGCACAAAAAAATCCCGCGAGACCATAGTCGACGGTATCTTCTATCCCTCCGAACCGGAACAGCTCGAGCGTCTCATCGCCGAACTGATCTCCGAAGCGGAAGATACCGACGCCGAAGGTCCCGGTGGCGATCCGCCGCGGCTCATAATGGTTCCCCACGCCGGATACGAATATGCCGGAAGGATCATGGCTGCCGGGTTTACCGCCGTCACCGCATCGCGGTCGGTGCAGGCACCGGAACTCGTAGTCGTGATCGCCCCCGTCCATCGCGAACGGCGGGATGCCGTTTTCCTCACGGAGTCCAACCGATTCCTCACCCCCCTCGGTCCCGTACCGGTGGCCCGAGATGTAATCACCCACATGGCCGACTGCGGGACGCGTATCGAGATAAACGACATCCCCCATCTGGAGGAACATGCCATCGAGACGGCTCTCCCGTTTATCCGCCACCTGTTTCCCGAGGCCGAACTGCTCCCGATCATCGTCGGTTCGAACTCTCGTACCGTGTCACGACTGCTGTCCGGTGCGCTGCGCGCCGTGGCGGAGGAATTCCCCGAGCGGACGCTTTTCGTCGTCTCCTCGAATCTGTGTTCCCCCGCCCCTCCCGCCGAGGCGGACAGGAAAACCGAGGCCTGCAGGCGCATCCTCACCGGCGAGGACCTGGACCTGACTTCGGCACGGGCCCGTGGAGAGATCTCCATGTGTGGCGCCGCCGCGCTTGAAGGGGCCGTCCCGGCGGTACGGCAGATCGCCTCCCCGGCATCTTCGACCGGGAGAATGGTCGAACGATCGGTCGGAGTCTCGGGGAGTGATGAGAAGGAACCGCGGGTGTGGTACGGAGCCTATGCGTACTTTGTATAACGGTACCAACCGGTTTACGAATGAAGTTCTCAGATGCATGAAGGAATAAATAAAGGAAAGACCGATGTTTTCTCTCACAGATGACCAGAAACGATATCTCCTCGAGACCGCCCGAGAGACAATCGAGGCGGAACTGGAACACCGAGAACCCCGCTACCCGGAGCAGCCGGGTCCGGAGGAGCCGTGCGGAGTGTTCGTCACGCTGCATATCGACGGATCGCTCAGGGGCTGCATCGGCAGGATGACCAGTCCGGAGCCGCTCTCCCTGACGATCCGGGAGATAGCCCGTTCGAGTGCGTTCGGCGACCCCAGGTTTCCCCCTCTTTCGACCGCCGAAGCGGACCGGTTCGATATCGAGATCTCGGTCCTTACTCCCATGGTTCCGGTGCATGCTACGGACGAGATTCAGGTGGGAACGCACGGCATCCTGATTCGGAAGAACGGCCGCTCCGGGGTGCTCCTCCCGCAGGTAGCCACCGAGCAGGGCTGGGATCGGGACACATTCCTGAAACACACCTGCATGAAGGCCGGTCTGCACGGCGATTGCTGGAAGGACGCCGGCACCGAGATACTGATCTTTTCGGCCATCGTCTTCGGAGAGAAAAACTTGTAACCTCACGACGAATTTCGGTATCTTACAGATGAGGTTCTTTCAAACGTATCAGCTTGAAAGGACAGGGAATAGGGTCGAAATCGTAATTCTATCACCTACACACATTGAGAGGAAAACAGATGAGTGTTGCGCGGACTATCTCGCCTATCAACGAACGGTTTGTTCGAATCGAGAGCGACAATCAGGAATATCTCGGACTGAAGATTGCGAGTAATCGCAGGCCGCAAAAGGCGAATCGGCAGAGTGAGAAGCAGCAGGAGGTCGGATGGATCGTTCGGGACAATCGTCTCACCGAGTGGCCCGTCCAGGGGATCTTCGAACACGAGGGAGAGATCTACGTCTACGGACCGTTTCTGTCGGGCAAGACGCTGAATCAGGTGCTCGAATACTCACCCAAGAATGCCCTCAAATCCCTGCTGGAGTTCGTCAACGCCCTCATTTTCATGCGGGAAAACGTTCACGCGGATCTCCGCATACAGTTGAACAGCATCATCTACCTGGAAGAGGGGGGAATCCTCTTCTTTCCGAGGACGATGATCGAGCGAATCCAGAGTACCCAGACCACCAGCGAGCGGATCCTGACGTTTGAGATCCTCAATAATCCCGATCTGGAAACGGATCGGAACTATGCCTTCTCCATAGCCGTCATGACATACCGCATCCTCACCGGAGAATGGCCCTTCATGGCCGACTCTGAAGAGGAGATCCATCGCCAGATGCGGATCAGGAAGATCCTGCCGCCGCACCTGGTCCGGCCCGGCATCGGCTCGGAGATCTCATCGGCGGTGATGCGCACCCTCGGCAAGGAGGAGGGGGAACCGCCGGACCTCAAAGAGTGGCGGGACAACCTTACCGCCTGGGTCCGCAACGGATATGAGGAGCCCCTGGCGGCCGGCGGCAGGACCGCACTCGAGGATCAGGCGGCGGTCCTACAAAAGAAGTACGACCGCGACTATCGGACCACAACATTCCTCCATAACCACTGGCGGATCCTGGCGATTTCGGGTGTGGTTTTGGTATTGGTCGGATCTATCGTCGGCTCGATCCTGCAGAATGTGCTGGCCCCGCCTATCACGGTCGGGATGAGCCCCGAGCAGGTGATCGAGACATTTTATCTGGGCCTGAACACCTTCGACCATATGACCATGGAGGACTGCGTGACCGGCGATGCCGGAGCGGAGGAGGTCCGGGAGGCCACCAATCTGTACGTGATCTCGAAGATGCGGGAGGGATACGAAGGGCGCAGCGGGTATGTGGACGCGCAGGCCTGGATCGAAGCCGACAGACCCCGGCTGAAGTCAGGATCTGTTCCCTACGGCCACTCCAACCTGGAGATTCGGCAGGAGTCGGAAGGGATCTACGTAGTAGATTACTATAAATGGACCGTCGAGTCGAAGGACGCCGAAAACCCGGAGAACACCACCGTCAGGACCGTGGTTCTCGACAGGAGAGACAGGCTCTCGATGGAAAACAGGGGCGAATACTGGGTCATCACCGGTATCGAGAGGATGCAGGATGAACCCTTGGAGACGATACCCGAATAGACAGCTCGCCGAACGGCCGGTGATGGGAATTCCCTATTCGACCGAATTGGAAACGAGCGCCATGATGAGCGGGATGAAGCCTCCGGCGATCAGTACGCCCCCCGCCCCCATGAAGGTCAATCCCAACGGGCGGGTAATTGCGACATCCGCCGACGGGATCCATGAACTCAGGGCGAATGCCGTCACGGCTCCCGCCGCCTCCATGACCGCGCCGGTAGAGAACAGCGCGATCGAGGAGCCTACATAGGTCTTCCTCCGTTTCTCGGCTTGCGCCTTCTCCTCTTCGGCCGCCTGCGCGATCTCCTCTGAGACGGCCGGCGTCTCCTCGACGGCCGTCTCTACGGGTTCGATCGCCGGCTCGGGTTCCGATTCCGCTTCCGACTCCTGCAGCAGGCGGCCCTTGAACACGTTGACGTCCCAGTAGGTTTCGATCTCATCGGCAATCTCCCGTTTGACCATGGTGAGTTTTCTCGAAGGAGCAGGCGTCTCGATCGCCGGGGCCCCCTCCGTATCCGCCTCGGGCTCCGGCTCTTCGACGTCGATCTCCTCCACCTCAACCATCTGATTGGCATATATCACGATCACCTCGGTCGTACCCTCGTCGGAGATACTCTCAGCCGCCTCGGCCGGAGCCGCGGCCACCTCCACCACACCCTCGAAACAATAGACTCTGGATTTGGTGATCTCCGGGGCTTTCGCATCGAATATACGATCATATCCGAAATCCGTGCCCCGGACCCCGGCGACGACACTGGGACCCGTGATCTTGAACTCCTCGCCGCCGAAGAGCCGCTTCACCCTGGCGCGGAGTCTACCGTAGGTGAGTGAAAAGAAGCCGCCGCCGCTCTCGCCGACCGACTCGACCGAAAAACTGGTGTTTTCCGAGACCTTGACCACCGATTCCGACGGATAGAGCTGCAGCTCGATGAAGGTATTCTCGAAGGTCGTGATGAAGTCACCGCCGACGAGTTTGACCCCTTCGGCAGGTTCTACTTCGAGATCGTAGAAGAGTTCCTCTTCACCCCTGATGACCGCGAATCCCTCGCCTTGCGCATAGATTACTACGGCTTCGGCGCCGGTCTCCTGGGCGAAAACCCCGACGGATAGGGTGGATACCATTACCACACATATACACGTTCGCAGGATCGTGAGTATTTTCGATTTCATGTAGAAATTGTATCCTATGCGTCGGCGAAAATCAATCTTCGATACACTCGAGGATCTCACCCCGGATCGACTCCGTCTCTTCCGGTGAATACCACCGTACGCCGGGAATCGATCTGAAGAAGGTGATCTGGCGCTTGGCGTATCTGCGGGAGTTTCCGGCGATCATCTCCACCACCTCGGCCGCCGTGGTGCAGCCGAGGCGAGCGGCGAGGAAGAACTCGCGGTATCCGATTCCCCGCATGCCGGGCGTGTCGGCGGTATAGCCTCGGGCTCGCATGGAACGGAACTCATCCGCGAGACCTTTTTCGAACATCTCCCGCACCCTGCATTCGATCCTTCGATAGAGCTCATCGCGCGGCCGCCGCAACCCGATGAGCAGAAATCGATATCCTTCTCTGGGTACGGCAGGCGGCACAAACGACGAGAGGGGTTTGCCGGCGACACGCCATACTTCCAGTGCGCGCGTAATCCGGTACCTGTCGTTGGGAGAGACGCGCCCGGCCGTCACCGGATCCACCTGCCGGAGATCGTGGTAGAGGGCATCGAGGCCTCGGGTCTCACATTCCCGTTCCAGCTTCTCCCGAACGGTCTTGTCTCCGGGTGGCGACGGCGGGAGTCCGTAGATGAAATGCTTGAAATAAAACGCGGTCCCCCCGCACAAAATGGGGACTCTCCCCCTACGGAGTATATCGGCAAAGGCTTCGTCGGCAAGGCGGACGAACTCGCCGACATTATACTCCTCCGTCGGATCGATGATGTCGATGAGGTGGTGCGGTACCGACACGAGGAGCCGCGGCTCCGGTTTTGCGGTCCCGATGTCGAGGCCCCTGTAGACCTGCATCGAGTCGACGCTGATGACCTCCGTCCGTCCCGGCAGGAGACGGCGGAGCAGCGCCGTCTTTCCGACTGCGGTGGGCCCGAAGAGACAGACCGCGGGCAGGCTATTCTTCGATTCTGTATTCAACCGTATCGGTGAGAATTTGCTTGATGGCCAGAGAGACGACCTTACCGCCGCTCTCGATCTCTTCGTCACCCGTGACGGTCAGCTGGGCCGCACGGCGAACGGAGGCGCATGTCATCTCGTATACATTGCCTTCCCGGTCGAGTAACAGATCCAATGGGATTGTCATGCGTAGCTCCTATTTGTTTGTGTGCATCGGGTCGAGTGGGCAATAACTATACCAACTATTCACTCTTCTGTAAATAGACCGCGTAGCAGAAATTCGAAATGTAAATAGAAAGGGCGTGGACGACCCAGTAGAGCCGGGCAAGCAGGGGTAAATCTCCATCACCCGCCGATAACGGTAACCGTTCCACCGGGGGGATCAACAACAACCCAGGTGAGTCGCTCTTCCCACGGCTTTTTTCGCCCCGCCGGGGTCCGGTCGAAGATGACTAAATAGCAGGGTGTTTCGGGGCCGAACTTTTCCCGGTACCGGTTTATCTGTACCAGCCCCTCCTCTTTAGTTAGTTCCACCCCGTCATACGGGTGCACCAGTTTAATCTCGATAATGTTCCACGAACCGCCGTACTCCACCGCCAAGTCGGCCCGGCCCCGCCCCGCGGCAAACTCCCGCTCAATCCGGCCCCCGCCGTTGACGATCCGCTGCAGAAAGGCCATCAACAAAAGATGGGGAAATGCCTCGGAATAATCCGCCTTCTCTTCCCAGATGTCGGAGTGACGGCGCCAAAACTTCTGGAACTCCCGTAACAGGGCATCCATGTCCAGCGTCCCGTCATTTTTTTTCCATTTAAATTCAGGTTGAGGCATTACATCCTGCATTCCCTGGGAGAGGACCCGGCTAATAATTTCCCGATAGATGGGATTGGAGATGATGACGCCGTTATCGCTTTTCTCAACCAGACCCATATCGACTGCCAGTTGAAAATCGTCGCCGTCGGTGAGGGTAATGTCCATCTGGCCGGTGATCACCGGCTGCACAATCCGTTTTATCCGCGGGTCTTTCAGCCGCTCCTGGAGGCTGTCCAGGTGCACCGCCCGCGCCGTTATCAGCATCTCCCGGGCCTGGTAAATATGCTTGGTGGTCACCGTCTCTCCGTCGGGACAGATGGTCCAGATACATTTTAATAATAATGCGTTCACCAGCCAGGGCTGCCCTTTGGTCTCTTCCCACACCAGCTCCAGAGCCTCGTCGGTAAATTGCTGCCCCGCGGCTTGGGTATGCTGCCGGGCCAGTTTGCGTATGTCTTCGGGATAGAAGTTTCCAATATTCACGGAGTCATGTTTAATGTTAAACGGGCTGCCTGGATTTACATCTTTCCCGTCCTTGCTTTTGATAAGGTAATCCCGCAGGTCGCGCATCCCCACCAAAGCGATACTCACCGGAAAGGTTCCGACACCCCGTCCCACAAAGCCGCCCCGGAGCTGCCGCAAAAAGGTGATCATCGCCTGGTCCCGCAGGACATCCACTTCATCGAATAGGACGATCAGCGGTTTGGGCGCGGCAAGCGTTGCCCAGTTTGTCATAATGGACGAGAGCTGACTTGCCGGATCCACTTGTGAAGGGAATTCGGGGACCATGGTCTCTCCCAGGTTTTTCCCCGCGTATTCCCGAATCGCATTACAGATTGCCGGCATGGCCCGCTCCATATCGTTCAGCCCCTGCGCCCGTTCCAGACTGACGTAGCAGGCAATTCCCTCTCCGCTTTCGTTGATCTCCTTCATGTAAGTGAGCAGAAACGTCGTTTTCCCGGTTTGCCGGGGGGCGTGGAGAACCCAGTAAAGCTGTCCGCCGATGTATTTATCGAGCTGGGCGTTGATTAACCGCTCCTTCGGCGGCAGCATATAGTGGCGGTCGGGATCACAGGGTCCGGTGGTATTAAAAAACTTCTCCATACTTTTCAGTATAGTGGCAACCGGTCCTGCCGGGCAAGCTGTCTCCAGCGATTCACATTTTGACAGATTTGTAGTCATGTATCAGTTCCTTTTCTGCGATATCGACTTCGTACCTCGTCGAATCGCCTCGAAAAGGGCAACAATAAAGAGAAATGTGGCACATTCGAAATATGGCGGTACCCATATTTCGAATTGCTGAGCTGTCTCTGATTGTAGGAAAATTTTTACAAACCCACTACCAACACTCCTACGCCGGTGACCGTTGTCCTACACCCCGATCCGGCCATTCCTCTTTGCCCATATTCTTCCCGCTCTGCATTGGTCGCAGTTCTTGCCGAACTCAATACGGTGTTTCCACGGCTGTTGGGAAAGGCTATAGTTTATTGTCGGATTGTATCGATAATGCGTTTCGTCACCTGCTGTTGGTCGAGTTTTGAGGTATCAATGACGAGGTCCGCGAACTCGTACTCGTCGTTGTCGATGCCGTACAGCCGTAGGTAGCGTTCATGATCGCGCCGGTCTCTCTCGCGGGTGTGGTTCAGGGTCGTCTCATAGTCCTTTCCCTCTCGCTTGGCGATCCGGCAGGCACGCTCCTCGATGGATCCGGTGAGGAAGACCTTCAAGTCGGCCTCGTCGAGTAGCCAGATGGCGAGTCTGGAGCCGAGTACGCATCGGCCCTCTCGGGCCAATTCTACCTGCCGCTTGTCCACGTAGCGGTCATAGGAGGGATCGTCTTCGGCCAATTTGCACAACGCTTCGAAGGAGATGCCCCGCTCCCGGGCGAGATTCTTGAAGGTGTAATTGATCAGACGCAGACCAAAGTAGTCCGCCACCATGGTACTGACCGTGGTGTTGCCGCATCCACTCTTCCCCGAGATGGCTATCTTGAGATCATGCGTCTCGATATGGCGCTCATCACGTTCGATCGTATCGAAGCCTTCGTCATTCGACATTCCGCAGCTGCTCCCTGATGTTCTCCAATGCGTCCTTCATCTCGATCACCGCCTGGTTTACCGGAAGGAGGACACTCTTCGAACCGATGGTGTTGATCTCACGATTGAGTTCCTGGCAGAGGAAATCGAGTTTCTTCCCCTTCGCTCCGTCCCCCGCGACGATACCCGCGAACGACTCGAGATGTCCCTTCATCCTTTCCAGTTCTTCACTCACACTCAGCCGTGCGAGTTGCACCGCCGTTTCGGCGTAGATCCTGGTCGGGTCCACCTCGTCACCGAGCAGTTGCGTGAACCGTTCGAACAGGTCGGAACGAATTTTCTCCTCAATGGTTGCGGCGTGGGCCGCGACGATTTTCCGTCCCTCTCCGATCATGCCGAGGTACCGCAGGATATCCTCCTCGGTACGCCGGCCTTCGGCCCTTCTGCTCCTGTCGAGTTCTTCGAAGGCTTCCTGCAATCTGTCTCTGATCCTCTCCCAATACTCCTCGGGATCGCGATTACGTTCGATCTTTACCACGCCCTCGGCCTTGAGAAAGTGTTCGATGGTGATCGGCTCCTCGATCTCTGCTGTCTGTCGCAGTTCCTCCAGGACGGCCTTGTAGGCCTGCACCGCCTTCTTGTCGAGAAAAACCGAAAGGTTCTCCTCCATCTCGCGAATCCTGACGGAGACGTCGATCCTACCCCGACCGATTCTCTGGGTAAGGAAGGAGCGGATCTGCTGTTCCAGCGGGCCGAGATACAGCGGAAGATTCACGACCACGTCAAGATAGCGGTTGTTGACCGATTTCAATTCGACGGTGATGTGGAACCGTCGATCCTGACATTCGGAGTACCCGTATCCGGTCATGCTGATCACGTCGACACCCCCCCACTCGAGCCGTGTGGATCTCGGCCTCGCCTCTCGAGCCGATCCAACAGGGCACGGCCGAGGGTCCAGTTGCTGCCGGCTCCCATCGTCACGAAGAGGTCTCCATCGGTACACGTGTCCAGACAGTACTCGAGCGCATCGTCCGGTTCGTCGTAGTACAATACCGTATCCGGGCGACCGTCCCTGGAGGCCGCGGTGCGGACACGGTCGAGGAGGTCCCGGCCGGTCACTCCCCCGGCCTTTTCCCGGGCCGATGCGTAGATCTTGTGCAGGATGACGATATCCGCCGCGGAGAAGCTCTCGGCGAACTCGCCGAGGAGCGCCCCGGTTCTGGTATAGGTGTGAGACATGAACGAAACGATCATCCGGCGGCCGGGATAGAACTCACGGTAGCCGGCCAGTGTCGTCCGGATCTCGGTGGGATGATGGCCGTAATCGTCCACCACCACCACGCCGCCGGCGGTGCCCACCAACTCGCTCCTGCGCCGGCATCCGGTGAATGCGAAGAGTCCCTCCCGGATAGTGCGATCCACGTCTACAGGCTCGAAGGATTCAGGCGGGGAGGTCTCCACGCCTGAGTCCGCCTCGGTCCGATACAACTCCCGCGCCACCGCTGCCGCCGCCGTGGCGTTGAGGACCGAGTGTCTTCCGGGCACGCGCAGCTCGATATCTCCCTCGACACCGCGGATACGGAACCGGTTCCTTCCCGCCGGTCCATCGGGGGAGGACAGGCGGGTAATCCCATACTCCCCATCCATCGAGAAGCCGTAGGGAACCATCCGGATATCCGGCCGTTCCGCCGCCGCTCGGTTGACCGCCTCGGTCGCGCCGCGATCGTCGGCGCAGTAGATGCAGACCCCGCCGCGGGAAAGCCGGTGGATATAGGCGACGAAGGCGTCCAGGACGTCTTCCATCCCGGTGAAATAATCGAGGTGGTCGGGTTCTATCGACGTGATCACGATGCGGTCCGGATGGAATCGATGGAAATGTCGCCTGTATTCACACGTCTCGGCCACGAGATACTTCTCTCCACGGATGGCGACGGACCTGTCGCCGAAGATCGACACCGCCGATGCGACGAGAATCGACGCCGGCAGCGATCCGGCGATGAGGATGGAACCGACCATCGCGGTGGTGGTGGTCTTTCCATGGGTGCCGGAGATTCCGGTCGCGTCTCTTCTCGCCGAGATGGCCCCCAACGCCTGGGTGTACTCCATGATCGGCAACCCACGGTGCGCGGCGGCGACGATCTCGGGATGAGTGTCGGGATCGTAGGCGGCGGAGTAGACCACGAGATCGGTGTCGTCACGGAGATTCTCGGCCGCGAACCCCTCGGCGAAGGGGACGCCGAGTTCCTTTAAGATCGCATCGGTATAGAACACCTCGGCCACGTCGCTCCCGAAGAGGTGCGCACCATGACCGTGGAGGTATTCGGCCAGCAGCTCCATGCCGGTGCCCTTGATTCCTACGAGGTGGATAGATTTTCCAGCGATATTTCGAAAGAGTTCGGCAGGCGGCGGCCCCTGAACTCCCAACTGCGGGTTCGGCATGCGCCAATCATATAGGGATCGCTACCGATATGCAAGTTCACCCGGTTTTGCTACTATGCCTTTCGTGCAAGATCTCAATCGACCGCCCCGCCGGCGACAACTTTTCCGCGGCCGCCGCAGGCCGGACCGTGTAATCATCCCGGCGTGCCTCATCGCCACGGTGCTCATCATTGTATGTATCGGGTGCGGAAAAAGAATGCCCTCCCCAGATTCGGAGCGCACGGCAAACACCGGCACCGCCGGGGAGATCGCCGTCGGGAGAGCCGACTCCGAGAACATCTATCCCGTCACGATCCTCACTGCGACCGGCACCGAAGAAACCGCGAAACTGCTGGCCGAAGACCTTCGTCGGTACCTCGGGGACGGCGTACGCGTGCTGGTGACCGCCGAAGACGGTCCGCCGGCATCGAGGAGAATCGACGGACTGCAACCGGCATCCCTGCGCCTCGAAATTCGCCACGGCAACGCGCCCGACCAAAAACCGACGGCAAGACCGGAAACGCTCATCGCAGCGACCGGCTCCGTCGTCGTGGACCGAACCTATTTCGCCCCCGTGGTGGACCTCCTCGATCCGCGGAACTCGGTGGAGATACCCCTCGAGGCGTGGAACGACCAACGGCTCGAGGCCGCGTCGGAACCGAGAGTTCGGATCGTAGAGCTGGAGGAGATCCGGCTGCCGCACAAGGCCCTGGCGGTGTCGGGCTTGTATCCCCATGATCCCGAGTACCCGCTGCTGCGGGAGGTCGTCCTCTCCTGGCGGATTCCGCAGGGCGGGCCTCCGGCCGACCGGTTGGAGGAATGGCTCCGCGGGAGACCATCCGCCCCTCCCCCTCCGGCGATCTATCGCGTCGCGGCGGTGGGGGACATGATGCTCCGGCGTGGGATCGCCAAGACCCTGATACGGGGCGAAGACGGGCTCGAACGGGTGTTTCATGACGCCCTCCCGGTGCTGCGGGACCACGACCTCACCATCGGAAACCTGGAGGGTGCCGTGACCACAGGCGGAGTGGCGGCCGTGAAATCGTACACCTTCCGCTTTCCCCCGGAATCGCTGCCGCCGCTGAAGGAGGCGGGATTCGACTACGTCTCCCTCACCAACAACCACGCCTTCGACTTCGGGATGCAGGGATTCCTGGATACGCTCTCACATCTGCAGGAAGCGGGGATCGGTACCTCCGGGGCCGGAGCCGACCTCGAGGCAGTCTTCCGGCCGTGGGAGGCCGACCCTGACGAGTCCGCCGGCATGGTCCCGGTGCGAGTCTTCTCCCTGGGGGCATACCCGCGTGAAAAAAACGGCTTCGACGGGCTTCGGATGACCGCCGCGGCGCAGGACAAGCCGGGAGTCCTGTGGGCCACCGATGAGAATGTCGCGGAACTTTCACGGCAGTTCGATCCCGAGGCCTTCGACGTCGTGATGGTGCATGGCGGTACGGAGTGGAGCCGGTCGCCGTCGGCGGAACAGATACCACTGTACAGGGGCTTGACGGAAGCCGGGGCCGACCTGGTCGTCGGTTCCCACCCTCACGTGCTGCAGCCGGTAGAGGCCCACCGGGGAGGTCTGATCGCCTACTCCCTCGGGAATTTCCTCTTCGCCGGCATGGAGGGGATGCCCTACGCGGAGGAGAGTATCATCCTATCGGTGGGAGTGGTGGACGGCCGCATCGTCTACGTCGATTTCTACCCCGTCGAACTCGACGGTCCGTCGGTCGACATCGCCCGGGACGGTCCGATTCTGGAACGGTTCATCCGTCTCTCGAGAGAGTTCGCCCCGGCATCCTCTCGGTAGTTCGATCGGTAGTCGATTTTTATTGGTCCAGAATCTTCCCGATCTCTCAGGTCTTTCTCATCATCCGGCGGGATGCTTTCCGGAGTGCTACGAATCGTGCGGCTTACAGGACCGCGGTTTCTTCTTTTTTCTTTCCGTGAGCCAGGGCCGCCCTGCACTGTTTGCAGATCATGTATTTCTTTTCGTTAATCTCTCTCTCATACAGGAGTTTGATGCCGCTGCGCTTACACACGGGGCAGGTTCCCCTGCCGCGGCCCATCTTCTCCCAGATGCCTTTTCCTCGATTCGACTTGGACACTAGATTCTCCTTCGATGGTTCCTCAACGGTAACGATCCACACTATATATAGAATGTACCGGTTTCGAATTGCCGTATTCAGTCGGAAGCTGAAATCTACCGGTTGAGCGGCAAAAAGTCAACTCCCGCTTCGAATTGTGAGATGATCCAGGATGTGCTCCACGACCCGGCCGGAGTACCCCGAGGCCCGATCCAAAAATGCGCCGAAATCGGCGGGCGCCTTGCCGTCCGCCCTGTCGGAAACGACCCTGATCACGAGACAGGGTATTGCATGAACCGCAGCCACCAGGGCCACACTCGTCCCCTCCATGTCGATGAGATGCCCGTGGAGCTCCTCGCGCAGGTACCGAAAATCCCGTGAATCCGCGGCGGTGATGAACTGATCGCCCGTGAGGATCCTCCCCGGTACGACATCGGTCCCCGCGACCTCGCAGGTCAACGCGGTCCGAACCAGGCCCTCGTCACACCGGATGAACCGGTACGGCGTATACGGGATCCTCCCGCGTTCGAATCCGACGGCCGTGGCGTCGAAGTCGTGCTGGACGCAGTCCTCGGCGATTACGACGGTGCCGATGTGCAGGGCCGGATCGATTCCGCCGCCGATGCCGGTGAATATGATCCGCTCTATCGGGAAGGAGTCGATGAGCCGCTGGGTCACCATGGCGGAGAGGACCTTGCCGACACCGGTCTTGGCGATCAGCACCGGCCGCTCCCTCCATGTTCCCAGATGGATCCGGAACATCCCCTCTCCCCGCTCCTCCGTGTCGGCCCTCTGCAGGTATGTGGCGATCTCTTCATCCATCGCACCCAGGATTACGGTCATCGTGCCCCCCATCTCACCGTCGGACGATTATCCATAACCATAAACGCCATGGATATCATGAGGATTTTCATATATACTGCAAAAGACCGCAACCCATTACTCGAAGAAAACGGAGTACAACCATGATACGACTAAATACCAACTACGCGAAACTGCAGGCATCATACCTGTTCAGCGATATCGCCAAGAGGGTGGCAGCCTTTCAGGAGGAGAACCCGGACAGACAGATCATCAAACTCGGGATCGGCGACGTCACCAGAGCCCTGCCGCCGGCGTGTGTCGACGCGTTCCATGCCGGCGTGGACGAGATGGCGCGGGACGAGTCGTTTCGAGGCTACGGACCCGAACAGGGGTACGAATTCCTGCGGGAGGTCGTCGCGGAGAAGGATTTCACTGACCGCGGTGCGGACATCTCGGCGGACGAGATA
Organism: uncultured Spirochaetales bacterium; assembly: GCA_964485495.1. Taxonomy (GTDB): domain Bacteria; phylum Spirochaetota; class Spirochaetia; order CAZAKE01; family CAZAKE01; genus CAZAKE01. The sequence continues at coordinate 17,582 of CAZAKE010000072.1, forward strand.
TTCATCAGCGACGGTGCCAAGTGTGATACCGGTAATTTTCAGGAGCTATTCGAGACGGACATCATCGTGGCGGTACCTGATCCGGTCTATCCCGTATATGTCGACACGAATGTCATGGCCGGCAGGACCGGCGAATGGCGGGACGGACGGTACGGAGGGCTCGTATACCTCGAGTCGACGGCGGAGAACGACTTCGTTCCCTCCCCCCCGGAGCGTGATGCCGACCTGATCTACCTCTGCTTCCCGAACAATCCGACCGGGGCGACGGCCACGAAGGCCCAACTCACCGAGTGGGTCGAATACGCCCGTACAAACAAGGCGCTGATCCTGTTCGACGCGGCATATGAGGCCTTCATCCGAGACGATTCGATCCCCCACTCTATCTATGAGATCCCCGGCGCCGGGGAGGTAGCCGTCGAGTTCCGCAGCTTCTCGAAGACCGCGGGATTCACCGGCACCCGCTGCGCCTATACGGTCGTCCCTCATGAATGCAGGGGATACGACGGATCGGGAAGCCCTGTGGCAATACGCGATCTGTGGAACCGCAGGCACACGACGAAATTCAACGGCGTATCATATCCCGTACAGAAGGCGGCGGCGGCCGTGTACACCGATGCGGGACGCACGCAGGTTCGAGAACTCACCGATTTCTACCTCAGGAACGCAGCCTTGATCCGGCAGGAGATGACCGCACTGGGGTACGAGTGCACCGGCGGCGTCAACTCGCCCTATATCTGGATCAAGGGAGAGAGGGAGTCATGGTCGTTCTTCGACCTGCTCCTGCAGAAGGCCGGCGTGGTGTGTACACCGGGGAGCGGATTCGGGAGATGCGGCGAGGGATACATCCGGATCAGCGCCTTCAACTCACGTGAAAACGTAGAGACCGCGCTTGAAAAGATCGCGAGGGCCCTTGGTTGAGACGTGATACCTGCGACATCGACATTCGCGAACGATATTCAGGACAAACGGGTGTAATCGAGCGGCAGAAATGGAGAAAGGGCACATGAAACGATTCGTCCCCATCACCAGGAAGGTCAACCTACTCATCATCATCAGCTTGATCATCGGCATCGGCAGCATCACCTACTTCTTTACCGACTCCATCGCCTCCACCATCGACACGATGACCAAGGAGAATCTCCTCCAGCAGTCGGAGATCCTGCATACATCCATTGAGAATTTCATGATGCCGGGTCAGGCACCGCTGGTGATGGACTTCTTCGACGACATGCAGGAGATCAACCCGGATTATCGGATCAACCTATACAGAACGGACGGCACCGAGGCATTCGTCGATACGAAAACCATGGACGGGGTAAACGCCTTTTTAGGAAGAGACGTTTTCAGCGCCGATCGGAGGAAGGACCCTACCGGCATGGCTCCGGTGGAGGATCAATTCGAGATTGCCGTCGGACGGCCGCCGGGAGAGGCACTCTTCGTCACTGAAGACGACGACGACCGCGTCTTCTACCGTGTCTACGCGCCCCTCATCAACCTGCCGAAGTGTACGCGCTGTCACGGTTCCGACCACACCATCCGGGGGGTCGTCGACGTCCAAAACGACATCTCGGAGTCTACCCGGGCCCGGTTCAACTCCCTCGTGACCGCGGCGGCCCTCTTCCTCGGCATGGTGCTGATTCTGGCCATCATCCTCAGCCAATATATCCGTGGCGCGGTCATCAGGCCGGTTCGGGTAATAGGCGAGGCGTGTGCCGGAGTCACCGAGGGCAACTTCGACGCGTCGGTCTCCCTCGAATCCAACGATGAGATCGGGAGACTCGGTCGGACGGTGAACGAGATGATCCGGGGGCTCTACGAGCGGTTCAAGCTCTCGAAGTACGTCTCCTCTTCCACCATCGCCTCGCTGGATACCGAGAAGGACGGCCTCGCGGCCTATGTGACGCTCCTGTTCTCCGACATCAGAGGATTCACCTCCTATACCGAGCAGAACACCCCGGATGAGGTGGTTTCCCGGCTCAACGACATCCTCAACATCCAGTCGGAGATCATCCTGCGGCACAACGGGGACATCGACAAGTACGTCGGCGACGAGATCGTCGCCATGTTCAGCGGGCAGACCCCCGAGATATCGGCCTGCAGGGCGGCCGTCGAGATCCAACAGGAATTAACCGCCGACCGCGGTTCCTACAGCGGATTGCGGGTGGGAATCGGCATCAACACCGGCGACGTAATCCTCGGGATGATCGGCTCGGAACAGCGGGCCGACTTCACGGTCATCGGCGACAACGTCAACTCCGCGTCCCGTCTCTGTGACGCCGCACAGAAGGGAGAGATACTCATCTCCGCCAACACCTACAAGGCCATCAAGGACGAGGTCACGGTAGACGGCCCGTTTCGCCTCAAGGTGAAGGGCAAGGACGAATACATGGTGGTCTATCTGCTGGAGGGAATCACGAGGGAGGCGGAGGAGGAACAGACCGAGGAGCCTACCGAAGAGCAGGCCGAAAGTCCGGTCGAGACCGGTCCGGCTGAAGAAGCGATCGAGGAAGTCGAGGAGCTGGAGTCTGTCGATGCCACCGAATCGGTGGAAGAGGTCGAGGAGATCCAGGAAGCCGAGGAGATCGAAGAGCTCGAAGAGGTAGTCGAGGCCGAATCCTTGGATCAGCCCGAAGAGCCCGAGGAGCTCGAGGAGCTGGACACCGTCGAGGAGGTCGAAGAGGTTGAGGAGATCGAATCGGCCGAACCCGCCGAAACCGTACCGGTCGAGAAAGAAGAGAAGAACGATACCGATGTGGCGGAAGAGGACGAGTTCGGAGAACTCGAGGAGCTCGAGGAGCTCGAGGAGGCGGAAGAATGACGATCGAAACTCCGGCAGCGCCACGAGTAACTCGTTGTCCGGCCCGCGCATCGCTCCTGCTGTGCATCCGTATCTTCGTGACATCTATCTGTCTACCCCTTCTCCTGACGGGCTGCGCCGAAGAGGGGCGAGAGCCGCTACTCACCGCCGACTATTCCGGATGGGATCGCACGACGGAGACGGAACTCGACTACCCCATCCCGGGACACGAGGACAACTACCGGCGGATCTATATCGACCAAACCGGGACGAACATCCGGATCACGACGGCGGAAGACGGCGTACGCCACTCCTACCCCGAGGGAACCGTGATCATCAAGGAGGTTTTCGAAGGATCCGACTACCAGGAAGGTTCCGAACCGGTCATGCTCACAGCCATGGTGAAACGGCCCTCCGATCCGGCGGCAAGGGGAGGATGGCTCTGGGTGGTGAAAGATCTCTCTACGGGCCGGGAAACGGTCATGGAGACGAAATTCTGCGTCACCTGCCACGCGAATGCCAACGAACAACACCCCTACGGCGACGGAAACCCGGATGGCGCGTTCCGAGATTTCGTGTTTTTTCCCTTCTCGGACGGGAGGGGGAATGAGTAAGATGTATAAGAATTGTGTTTTTTTACGGATTTTTTCTCGAAAGCCCTTGATTTTTTCCAGCAACGATATACAATTACAGTAAATACAATCTACACGAAGGAGTTGTGTAATGAAGAAAGCAATTTTGTTTGCGATCGTAGCGGTAGTGGTTCTGTTGGCAGTTGGTTGTGAGAAGACCTTCAGCACCACCTACTACGAAGGTGAAGAAGGACAGTACTGCTACCAGATCACCGTTTCCTCGGGCGTCGTGAAGACAGCCCTTGAAGCAGCTGGCTGGGACGAAGCCGAATGTACTACCACAGACCTCTATGGTACCTGTACCAATGATACCACCTGGGGCGGTGAGACTGTCGAGCAGGCTGAGTACTACTACGACGACTACTGGACCTACAGCATCGATGATGAGTGTGACGGAACCTGGGAGTCTGCTTCCTAAGAGATCACACGAATTACCCGTCTAGCCAATTTAGACGGAATGCTAAGAGGCTCCACGTATGTGGAGCCTTTTTTCTTTTTCCATTTCCTTAAGACTAATAAATGCCAAATTTTCAGGATACAATGCATCATTAGTTTCATTGGGCAATTGGTATTCAATAAAATCATTAAATGTAATATGTCTCTCAGTGCATCGGCTTCCACACACAAAACGGATCAATACTTGCTTAATAAATAGAATCATCGCATCTCCACTTATCTTTTATGGATTTTTTTCGTATATTATGCTTACACAAATCCAATAGTTGGCATCAGCAGAGAGGAAAAGAGTATGAACACATGTATTTATCGTATGATTTTTATAATCACATTATCAGTGATGACAATATTTACATTTCCCCTATTTTCCGAGAACATGTCCGTCGAACAGATCTGTGATCAGGTTGCTGAGATGGGACGATTCGACGAATCGGCCTTCCATGCAGCGATCGAGGAGTTCACGCCCCAGAGCAGAGACATCTTCAAGGCACACGATCTGCTGCTCCGAACCTATATAGAGCGTTATTTGCTCCCGGGGGCTGATCGTATCCCTGAGATTGAGAGCATCCTCTTGGATTTCTTTGATGACCGGGTGTGGCGGAACCTCCTCATTTATACCGCCGAACGAGGTATTTTCAACGAGTTCATGGACGAGAGACTCGAATCTCTCGATTCGAGGATAGGTTCATTCCTCCCGGAATTCCGCGAGCAGACGCAATTCGCAATTCTCCTCAATCGGGCCCTAAATGAGTATCATGCCGTGGAAGACAAGGACGATGTAAACTGGCAGACTGTGTACGACAATCTGAGAGAAGCCCAAACCATATCCTCTCTCAATAATCTCGAGGACCTGTATCTCGAAGCATGTAAACAGCTTAATAAAAACAGAGAGTACTTCGATCTCAAAGCGTATAGGTACTTCAACCAGGAAGATCCGGATTTCTGGCATTACGTACGCCTCTATTTCGATTTCCGGGCGATCAAGAATGAAAAGGACAGTTTCGGGAAGGAGATCGACGCAATCAAAAGGAAACTCAAACAGGATGTATTAGACTACATTCCTGATTTTCCACCCGAGCGTCTCCGACCGTTTGACTATATCAGCGCATATGAAGAGACGGCGCCACTCGATCCGAACAACCCTGAATCTGTCATCTACGAAAAGAAATCGATTATCGTCTTTTTCAATACCGATTGTTCCTTCTGCGGCAAGGAACTCGAGTTTCTCAGTAAGAACATCAAAAGAATTCGGAAAGCAGATGCCGAAGTCGTAGCCATTAATACAATGTACCGACACTCCTTGGCGGTCTTCGATCAGGTTGAAGCTTTCCGGCTTGTGAGAAAGATCGAGTTTCCGACATACATCGACCTAGATGGCAATCAATCCCTCAGGGAATACGGAATAAGCGCAGTGCCGTTCATGTTGTTGGTCGATGAATCCGGACGAATCGTGCAAGTCGTTCGATTGAAAGAGGATGGCCACTTGAAGATGAAACTCGGGTGGTTCATCAATGATTTTCTGGATATAACTCTGTGATATGATCGGATCGTATATGTTGATAAACAATTTTACGAAACGCACAGTATTGTCGATGTTCATCATTTGTCTGGCCAGCATAGCTCTGACAGCCACCCCCCAGATTGTCATCGACCCGACTTTTGTCGACTTCGGTACGGTGACGAAGGGGGAGGATGTCCGGGAGATCTTCGAGA